>JBCCXQ010000034.1:0-33191 GCA_039191365.1 Cyanobacteria bacterium P01_F01_bin.13 | reverse complement strand
CTTTTAAGTCGGTGGGTCGGCCTGAGACAACGGACCCGTAGGTGACTTCTCTTTGGCCACTGTAGTGATTTAAGAGTAGCGCCCAGGCCCCCTGGAGAAGAGTATTTAACGTCAGTCGATGGTGGCGGGCTAATGTCTGGATCTTTGTATGTAGCTGTGGCGTTAGGGGTCGGGTTTGTTGACGGTAGGGCTGAGTCGATAGCTCACTGCGAGCGGCAGGCAGCGGTGTCGGGTCTATAAATCCCTTCAACTGTGCTCGCCAAAAGCCCTCGGCACTGCTGGTATTCTGATGTTTGAGCCAGGCAATATAATCTCGATAGGGGTGCAGGGTGGGCAGCGTTGGAGACTCCTGACGACAGTTAGCTCTGTAGCAGGTGAGTACCTCCTGCCAGATGATGGGAATGGACCAGCCGTCTGCCAGGACGTGGTGAAAACTCCAGATAAACTGGTGGATATCTGCTTGCAGACGGATGAGTCTAAAGCGCGAGATGGGGGCTTGCAGCAGGTCAAAGCCTTGGGTGCGATCGCATGCTAAAAAATCAGTCAGCGTCTCCTCTTGCTTAACCGGAGAATAGTTTTGCCAGTCATCCAGCTGCCAAACCGCTTTTACCTGCTGTCGCACCACCTGCAGCGGCTCGTCCAGCCCTTCCCACAAAAATGCCGTTCTCAACACAGGCTGTCGGTCGATCACCTGTTGCCATGCCTGTTGAAACTCAGTAACCTGTAGCTCTCCCTGCAGCTTGCAGGCATATTGTTCAACGTAAACTCCAGACCCAGGAGCACTCAGAGCATGAAATAACATTCCCTGCTGTACAGGGGATAGGGGATAGATATCAGCTACATTTTCTAGCTGCATGATGCTGCACCCCCCGACAAAATACAGAAATTAAACAGACCATTGGCTGACGTCTGTTGGTCTAAAATTTGCAGCCCGGCGGTGTCGACTTCGGCTTCCAGTTCTCCAGGGACAAAAAAGTGATGAAAGATCCCCACATAAAACCGATCACCAAACCGTGGTCGCCTGTCGCTACCGGATAGGGCTGCCGCCGTCACGGAGAGCCAGTGTCGCGCCTTCTCCCATAGTCGTTCTGGCTTTGTTAACTGCACATAGGAGATGACAACCACGCCGCCAGGGGCCAGCATCGTCGCACACTGTTGCAACAGTTGGATACGGTCCGCCGGGTCGGGAAATGTGTCGTACATCCAGGGTGACAAATAAACAACATCGTAGGGACTCTCTGGGGCATAGTCCAGAAAATTAGCCAGCTCAAACCGAGCCTTAAAACCAGCGTTCCTGGCATAGGCAATGGCTCCGTCAATCATGGATTTATTGTCGTCAATCCCGGTGACATCGAACCCCTGCTCGGCAAAAAATTTAGCTTCGCGCCCCTGACCACAAAAGGCACTGAGCAGCTGGCCATGACTGTGATGCTTAACCAGGAGGGGCAGGATTTTCTCTTCACAATCGAGCTGATAGTGGCTGGGGTCGTAGGCCGCTGAATGGGTCTCATATACCTTCCCCATATAGTCATTCAGAGCGCGTTTTCCCAGCACTCCCACCGCAATGGCCTGTCCTATCTGCTGCAGTCGACCGGCCATTTCACCCTGACCCATAAGAACATCCTGAGCCAGCCTAACCCGCCAGGCGTCCTTAGCTTTTTGAGGAGACGCTGTGTCGTATTGCTGATTAACAACCATGTCGCTTAAATCACTTCCTTGTTGCATCTTTCTATCCCCCACCGTTAGCCTTATTCAACAACGCAGCAATTTTGCCCAGCTTCTCATCATTGAGATTGGCAAGGGGAAAGTCCACAGCCGTAAAGCTAGATTCCTGTTGTGCGTCAGAGGATAGGTAGTGGGTGAGTTGCGATCTCACCCCCTGCATAAACTCATCGGCCCATCCCTGCACCGTCTCTCGGTGGTGGCCCCGTTGACTGTAGGACCACTCCACCTGTAGCTGCCCCTGCACAACCGCTGCATTCACCTCCAGCAGATATCGTCGTTGCCCTTTAGGACTGCGTGACAGACGCAGCTCCCGCACCATCTGAAACATAGAGTCAGCGGGTACCAGTCCGGCTAAATCCCCGAGATAGTTAAAGAGAATTTCTGACTGGGGCATGGCCTGTAGCTGTGACCTGATCGCAGAATCCTCGCTCAAGTAGCGCAGTAATCCATAGCCAATGCCATTTTTAGGAACAGCCCTTACCTGTGCTTTCACAGCCTGAAGCTGTTCCCTTATATTTGCCTCTGAATTTGCCTCTGAATTTGCTTGTGGCAGCGTTAGCAACAGCGGAAACACCGTGGTAAACCATCCCACTGTCCGCACCAGGTTGGTTCCAGGAACAATCGCTTCTTCACGACCGTGGCCTTCCAAATCCAATAGCAGAGATGCCTGCCCTGTTTTGTCACTCACCGTTAATGCCAGGGCCGTCAGCAAAATCTCATTCACCTGGGCTCGGGCAACCTTGGGCATATCCTTTAGCAGCTTACGAGTTTCCTCAACATCCAGACAGGTTGTAATAGTTTGAGTCGAAACAACTGTATTTTCAGCAGCATTAGCCCCATCCTTAGACAAGATATGGATTGGGACTTGAGCCAGTTTTAACCAATAGTCCAGCTCTGATATAAATCCACCGGTAGAGACAGCTTCAAGCAACCCCACTGACCAGTTTTGGAAGGATGTTGTCGGTAAAGGGCGACTAACGGTTTCTCCTTGTACCTGCCGATAGAATGTTTCCAAATCATTGAGTACCGTTAACCAGGAAACTCCATCCACCACCAGATGATGAATTATTAATAGCAGGCGATTCGGTCGATTTTCTCCTAGGTTAAACAATGTTGCCTGCAGCAGCTTTCCCGTTGCCAGATCTAAACCGGCCTGTAGCCCAGCCTCAGCATTCACCATCGCCTGGTTCTGGTCCGCAATGGACTGTGACGAGAGATCGACACACTGCAGTAGGCTATCAGGCATACTCCTCGAATATTGTTGTTGCCATCCCGACTCATCTCTGGTGAATTGAAGTGCCAGGACAGGATGCTGCTGTACGAGTTGCTGCAAAGATCTGTCCAAAATGGTGGGGTCTAAAGGTTGAGATACCTCCAGCAGCAGACTCTGGTTCCAATAGTGGGGCTCAGCCAGATTCTGTTCAAAAAAGGCATGCTGCACCGGCGTCTGCGGTATTGAACCTTCAGTATCAAACTGTTCATATCGATGAGTTTCCAATCCATTGACCTGGGCTAGCACTCTAGAAACCGTCAGATGTTGCAGAATATGTTGTGGTGATAAGGAAAGCCCAGATTCTGTTGCCTGAGCTGCAATTTGGATGGCGGTGATAGAGTCACCCCCCAAATCGAAGAAGTTGTCGTGAATGCCCACCGATTCCACCCGCAGACACTTGGCCCATAGAGTGGCTAGATAAATCTCCCACTCTCCTTGGGGTGTTACATAGTCACTTTCTGTCCCGAGTCGTTTGCGCTGGGTATACTCGTCTGAGGATAGCCGCTGGCGATCTACTTTGCCGTTGGAAGTCAATGGCAAAGTATCCAACACCACAAACGCCCCTGGCAACATATAGTCTGGTATTGTTTGTTGCAGGGACTCTCGCACCTCACCACTGGTTAGGGACGGAACAGATAAAACTAGATATGCCAGCAGTGTCTGATTGCCCTGCTCTGTCTTTTGAGCAATCACAACTGCCTGCTGAATGTCAGGATGTAAATTTAATGCCGTCTCTACTTCGCTTAGCTCCACCCGAAAACCCCGGATCTTCACCTGATGATCCAGACGTCCAAGAAACTCCAAATTACCGTCAGGCAAGTATCGAGCCTGATCGCCAGTTTTATAAAGTTTTCCGGCTCCAAAGGGATTATCAATAAACCGTTCCGCCATCAGCTCGGGTCGATTTAGATATCCCCGACTTAGCCCTGCTCCGCCAATGAGAATTTCTCCCTTTACACCCACAGGAACCTCCTGTCCCTGAGAGTTTATTAGATACACTTCATACCCTGGCACAGCCTTACCAATGGGGGTGATCTTTCCAGGATCTGTCACCTTTTCGAAGGAATAGAACGTAGCACAGATAGTGGTTTCCGTGGGACCATAGCCGTTAACAATCCGCAGCTGAGGTAGGTGCCGACGATAGCGCTGTAGCAACCGTTGTTGAATTGGTTCAACACCTACCAAAATCCGATCCAGGGTGACTGTACTCTTCACGTTCTCTAAACTCTGAATTACCGTAGGCAATAACGCTGGAGGGATGTAAGCACTGGTGATGCTATGGCTGATGAGATACTGAGCAAATTGGTTGTGGCTAGTGACCACCTCCGCAGGTACCAAATGTACTGTTCCACCAAAACAAAGATTCGAAAAAATCTCCCAGACGGAAACATCAAAACCATAGGAGCATACAGCTGTTCCCCGTCGCTGAGGTCCATTAGGAGCCGTCTGCTCAAATCCATCCAGCATAGCCAACACATTGCAATGTTCTACCATCACCCCTTTAGGCTGTCCCGTTGACCCTGAAGTAAAGAGAATATAGGCTAAATCATTAGCATTAATTTCTACAGCAGGAGCCTCGGTAGACTCTTGAGAAATTTTATCCCGATGGGTCTCTAAACAAATCACATGTCCGTTTGGACAGGTTTCGAGCAGTGACTGTTGGGTCAGCAGCACAGAAGCCTGTCCGTCTTTCACCATAAAGGCTGCACGTTCTGCTGGATAGGCAGGGTCAATGGGTAAATATGCAGCCCCCGCCTTAAGACTAGCGAGGATAGCAACAACCATGGAGATTGAACGCTCTAGGAACAAACCTACGGTCTTGCCATTTGTGATGCCGTGTTTGATCAAATAGTGGGCCAGCTGATTAGCTTGGGCCTCCAGTTCTGCGTAGGTGAGCGTTTTCTCTTTAAAAACAACAGCTGACTGATCAGGGGCAAACTCTATCTGCTGCTGAAATCTTTCCACAAGAGTTTGAATAGATCTATGCTCATCTTCAGAAAAGCTACTGCGGGCGGAGGAGTCTGGATCGTTAGCGCTTCCAAATAGCATCTCCCGCTCAGCTTCAGTCAGGATATCCACCGCTTCAATTTCTTGCTGACCATTCTCCAGCCAGGCATCCAACAGCTTACAAAAATGTTCAGTTGCCCACTGTCGCTGAACAGCCGAAATCAAATCACAATTGAAATCAAACTGCAGTGTAAAATTTCCTGTGGCGTTGAAGTCGTGCACCTCCAGCCGCAGGTGATGCTGAGGGTCCCCATATCCAGAATGGATCCAGTCGGTTTGTACTGGCAGATCGTGAAATGCTGGGAAGGTAACGTTGATATAGCTCAGAACAACATTGACATTGCGATCTATACCATGGTGGCTAACTCCAGATCGGGCATAACGTAGAAACGCCATGGACTCTTTTGTCACTTTTCCCAACAGCGATGTAAAGGTTTCTTCGGGTTCAATCTCCACATGGAGTGGAAACAGTTCCATAAAGACGCCTGGAGTCTCTTTTAGAGCTGGAGTAGGTCGGTTGTGGGCAGGCGCGGCAATCGCCAGCTTGCTGCTACCACTTACCCGGTACAGGTAGGCAAATACCAGGGTTAAAAACAGATTGAACTGAGACTGATGAATTGAAAGCGTTCGAGCTTCTGGCGTTTTTGCCAGGGTGCGCAATGCTTCAGATCGTCTCTGGTCTAGTTTAAAGTAGGTTCGCTCTGTATGGGATGAGAGCAGCTCAGCACTGTGGCCATAGAGAGAGATGGGCAATGGCATATTTTGTTGTTTCTGTTGCCAATGGGCAATGGCCTGTTGCTGGGACTGTTGTTGTTCTAGTCGGGCATAGTCAAGATAGGCGGGTAGCTCAGATGCTGCTATTAGGTCACCATTTAGTGATTGTCCATAGTATTGCTGTAGCTGTCGGTAAAGGAGCGAAACCGACCAGTTGTCTGTAATTAAATGGTGCTGGTTGAAATACCAAATAAACCGATCCGACGCTAACGTTAGCAACGCCGAGTCAAATAAACATTCTTGTAGATTTAGAAGGCGTTTGGAACGCTGGTGCATCCAAACCTGTGCTGCCTGGTGAGGATCTACTTCTATGGAAAAGTCTATCAGGGGTAGACGATAGTCTAACGTCGGAGCAACGTGTTGTTGAGGGATACCCGCTGACTCAGTGATGGTTAAACGGAGAATATCACTACCGGACACCAGCGCTTGAAACGCCCGCTGGAAGTGTTCAGGATCGAGTTCTCCCTGAATGGTAAAGCTAAACACCATGTTGTACAGCGGGACATCTGGATTTAGCTTTTGTCCCAGCCACAGCAAAAGCTGCCCCGTCGTCAAATTAGACTGCGACGCCAGGGTGTCAATCTGTTGACTCAGGCTGTTAGACCGATCACCCAGCACCATGACCTGTTCTCCGGGTTAGGTACTCATCAATAGCTTCAATGGTACGAAAGTTCTGAATGGTAATGTCTTCTAAAGGTACTTTGATTTCGAAAGTCTCTTCGATAAAAGCGACCAGCCGCATCATCCCCAGCGAGTCCAGAATTTCTCCCACCAACAGGTCATCATCTGGCTCCACCTGCATCCGGCCATTGAGTAAAACATCACTGATATAGGCTTGGATAACTGGTGGGTAGTTGGGGCTTTGGTGCGGTGCTGTTGGCTTTGGTTGAATTGCAGTCATGGTGTTTGCTCCTATCGCTAAATTGTTGATGTTTTGTGAGGCTCGGTAGCAGCGGACTGAAGTCTTGCTATCGCCTGGGTTTGCAGCGTGCGACGGTCAATTTTGCCACTGGTGGTGCGGGGGAATGTGGTTGCGATCGCAACCGTCTCCGGCACCGCATATCCAGGCAGCCGCTCCGCCACCTGTCGCTTTAGTTCCGCCTCATCCATTGTGGTGTCCGACTTCAAAATCACCGCCGCCTCAATCTGGTGGCTGCCGCCTTCGAGGGGAACGCCATAGGCCGCCGCTTCCTCCACCTGGGGATGACCCACCAGGGCGGCTTCCACCTCATCCAGCTCCACCCGATAGCCCCGAGTCTTAATCTGTCGGTCCTTGCGTCCTACAAACTGATAGTTACCGTCCGACAGCTGCTGTATCAGGTCTCCCGTGCGATAAAACACGGCTGTCTGGTGGGCAATTTCTGTTGGATAAAACGCTCGCTCATTCAGGTCGGGGCGCTGCCAGTAGCCCGTCATCATGGTGGGTGTCCGCACCAGTAGCTCGCCCACGTCTCCCGGTGCCACTGGCGCATCCTGGTCGTCTACGACAATCTCTTCTGCATTAGCCCAAATTTGACCGATGGGGGCAATGTCTTCTGGTAATGGCTGTCCTTTTTCTAACGGAGGCACGTGGTAGTAGCTGCACTGATTGATTTCTGCTGGCCCGTATACATTGCTAAAGCGCGCCTGGGGCAGCCGCTCCATCAGCCCGTACATATATTTTGCTGGATAGGGTTCCCCGCCAAACAGTACCCAGCGCAGTGAGGTCAGGTCTCTCTCTTCTAGCACGCCGCGCAATAGCAGCTGAATCAGCGCAAATGGCACCGAGTACCAGATGGTCAAAGCTTCATCCTGGGCCAGCTGAGAAAGACTGGCGGGCATTTTGGTATAAGCTTCCGGGATAATCACCGTTGTTGCCCCCACCAGTGGTCCAGAGAAATAGTCCAGGGTGGACATGTCAAAGTGAAGCGGTGAGTGATTACCCAGACGATCCGTGTAGGTCAAACCGTAGGTGTGGGCCGCCATCCGCGCATAGTTTAAGCCGCTGCGGTGGGTATGCATAATTCCCTTGGGGGTACCGGTGGAGCCCGAGGTGTACATAATGTAGGCTAGGTCCTGCTCCATCACCGGGACGGATGGCGGTCGATTGCTGGGCAAAATATCTACCCAATCACAATGGTGTACCCCATGGCCTATGGCAAATGTCTCCGGCAAACCAATAATGTGCCGTAGGGGCGCACGGCGGTGCGCCCCTACGGTCGCATCCAATAAATCCGGCATCCGCATCCGCTTTGATTTTTGGGTAATCAGATGCCGAATACCACAGTGGTTAATGGCATAGGCGGTACGGGCAATGGGCGCACTGGGGTCGAGGGGAACATAGGCCGCCCCCGCTTTCCAGATACCGTATAGCGCGATCGCACTCTCCAAACTTTTACTCAGGTAAATACCTACCCGGTCGCCTCGCTGCACCCCCCGCTCCACCAGGGCATGGGCCAATCCATTGGCCTGCCGCCAGAGTTCAGCATAGGTCAGCCCTTTCTCCTCATAGCGAAAGGCTTCTCGGTCAGGAAACTGCTCGGCGGACCGATCTAAAATTTGAGACAACAAATAAATCATGGTCACCTCCTACAATCCCAATGACCGCGCAATAATGTTGCGCTGAATGTCCGAGGTGCCCGCATAAATCACCCCACCAATGGCATCGCGTAAATCTCGCTCTACCTCATACTCGGTCAGGTAGCCATTGCCCCCATGGATCCGCACCGCGTCTAACCCTGAGGCCACAAAACACTCACTGAGATATAGCTTGAGTAGCGCTGCCTCCAGCATGGCAGGTTTTGCTCTTTCTTTTAACCACGCCACTTTATACAGCAGCAGTCGGGCCGTTTCCAGCCGCAATTTCATATCCGCTACCCGATTGGACACCGACTGAAATTTACCAATGGGCTGACCATACTGTTCCCGAGATTTGGCATAGTCGATGGTCTTCTCTAGCTGTCGCTCCATGGTGCCTAATTCACTGGCCAGGTTAAAGCAGCGGTCGTACTCCAGAGAATTATGGGAAAAGCTAAACCCCGCCCCTTCTGGTCCCAGGCGATTCTCATCGGGCACAAAACAGTCTTCAAAGAAAACTTCTCCAAAGGGCACCGTACGCAGTCCCATTTTGTCTTTAACGGGGCCGGTGGAGAACCCTGATGAAGTCCGCTCCACCAGAAAGGCGGTCACTCCCCACTTGCCCAAACTGGGATCGATGGTGGCAAACACCAAAGCCAGATCGCAGATGGGGGCACAGGTGACAAACTTTTTACTGCCGTTGAGAACATATCCCCCATCACACTTCTGGGCGTGTGTTTGCAGACTGTAAACATCTGACCCGGCCTGGGGTTCTGACAGCGCATGTACGCCAATCCACTCACCGCTGCACAGTTTGGGCAAATAGAGCTGCTTTTGCGCCTCGGTGCCAAACTGTTGCAGCAAAATCTGAACGGTCCACATCTGGGCATTGAGTCCCAGGGTGAGGCCATTGTCTTCACAGCCGTAACCTAGGGCTTCCATTGCCAGTACTGCTGTCAGAATGTCCAAGGCTGGAGAGCCGCTGTATTCCTCAGGTACACACATGCCCTGAATGCCAAATTCAGCGCACTTTTTCCAGTTCTCCCAAGAAAATTTGCCGTGGTAGTCACGCTCGATAATGTCCCCATTCAGATTCTCTTGGGCAAATTGAATGACGCGATTTTTGAAGGCAAGTTGTTCGTCTGACCAGGAGAAGTCCATTGTAAAGGTTGGGGTAGGGGCGATAGGTAAGGGTTAGAGGAGCCATAGAAGACCGAGAAGGCAAGGGGGTTAGTTCCTTAAAGAATATTTAGAGAACAAAACTGTAAGGGTTTTTAACTTCGGCGGTGGCACTTTCTAGCTCAACGAAGGTGCCGACTTGTAGCTCGGTGGCATAGTCCAGCAGCATGTTCATGGCTACCTGATCTTCCAGGGCAAAACCGGTGGAGTCAAAAACTGTAGACTGTTGCTGATAGTGACGATATTGGTCTGGATACTTGACTATATTAAATAGCTCAACACCAATTTTATTCAGATCCTTAAGCTGTTGGCATTCGCCTTCGCGGATGGCCTGGTCGCGAAAGTCAGGACAGACAAAACTCCGGTCTAAAAGACTTAAGGGTACCTCAAACTTACCGGGAAAATCAGCCCCCACGGCATTGACATGCAGCCAGGGTTTTAATCCCTGGTCGGGGAATACCGGCCCGTCATCCACATCTACCGAGGTGGCGGTACAAAGAATATCGGCAGCGGCAACAATATCCTCCACCGCTGCCTGGCAGATATCTAGCCTGTCTAATCCGAGACAGGCTATTCTCTCCGTAAAGGACTGACTCACCGTTGGATCGTTATCAAAAATCAGCACCTGCTTTAGGTCAAAACAGCGAGAAAGCCCATGAAGCTGGGTGATGGCCTGGGCTCCTGCTCCAATGAGACCGAGAATAGTGCTATTAGGTGAAGCTAACTGTTGGGTTGCGATCGCGGATGCTGCCCCTGTTCGCAATGCCGTCAAAAACGTACCGTCGATGACAGCTGCCAAATGCCCTGAGGCTGGATCATAGGCAGAAACCGTCGAAAGCACCGTTGGCAGATTATACAACCTTGGATTGTGAGGATGATATCCCACCGCCTTAACCACAATCTGTCGATGCTTTTCAAATAGCGGCATCCATTCCACCAGCCCCATGTGGGGTTGTTCATAACTAAACCCGGTGCGTACAGGCACCACCGTTTGGCCAGGGTCAAACGTTTCAAACGCCTGGGTGAGCCGGGTAATCATCTCATCCATTAGCCCGTCCAAACCCACATGCTCCACAATACGTCGAGTATCCTCAACGGAGAGCACCAGCGTTTGTAACCGTGACATAGAATTTACAACAGTATTAATCGCGCTCGTTTGCGCCAAAGAAACCATGGAAAACCTGTTTTCTAAATAGGTGTACTCTGATGTTTCATCGTGCTAAGAATGCCTAAAATAGGCCCTGCAGCACAGGCAAAACTCGAATATTCACATCAAATGCTCGCTCAATAAACCAATAGAGCGACATTGCCCCCAACAATAACGCACCGGTTTTCATTACAACGCTAGGATAGAGCCGCTGTTTACGTAACAAGTAGAGCAGCGGAAAAACCACCGCAATAATTGCTAGCTGACCAATTTCCACACCCAGATTAAAGCCAAACAGAGAAAGAATTGCATGCTGGCTAGTCACCCCCAGTTCAGCCAGGACATCCGCAAACCCAAACCCATGGAACAACCCAAAGAGAAAAATTATCAGCCATGAACGTCCCCGAAAGATAGGGATAAATATATCCAGTGCCGCCAGACCAATAGATGCGGCAATAATGGACTCCACCAATCGGGAAGGCACTTGAACAATCTGTAGCGTTGCCAAACAGAGGGTAATACTGTGAGCGATGGTAAACGCCGTGGCAATCTTAACAATGTAAATTAACGCAGTTGAAAACTTACCCACTGGCTGCCATAGGGAATCTTCTCGCCGCCGCAGTACCGATGGCAGCAGTAGCGCTACCAAAAAGAGAACGTGGTCAATCCCTTCAACGATATGCAATATCCCCAGGTTAACGATGGCAGAGAACCCCTGCCATATTCCCCCTGCTGAGAGATCTAACGTCTGAGTCTGCCCCGGTCGCTTAAAGAGCATCAGCGGTGTAGACTCATTTTGGAAGGTGCCCGTTCTCCAGTTCTCTTCCACCAAAGCCATATTAGTATGCTGTGGTAGCTGCTCCAAAATTACATCGTAGGTCACATCGATAGTTTCAGGCAGCTCCTGAAAGCCTTCTAATGCGTAATCAAGCAGTAAAAACTGAGCAAATGTTGTATTTAGAAACCTGTGGTCCTGAAACACCGGCTCACATGCTCCTGGCGAACAATCAAGGGTTAGATATTCATTCACATAGGCCCTAATCTGCTCCATATGGGGCTCAATGTCCTCCATACTTACCTTTTTATCGGCGGGGAAACCCAGATCAAGCACCTGATTAAGCTCTTTGACCGGCATCTCCACCCGAGTCGAGATTGTATTTTCTCTAATCTGGAAATAAACATAACTTTGGCCCAAATTATGTGCTGATACACTAGGAGCCAAAGGTGAGCTAAAAAGGCATAAAAAACAAGTCAAAGCCGCCAGCATAACTCTGGCAACGGTAGAGCGCATCAGCTTAGCAAGCATGAGCTTTCCTGGGCTACAAAAGTGCCCCTCCAGATTTCTGTAAATCATGACCAATGGACTATGAGAATTAACTGAGTGCTTTCTTAATGCCAACTCAGGAATGGAGCCAGTTGAAAGAATCAAGCCATCTCAGTTCACACAAACAGTGCGCTTAACGCTTATCAAAAAACTATACATTAGATCTTCTAAGTGCAAAACATCTTAGACACCGCCCATCTCCATAGCAATACACCCCATCTAAAACGCTTACTATGGTTATTACGATTAAGGCCAGAAAGCGGTTTTAAAGTTCAAATAAATCCTGATTAAAGGTAATGTAAAGACAACTACCCAGGGAACAATGCATAATACACTCTCTGCAAAAAGGAACTCATTACAAACAAGTCTATTTTGTAATACAGAAAACAGACCTATTTGAACTTTGTGTGCTGCGTCTGTATTCTAGACAACCTTATAGGAACAAATCATGAGACTAAAGACCTAAGTTTTAGAATGGGTCTTTAGTCCCAGAAGTTAGATTAACAAGCGCTAAAATGAAGCCTTAAGACATAGTTTATCCTATGTAAGTGAGTATGCAGAATTTCCCACGAAAGACTTTTTCTGAATTACCTTAGCTGTCAAATTTTTCTTCTACTCCATATATCAGGACAGTTAAGGCAATGAATATCCTTGAAAGTCTCAAATTTGCAACGCTAGATTGTCATAGAAACAACAATCTAAAAAACAAAAATAATTACCTGTATCTGATAATCGAATTGCATTAGCTGTTATGTTACATTTCTAACAACAGCTTGTTTGATTCTCTCTATCAGTATCTATAAGTAATAGTAGCGTTTGACACAGTCGAAAAATTTCTATCGATATGATTTTTGATTTCAAAGTAAATTGATTACAATTTATTAGATCTTTATAAAAAGGAAAACTGAGATGAGTTTTGTTTAATCTTGGTGTTTAACCTTGGTGTTTTTCCTGATTGATACTTAGATACTTTGAACTTGGTGTTGAGGTTGAAAATACCTACTGAGTTATTTTAGTTACAACTACTATATTTCCACTAATACTTTCTAAGAAGGATAATCTCTTTTATTTAAGAGGTTTTCAAAATATACTTTCAAATTATCTACGCTAATTTGCTCATACTAGGCTCATTTTATAGCTCAAGTTAAGTCCTCCAAAATGATTTTGGAAGCTTCTACTAGATCAAAATTTTGGAATTGATTCCTCGATTTAACTCATGTAGAAACTCGTAGAGCCTGATAAAAACTCTTCAAAAAAATTATTTAAAGGCTATGGCAGATGGAAATCAAAGAGCTTATCCAACTATTAAAGTTGCCAAATAATCATTTTGAGGGGCATTTAATTCTTAATAATTACAATGTAATTTGGACACTTCATTTTGCCCAGGGACGACTATTCTACGCTGTAGATAACCTGCACGCAGTTCGACGTTGGAATCGAACTGTCAATCAGTACTTTCCTAAGTTTAAGTTAAGTATTGATACTGCTCAAATTGAGACTCGTCAGTATTGGCAACTACATTTGCTGGATCAAGGGTTTAAAAAACAACAGCTAAATTTGGTTCGAGCTAAGCTAATGCTCCGTTCGGTACTTCGAGAATGTTTATTTGAGCTTAGCCAATGTGCCCACATACAATGTGAATGGCAATCGACTACACTGCCAATCTCTCGTTTTAGCCGAACTATTGCACTTTCTCAGTGGGAAGTGCAAATGGTTATGAGTAAGGTTAAAAATATGCAGCGAGACTGGCAAAATGCAGGGTTGGCAGAAATAGCTCCCACCATGGCACCTACCTTAACAAAACCCATAAACTTTCAACAGTTGCTGATTCCCCATCAGTACATAACTGGGAAATATACTCTATGGAATATTGCTGCTACCTTAGATAAATCACCTGTCGAAATAACAAAATCGCTATCTCCCCTGATTCAAGATGGGTTGCTAAAGTTCAAAGCTATACCTGATTTGCCCCTATCTGCTATCCAGTTGTCGCCTCACCGCTCACCGATCGCTCAAGAGACGTTAGCTGCAGTCGTAGCACCAAAAGCCCCTAAAAAAGCTCCATCACCTAATACCTCTGCTAAAGCCTACAAACCAGCAGTAATCGCTAACACACGATCCCTCAATCCTGGGGCGATGTTGTCAAATATAATGCCAACGTCTAAGGCTATTCTGTCGGACACAGTATCAAACCCTGAATTAATCTTATCAAGTGATAACAGTGAACAGCCTCTGATTGCTTGTATTGACGACAGCCCAATGTTGACCCATACCGTTGAAAAAATCTTAACTATGGGGGGGTATCGTACCTTAGTTATTCACGAACCGATGCAGGGCTTTGCTGAATTGATTAAGCATATGCCTAGCCTGATACTGCTTGATGTAGTCTTGCCCCACACCGATGGCTACAATATCTGTAGATTTCTGCGAGATACATCTATTTTTAAGGATACTCCTATCATCATTTTGACCGGACGGGATAAACCCGTTGATCGTGCCCGTGCTAACATGGCGGGCGCTACTGAATTTTTAGTTAAACCGCCCGAGGCTGAAGAACTGTTGCAGATGATTGGCAAACATCTTGAATCCGTCTAAGAGGGCAATCGTGTCAAATTTATTCTCTAATCTCAAGATTTCAGAATTGAGACCGCATGATATGATCTGTCCACTGTATCGGTTCTAGTGGGAACCAGCCGCTAGAGTCAACGGGGAAAGTGCAGTGAAAATCTGCCGCTGTCCCGCAGCTGTGAAGGAGGTTCTACCCCTTTTCCACGCCCAGAACTTAAGTTTGAACGTGGAAGCAGGTCTAAGTTTTTACTTGGGCGTGGTTTATACCTCTCAGTCAGAATGCCCGCCGATGCAATGACCTAAAAATATCTGCGAGGTACGGATAGTGAATCAAATATTTTTTGCACGATCACAAATCCACTGGCAAGTCTGTTGTAGGTATAGCTGCCACCCCTAGTACAGGCTATATAAGGTTTATGGCCCCTTTAGCAAACACCAGGCTGTTCTGATAGTAAGGTGTTTGTCCAGCATGCAGAACCTGCACATAATTCTGCCACGGACTTGAAATTAGTCCATTGTCCATGCTGGCTCAAGAAAAGTCTTTTTAGAGAATTGATTCTGGTTGCATGGGCCGATCTTCATTGCAAACGGAAATTGGTAGATCTCTAATTACTCAAACTGGCCAAATTTTCATTGGCTTCCCCTTAGGGGGGAAGATTTTGAGCTGGAGAAAATCTTTCCTCAAAACAGTCTCTCTTCCCTCGCTCTTCGCCACGCACTACACACTTGAAAGCCCAAAATCTACCATGTCCAAATTCCCTGTTTCTCTAACTCTTTTGTCTATTCTGTTGGCAGCACCTGCCCTGGCTGGAGAAGCACCTGATGTTGAAATCTCTGACCGGCTAGCCCAGGCTGCTGAAGAAGATGTCCTACGTATCAACGTTGTCGAAAGCATTCTCGATCAGCCCGTCTACTCCCCTTTCCGTCGGGAAGGCACTGTACGCGAAGCTACTCAGCCTGTTTATGTGATTAACCGTGAGCAAATCGCAGCCCAAGGAGCCCGTACCGTAGACGAAGCACTGCTATTTCTGCCAGGTGTATTGAGCGAAGGCACATCCGGCGGACAGCTAGGAGCCCTGAGCGGTCAATTTATTCGAGGCGGTGGCTCTGCCCAAACCCTGATTTTGCTAGATGGTCGTCCCATTAACGAATTAGGTGCGGGCGGGGCCTTTGACCTGTCTGTCTTTACCACCGATGCAGTGGAGCAAATCGAAGTGCTACCCGGTGGCGGTTCGGTTTTATATGGGTCTAACGCCATTGGTGGGGTGATTAATATTATTACCCGCAGGCCGCTCGAAGAAGACGGCATCAAAACGACTACCGGCTTTGAGATTGGTAGCTTTGGCTATAACAGCCAGGTAGTCCAGGTGCAGGGAAACACTGGCACTGTTGATTGGCGGCTGGGCTACAACCGCACCGATGCTGACAATGACTTTCCATTCAGCCTAACGACTACTGATTTTGATGATACCCGCACCAATGCGGAGGCGCTCTACAACAACCTCAACTTTCAGCTAGCTACTGATATCAATGAGCGTAATCGAGTCCGTCTAGGAGCGCTGTATCTGACCAAAGATTTAGGTGTGCCTGGTGGTATACCAGTTCCTGGAAGCGTCTCAGGTGGATTTAACGCCCTGACCACAGACGACAATCAATATACAGAGAACCTGCTGCTGGATTTCACGTATGAAGCGGACCTGGGGCAAGGTGATGATTCATTATTAACTGCGCATATATATGGCGACTTCCTTGAGAATACGTTTACTGACCCAGTGGCCGATAATAGTTTCGAGAGTCCTAGCAAAAGCGAAATTGACCAAACATCCTTGGGCGGCCAGCTACAGCATGCGTGGCAGTTTGCCGAGAATCAGAATATTACCTACGGTGTAGATTATCGAAATGTTCAAGCAGAGAACGAAGTTACTAATTTATCTACCGATCTTACCGCTGTAAACTACGACGACAGTATTAACCAGACTGGAATTTTTGCCCGATACCAGGCTGATATTACCTCCTGGTTCAGCCTTAATGCTGGTGTTCGTCAAGACTTTAACGACCTGGCTGATGATTCTTTCACATCGTTTAACCTGGGTACACGGGTAGCCCTGAGCGAAACTACCAACTTGCGGGCTAACGTTGCCCGAAATTTCCGGGTTCCCACACTGGTCGACCTATTTTTTGTAGACCCAAACTCTTTCTTTCCACCCTTCAACAACCCAGATTTAGAGCCCGAAACTAGCCTTAGTTTTGATGTTGGTATTGATCAACAAATTGGCGACCGGGGACTATTTCGGTTTATCTTTTACCACAATGATATCGATGATGCGATCAACTTCAATCTAGCCAGTGGGAGACTGGAAAATATTGACCAGGTGAATGCAATTGGCATTGAAACAGAACTGAACTATCAGGTACTAGACGATGTATTTGCCTTTGCTAACTACACCTGGAATCGTCCGGAGATTGATGCCGGTGCCGATGATGGCAATTCGCTCCCCTTTACCCATGCTGACAGCATTAACCTGGGTGTGACTTATGAGCCGGGGGATGGGCTGTATGCAGCGCTGTTTTTACACTCCATTAGTGATTTCTTTGTCGACCGAGGCAATGTAGAATCTCTTGATGGTCGCACAACGGTGGACTTTAAACTACGGGTCCCTCTAAGTGAGAGCTGGTCTCTAAATGCGAGTATGGACAATATTTTTGATGAACAGTACGAGGAGTTTCCCGGGTTTCCTGGTGTTGGTCGGAGTATTCAAGTGGGTGTGAGAGGGATTTTTTGATGGTGTAGGGGGAGAGGGGGTTAATGATGTACCGATTATGTAAGAAATCTGGAAACAACTCTACCCCCCTTACGAGGGGGGACAGTAAGAGGGTTAAAGAAGCTAGAAAGAAGTGGGCATTCAATCGGTATAGTCTTTTTAAGAAACCCCCTGAAGGGAAGAATTGTTCTGCTCAGGATTTCACCGTTACAAAATCAGTTAGATTAAAGGCGTTAACAGCAGCTTTGCTAGCAACCTCATTAGCTGCTGTTAGCTGTCGACAACTTCCCTCTACAACGGAATCTCCTACTTCTGAGAATTCTGCTTGTGTAACAGATTATGAGCCTGATAAAGACTACTTTCCCGATAAGATTCAGCCAGAGTATGCGTCAGGCTTTTCTGTAGACTATTACAATCACTACAAGGTGGTCACTGTGACACAGCCATGGCAAGCTGCTAACAAAACCTTTGAGTATCTGCTGGTACAATGCGGAACGCCAACTCCAGCAGAATTTGAAAATGCTCAGGTCATACAGGTTCCCATCAACACCGTGGCCACACTTTCCACCACATACCTGCCACACTTAGAGCTACTGGACCGGGTAGATGCCCTCGTGGGTATGGATAATTTTAGTTTTGTATACATGCCCGATGTGCGTAAAAAGATTGAAGCAGGAGAACTCATAGAATTTAGCTCTGGTAAAACCCTGGATATAGAACAACTATTGGTTAGTGCCCCAGACCTGGTCATGGCTTACGGTACCGGTGACCCAGATGTGGATAGCTATAGCCGCCTGATACAGGCAGGGCTACCAGTGGCCATGGTGGGAGAATATGTAGAGGTGTCTCCCCTGGGACGAGCAGAATGGTTGATGTTTACAGCGTTGTTCTTTAATCAGGAAGCAAAGGCTCAGCAACGATTTACAGAAATTTCTACGGCCTATGAATCCCTAGTAGAGAAAACAGCCTCCCTAAAAGACCGACCGACTGTTTTCTCTGGCTTTAGTTACGAAGGTACCTGGTATATGTCTGGTGGTAAAAGCTATGCCGCTCAGCTATTAAAAGATGCCGGGGCGGCCTACCTATGGGCGGAGAATGACTCTACCGTTACCATCCCCCTGGACTTTGAATCCGTATTTGATCAGGCTTCTACTGCCGACGTGTGGGTGAATGTCAGCCAGGATTGGCATCGCCATGGCGATGCGATCTCAACCGACTCCCGCTACGGCCAGTTCGATGCCCTCAAACAAGACAGCATCTTTAATAACAATGCCCGCATGAGCCCTACAGGTGGTAACGACTATTGGGAAAGCGGTGCCGTCAATCCCCACCTGATTCTTGCTGACCTGGTGAAGATTTTCCATCCAGAGTTACTGCCCGACCACAACCTGGTCTACTACCAAAAGCTAGAACCATGAGCAAGTCTATCCTGTTAGCCCAAGTCACCGACGCCCATCTGCTGGCCCAGACCACGGCTGAACTCAGAGGCTGCAATGTTTGGCAGTCGTTTAATACAGTGTTGCAGGACGTTGTTCGGTGTAACCCTGATGGGCTAATACTAACGGGGGACCTGGCTGAACGGGGTGAAGCCGACGCTTATGGTCATTTGGTAGCTGCGATCGCACCCTTGCACATGCCCATCTACTGGCTCCCTGGCAACCATGATCACTTAGAAAATCTCCAACAAGCGCTTCAGTTACTACCCACCAGTCAAGGACTCACTGCCGTCAATTTAGGCCACTGGCAACTGATGCTGCTTAATTCCGTTTTACCCCAGGCTAAATTTGGAGAAGGGCATCTTTCCCCTCAGCAATTGATAAACCTTCAAACCCATCTTAAGCAGCATCCCCACAAACCAACTCTAATAGCGTTGCATCATCAGCCGGTCCCGGTTGGAATCGATTGGGTAGACCAGATGCAGATAAGAAACTCCCGTGAGTTTCTCACTGTGCTGGACCATTTCCCCAATGTAAAACTTGTTGTTTTTGGACATATTCATCATGAGTTTCATGGGCGAAGTACTAATGGAGTTGATTTCTATGGATGTCCATCAACCTGTTTGCAAGTGATATCGCCAGAGTTGGAGGTGGTTGAAGAGAGACCGGGGTTTCGGTTGGTTTGGTTGTATGGGGATGGAAGTTATCGAACGGAGGTAAGACGAGTGAAGATTAGAAATCTAGTTAAGGGAGGAGAATTTAATCAGACGTTCGTTTAAATCCCCCTCTTGGGAGGGGTGCCCCCGGGGGTGGGTTACGATAACCCTCCGGTACGAGGGTTGTAGGGCGGCGTCCCGCCATTCAACCGCTCCACACATAACAAAACTACCCATGGCCAATAAAATTTATCCTCTAAAAACCATATCCACCAGATCTCCAACAATTCCCCGATTCAAAAAAGTATTTAATAGATTCTTTGCTAATCGCCTTTCACTCAAACGCTTCAGCGGTCTTACCTTCCTTACCCTTATCCTCCTAATCGCCTTCCTCACCAGCCTCGCCCTGGGCTCCGTCCCCATCCCCCCTACCGAAGTCCTCACCATTCTCCTCGGTGGCACCGCCAGCAAACCCGCCTGGCAAGAAATCATCCTCAATTTCCGCCTGCCCCGTTCTCTAACCGCTATGGTGGCAGGCTCAGCCCTGGCCATCAGCGGTCTCCAACTCCAGGCCCTCTTCCGTAACCCCCTCGCCGGACCCTCTGTCCTTGGCATCAATGCTGGTGCTAGCCTGGGAGCTGCTCTGATTGTCCTAACCGGGGGCAGTGTTGGATTTTTAGGACAGCTGAGTGTTGTCGGAGCCGCCAGTGTGGGAGCTGCGATCTCAATGCTCCTGGTTCTGATTATGGCCCGCCAGGTCCGTAGTTCCCTGGCGTTGCTCATCTTCGGCCTGATGCTCGGCTACGTTACCACCGCCCTGGTGACTATCCTGCTCCACTTTAGCC
The DNA here is from genome assembly GCA_039191365.1 of Cyanobacteria bacterium P01_F01_bin.13. Taxonomy (GTDB): domain Bacteria; phylum Cyanobacteriota; class Cyanobacteriia; order Phormidesmidales; family Phormidesmidaceae; genus Leptothoe. The sequence goes on along the minus strand of JBCCXQ010000034.1, from coordinate 12,939 downwards.
GTCTAGAACAAACCCTTGCCTACCTCAGCTGGACCTTTGGCAGCTTTAGCGGCGTCACCTGGCAGCAAATGCCCATCCTGCTATCAGTGGTACTGCTTGGATTAGGAATTTCCCAGCTTACCTATAAACCCCTCAATCTATTACTTCTGGGCGAGGAACAGGCCATCAGCCTGGGGCTGTCCGTCACCGTCGTCCGCTGCTATCTGATCGTTAGTGCCTCTCTTCTAGCAGGTAGCATCACCGCCTTTTGTGGTCCCATTGCTTTTCTCGGTGTGGCCGTTCCCCACCTGGGTCGTAGCCTTTTTCGCACCCAGGACCATCGCCTATTAGTCCCCGTTGTTACCCTGCTGGGAGCACTGCTTGCCCTGGTAGCCAACAGCATTGCCCAGGTTCCCGGCAGTCAAACCATCCTCCCCCTCAACGCGGTGATGGCCCTGCTAGGAGCCCCCGTCCTGATCTGGCTGATGTTAAAACAAGGCAGGAAACAGATTTAATCTAATTCTCATCTAACCACTACCACACCCGCAGAATCTTCACCACCGTCCATGACTAGGCAACACACCCCTATGGTGGCATCGGTGAATCGCCATCAAAAATCTCACTCAAACTACCGATACAGCCACTGTAGAGATGCTGTGCTCAGCCGTCGCCAGATGGCCACATAATTATAATTCTCACCCAAATGCCAACATTAGTTACCTAAGCCGTGCAGAAACACCCATGCGTTGTAGCAACATCCCTAATCCCATCAGACCAAATAGCCCAACGGATACGGTTGGTTCTGGAACTTGAGTCACTGGTGACGGCTGTACAACAGGTTCAGAAACAGGTGGCGCTGGCGGATTGCTTGGCAGTGCTGGCGACGGTTGTACAACGGGTTCAGAAACAGGCGGCGTTACTGGCGGGGCTGGCGGGGCAGCTGGCGGTGGCGGGGCTGGCACTGGTGGAGCAGCAACTGGGGGCGGTGGTGGTGGCGGGGCTGGTGGTGGAGCAGCAACTGGGGGCGGTGGAGCTGGTGGTGGAGCTGGAGCCACTCGCCGTGGCGCAACAACCCCTACGCCACCGGGCGCGAAATTGGGTCGCTGTCTGAGAAAAAATAAATCATTAGGAGCATTATCGAGAATAAAATATCGAAAGACAACCGTTTGATTTGGATTAACCACACCCCTCGAGAAATTAACGAAGTCTCGCACATCTGTTACTTCGTCAACATTAGAAAAAACATTTGATACGGGTCTAACAGAAGAAAACCCCTGAGCAAAGGATAGACCGTCCTGCTCAGGACTGGGTACCCCAAATCGCTCCTGCAGCTCATGATCAAAGAAAATCCAGGGGGTATTGGTACGATTAGTAACAACTGACTCCAGCCTAAATCCACTTAACCCTGCACTAGCCAGACCTCGAATCGACATAAACAGATCGATGTTAGGACCTGTCACATCTTGAAAAATTCTTAAGGAATCTGCAGTCCTTACGCCTCTTGTGATCCTAAAGTCACCTCTGAATTCACTAAACCTTATATTCTCTAAGGTAATGCTGGCAGCCATAGCTGGAGCATTCAAAATGCCCAGGGTCAACAACAACACAGCTGGTAATGTCTGCCTACATCGAACAAACTGAGAAAATGCGATGCGCGACATATTATTCATGAGATAGAAATCCTATGGTGTTATCAGTCTAGCCAAGTGATAACTAATTGTGTTGTGAAAACCCTTAAAATTCCCTGAGTAGTTTGCTGATCAAATCAGAAACGTCTTTAGAGAACTTAACGCTGCTTCTAACTGTACGGTCAGTCTTTCCAGGGTGCTATCCATACTCAAGTTGGGCTGCCCTTGTTTGAGCAAACAAGTCAGGCTCTCTGTTATAGCTGGTTTAAGCAGCTTCGTTGGCTGATGCATCAGGGTCTGCTGACCCCATTTTGCCCGCAGATATCCTGCCTGGAGGGACGACCGCAGACCTCGAGCATATTTTGGATAATCCGGTAATGGCAACAGCCGCCATGGTCGATACGGTACACCAATGGATGCACACCAGTCTTGCCATTTGAAACTGAGAATTCTGGGACTGGTAACAACAGGAATCCAAGCTGTTCTTAAGGCATCTGCCACGATGGCGCCATGCATGGCTTCGGCCAGTAAAACCTCGGTACCGCTAATGGCCTGTAAGATCTGTTCTATGGGCCAACGAGGATCGATGTAGCCAATGCCCACTTCGTTACATAATGTCTTCCAGGTAACATCTGCAAAATTAGCGTGGTGAATATGGGGCATAAAGGCATAGGATGTCTTTTTTTTATCAGTAGTTTGGAAGCATCGACGCACTAGAATACCGCCATCCGTGATCGCTTTCTCCTGGGGTAGGCCTAAACGATTGGCCGATAGAGGGCCCCTCACACAGGCGATATGCCAGTGGGGTGGAATAGCGGATAGGGGCTTTTCATAGCCTGCACCACTACTAAAAATAATCAGACGCTGAGCCGCTGTGGTTCGCTCTGGTAAACGATAGTTCAAAAGGGTGCCTGTACCAATAAACTGAGTAGACTCATCATCATCAAAAAAATTAGGCAGCAGTTGGGGCCATAGCCAGGTATTTAGCTCGTCTCCAAAATTAGGTTGGCCATCCTGTCGACGATAGTAAAAAATCTTCATCCGTTATCCATCTAAGTCCGTTTGATAAAACGCCACCCCAGGCTATTGTAAGCCTTTATATTCTACGGATCGATATCCAGAAGCTTCCATCAGGCTTTTGACGATGGTATTAAGTAGGCCGACCTAATCAAATGTGAGACGCTAAATGTTTATCCTGAGAAGTTAGGAGTCAGAATATAGAAGTCTTCTACCTCCTAACTTCTAAATTCTAATCATTTCCTGGGGTTTACAAATAATTAAACATCCCTACTTACTGATAACAAAGGACTCTAAGCGTATCTAGGAGACTTCTCGTACTTCGGGGTATCAATTTAAGCTAAGAAATCTTAGCTAGGTAGGTAGTCAGGAGCCAGAATCCAGAATATCCCTGACTCCTGGGTGCTGATATCTGAATACTTTCCTTAGGACAACGTCTCGCTTTGAACTGACGTGCTTACTATGTTCGTCTTTCGATTTAGTGGGCACTTTAACCATATCAATTAAACAAAAAACCATATTTAGCCCTATTGCGTGGCGATAAACAATAACAAGTCAACTTGATTACTCAAAATATCTGTTGGTCGATAAAACCACGATTAGGCCTGTTTTCAAGGAAGTATCCACTGATAACAACAAATATTGATATCAGTCTTTTTTGGATAAAAACTTAGTTTAGAAATCTTCTGAATCCTTTATGGAGAGTGTTAATGCTTCAGTTTAAAGCCGAGCAGTTCGACAGCGCTATTTTAGACTTGCAGCATAATCAGTTTAGCGGTGTTGCGTATGTGGACTCGCTGTCGAACGCTGCGGGGTTAAGGCATTCTAGAGTTCTCGTTTTCCATAATGGTGAGCTGACCTACGGTGGCACCTCGTTGCCAGAACCCCAGGAACTATCGAAAAAGCTGGGGCAATACTTTAAACTCCAGGTTATGGATGCTGCACTACAGCTGGCCAGCAAAAAGATTAGCAATTCGTCTTCTATTCGCCAATATTTGGACCTTTACGTACGGCTTGATCTGTTTAGTTGGCCTGATGTAGAAACATTTATGCGCAACCAGGTTATTTTAACTTTGGAGCAAATCATTCCCTATGACGGCAGCCTTAAACTAAATACGTCTGTCTCAGTTGATCTGTCGTATGGAAGCGATAATCATGGATTTACCTGGGGCCAGCTAAAATACGATGTTGCCCAACGTCAGCGAGTATGGGCGTCTCTGTCACCGGCGATTACGTCGATTAATTCGATTCCCTATCGCATTCAAGAAACGCAGCGAACCATTACCGACCCTTGGATTCAACAACATCTACAACAGTGGGTAGATGGTAAGCGAACACTGTGTGAGATAGCCAATCAAGTTGGTAGAGATCCGTTGGAGCTTGGCCATAGCTATTTACACTTTGTGCAGATGGGTTGGCTTAGATTTAAATCCAATCAAGATAGATACTCCTACACCATTCGCACTCCTGAGATCGTACCCGAGGAAGAGTTACCAGAACGGTCGACTATTCTCAGCGTCGATGATAGCCCTGTGGTGCAAACAATGATTAAACGCGCCATTGGAGACCAGTACCATCTTATATTGGCAAACAATGCCATGGATGCCCTCAGTCTGCTCAATAGAGAAAAAATTGAGCTGTTATTATTAGATGTCACAATGCCAGATATTGATGGTCTAGAGCTTTGTCGCACCATCCGTAACATTAATAAATTTCGAGATCTGCCTGTGATCATGCTGACCGCCAAAGATGGCATGATCAACAAAATCAAGGGACAAATGGCTGGCTCAACCCACTATCTAACCAAGCCCATTGAGCATAAAAAACTAATGGCAGTCTTGGAGAAATATATCCCCAACACAATTATGTCATAAGCGGTTATAGAACAACTACTATGGAAACCCAAGCATACTTAATTTTTGAACTGAACAGTCTACAGTACGGTGTGGAGACAACCCAAGTTCGAGAAATCTTTCAACTGCCTGAGCTAACACCGGTTGCTGATGCACCAGGCGATATCATTGGTATTCTTAACTTTCGAGGTAAGATCTTACCGATTATGCATCTGGCTAAGCGTATGGGTCAGGATGCTCTATCATGCCAGCTCAGTGATAGCGTTATTGTTGTAGAGTGGCAGGGGCTTCAGGTTGGCATGGTGGTCAATCGAGTTTATGACGTTCAAACTCTCTTGGCCTCTAGTATCGAATCAGCTCCTACCTACGAGTTTAGAAATCATGTTCATACTGCCTTTGCTACTGGGATTGCCAAGGTGAATGACACGCTGATTACATTGTTGAACTCAGAGACGTTGATCCGTCAGCCTGATGATGTGGTGATGATGGCCTGGGAAGCAAAACTCAATGAGCTAGATGGAGAAATAGACAACAGTTCCACCGCTAGACTTGTTCCGCCCGACAACACCCAGGCCTACCCCAAAGAACAGATTTTTGAAACCCAGCAACTGCCTGTTCTGACTAACTTTTTTACCCTCTACTGCCCTGGAATCACATCAGAGGAGCAATACATTTTTCATCAGCGGGCCATTGACCTGAGACGACCTTTAGAGAACTCTGATATTAGCGAGTTAATGCCGTTGGCCGTTATTGGTCTAGGGGAAGAATATTTTGGCATGGAACTACAGCGGGTGAGGGAATTTATTAACGTTCGTCACGTTATGCCTATTCCCTGTTGCCCTCCCCACATTATGGGCAACATGAATCTGCGAGGAGAAGTCATGACATTGATTGATATTCGTGAGGCTCTAAATCTTACCCAGTCCGAAGACTCTGTTGCTAAGGCAGTTGTGATTGAAGTGGACGACATTGTCGCTGGCATCACTGTGGATCAGGTTTTAGATGTGGTTTACTTACCACCCTCAGATATTGCTGCAATGCCGACTGCTGTACCTAAGCGCAGCCAAGCCTTTTTTCAAGGGACAACTCGCTATCACCAAAACACTTTAAGCATTCTTGATCTATCCAAAATTCTCTTCCAAGGGGGGTTAGTTGTGGATCAAGCTGCCTGAGCGATCTACTGCATCTGTCAGGTCAGTCAGGACATGGGTGATCTCTGTATCCCTTTAGTTACCAAGCTAACCTGACTTGCAAATGGCCTAATGCATCAGGACATTTGCTATAGCTTCCCCGCAAAGTTTTCCAAACCTATAGTTCTAAAATTAATCTAGGAGTAATTACATGAAGATTACCACCCAATTGAAACTGACTATTGCTGGTCTTGCTTGCTTTGCTGCAGGTACAACTGCCCTAGCCAGCTTTAACACTCAGCAGGGTGCCTTAGACGGAAGTGTTGTAAACAAGTCTGGTATTGTTCGAGGGGCGACCCAGCGACTGGTCAAACTAGAAACCAATGGTCAGCCCAACGACGAACTTAGCAAAAAGCTTGATCAGTTAATCAACGGCCTGATCAATGGAGACGAGGACTTAAATCTACCTAAAGCCACCGATCCAGCATATCTGGCCAAGATCCAAGAAGTCGCAAGTTCCTGGCAAAAACTTAAAGCAACTATTAGCCAATATCGTCAAAATCCTGCCTTTGAGCCCAAACTGATTGAAGATAGTGAAGCTTACTTTGAATTAACCAATGATGCTGTATTTGCCGCTGAGAGTTTTTCAGCCGCTAATATTCGAAGAATTCAGACGACGCAGTGGACGATTTTAGCCCTAAACTTGGGGGTACTTGGGTTTATTTTTTGGACCATTCAACGTGCTACTAAAGTACTCCAGCAGTCTGTTGTCACCATGGCTGACAGTTCTTCGGAAATTGCCGCTACGGTAGAGGTGCAGGAGCGGCTTGTGGCGGATCAGACGGCTTCTGTAAATGTCACCACATCTACCATTGAAGAGCTGGGCTCAGCCTCGCTACAGGCTGCGCAAAAGGCTGACTCCTCGGCCACCGGTGCTCGTGAGGCGCTGGATCTGTCTGAAACAGGTAGTCAAGCGGTACAAAATACGGTGCAAGGGATTGAAGAGCTGAGAAATAAGGTGGGTGCGATCGCAGATCAGATTATGCAGCTGAGTGAGCAAACCGAGCAAATCTCAACCATTTCTGGTCTGGTCGCCGATGTCGCCGATCAAACCAACATGCTAGCCCTGAATGCTGCTGTAGAAGCCGCCCGAGCCGGTGAACAGGGTAAAGGTTTTGCCGTGGTAGCCGGTGAAATTCGTAAGCTGGCCGACCAAAGTCGTGACTCAGCAGGCAAAATTAACATCCTGGTTGATGCGATCCAGTCGTCCATTAACAGCACAGTAATGGTGACCGACGAAGGCAATAAAACCGCGAAAGCTGGCATTGAGGTTGCTCAAGGGACCGCCGATGTATTTAACCGCATTGCCGCAGCGATTAACGAAGTTTATGCCAACTCCCAACAGATTGCCAAAAGCGCTAAGCAACAGGCCGTCGGCGTACAGCAGGCCGTCTCCGCTATGAATGCCATTAATCTAGGTGCCAAAGAAACCGTAACCGCCGTGAGTCAGGTACAGTCCTCCACCGAAGAACTCAAAACCATTGCCCAAGAACTCCAGGTTGCCGTTTAATCGTTTCAACGGAATTCTTCATTCTGCCCCTGCTTCTTTGCCCGCGGCCACCTCTGCCCCTTCTTTACCCTAACCCTCTCATGCCATGTATATCGAAGACGAAGAGCTGCGCACGCTCTATCGAGATGCCAGCCAGGACCATTTAGACAAATTAGAGGCGGGGTTTCTCCACTTAGAGAAGCATCCGGATGATGCCACTAAACTCAAGGAACTGTTGCGGACAACCCACTCCCTCAAAGGAGACTCTCGGATGTTAGGGGTGCAGAACGCCGAAACCCTGACCCACCAGTTAGAGGATCTATTAAGCAGCGTGGAGCAAGGGGAACGCATACTCACCCCCAGTTTCTGGGATTGCCTCTACCAGGGGTTAGATGCCCTCCGGAAAATAGCCCATGAGGCCGTCACAGGCGAACCCTCCAATATCAGCGTATTTCATGTTTTAGCCCAACTTATGAACGCGGGGGATGAAGCGGCCCCCACCATCGAGTCATCAAATCAGCCACAGCTGTTGTTGCAGTCTGAGACTGTCGATACTTACGATGGCTTTAGCAACATTGGCCCTTTGCCTACGGTAGCCGCGCCAGATGCTGTATCAGATCCTGAGCCAGATGGTGTCGTTACTGAGATTAGCCAGCCAGCTCCAGACGTTTTATTGCCGGACAGTCCTGAACCGGTAGAGCCAGACGGTAGCTTAAATGAGGCTTACCAAATTGATACCGTGCGGGTTGAGTCTCCTAAGCTCGATAGCTTGATGACCCAGGCTGGAGAGTTAGCAGTTACTAAACGACGTATTAGTCGTCGCATGGATGATATCGACAAAGTTCTCTTACTCTGGGAAAACTGGGTTCGAGACAGTTTTGTTAACCGTCTTGTTGCTGACGAGCGAGATATCCAGCCAGCTACATCGCCACCTCTTCAGGCCTATCAACAAATGACTGAAGATCGGCTAGATCAGCTAGGTCATTTTTTAAAACAGCTGCGTTCAGACGCTTACGAAGATGCAGCCCAGTTAGAAACTCTTTCCAATGATTTGGAAGAGGGTATCCTAAAACTGCGTCAGCTGCCACTGTCGAGTATGTTTAGTCTTTTTCCTCGCATGGTGCGAGATTTGGCTAAACAGCAGGGTAAAACCATCAACTTAGTCATCGAGGGAGGCGATACTCAAGCAGATAAGCGGATTTTAGAAGAGATGAAGGCACCGCTTACCCACCTGATTCGCAATGCCATTGATCATGGGATCGAAGCTCCCAGTGAGCGTATTGCCATGGATAAACCGCCCACAGCAACAATCTGGATCAAAGCCTACCAGCGTGGTAACCATATTGGCATCGAAGTTGTGGATGATGGCCGTGGTCTGAGCTTAGAGAAGATTAAACGAACAGCGGTGCGTCGCGGTCTACATACCGAGGCCGCATTGGCTAATATGAGCGCTGAGCAAATCCAAGACTTGGTTTTTGTCCCTGGATTTTCTACTCGCACAGCCGTTACTGAGATTTCTGGTAGAGGCGTAGGCTTAGACGTTGTTCGAGTTAATGTTGAGCGTCTCAAGGGGACAGTTCAGGTAAACTCTAAACCGGCTCAGGGATGTACGTTTCGGTTTGTTCTTAACACCAGTTTAGTCAATGCTTCAGCATTAATTGTAGATGTTAATCAAACGGCTTACGCCATCCCGGTGGAGTATGTAGATAGACTGATGCGCGTTGAGCGCAAGGATATTTTTACCCTTGACGGTAAACCCACCATTTATCTTCAAAGCCAGCCCCTATCAGTCGCCTGGCTTAGCGAGCTGCTAGACTTACCAGTTTCCGTTGCAGCTCCGCCTCAGAATGGTGCCCTCAAGCAGTCTCTTTCCTGTATTGTTCTCAAGGTTGGTTCAGAACATCTGGGTTTATTTGTTGATGCCCTTATCGATCAGCAGGACATTACCCTAAAACCCCACAGTAAAATCCTTAAGCGGGTCCGTAACTTTGTTGGGGCAACCATTCTGGGTACAGGAGAGGTGTGCATGGTGCTTAGCCCCCAAGATTTATTTAAATCTGTTCAAGGCAAAGCAATCGAAACATCCATCACAGCCTGGGATACGGATATCCGTATCCCAAAGGTATTGCTGGTAGAAGATTCCATTCCGATTCGTACCCAGGTGCGACGAATCCTACAAGGAGCAGGGTATCACGTGATTACCGCCATTGATGGACTGGATGGGTTTAACAAACTGCAGGAGGAAGACGCATTTGACGCTGTGGTATCTGATGTAGAAATGCCTAACCTTGACGGATTAGAGCTAACCACACGCATTCGACAAGAGACAAAATACGACAGCTTACCCATTATCCTGGTCACCACCCTGGCCAAAGAAGAGGATAAACGCCGTGGCACTGAAGCCGGAGCCAATGCTTACATCACCAAAGGTGATTTCGATCAAAATCTACTGATTAATACCCTTAAGAGATTAGTTTAACCATGAGTACACCCATTAAAGTTGTCTTAGTTGAAGATTCCGCAATTGCTTTACAAATTCTGCAACGGCTGATTGATTCGTCTCCAGATGTTGATGTTGTAGGTACAGCCCAGGATGGTGCTGACGGTCTAAAAGTAATTGCCCGTACAATGCCAGATGTGATTTGCACTGACTTGCAAATGCCTAACATGGACGGACTGGAATTCACCCAGAAAGTGATGTCTGAATTTCCTCGTCCCATTCTGGTGGTGAGCAATACTGTACATCCTTCAGATGTGGATAATATCTATAACTTAATGCAGGCTGGTGCCCTGGACTTCTTTCCAAAACCCACATCCGGATCCGCCACAGACTATGAAAAACTCAAAAATTCATTGATCACTAAGATTAAGGTCTTAGCGAGTAAAAGAGTGTAATCTTGCGAAAGATTGTACTTTCGAAGCCGTTGTCTCCAGATATATACTTTTACATTCCAACTGCTTTTTGGCCTGATCAGTTACCAGCCTCCAGCGCTGAAAACTGGTCAGGCTTTGGTTTAGGTATCTATGCCTGGACAGTGCAAACATTTCTCAAGCTGCAGGAAGTAGGTTTTACTTGCCATCTGACGGACCAACTACCAGATGAGGGCATTGTCCTATTCCATGCTAACGCTGCTCGTGGGGCTGATATTCACCCCAGCCCTAACCGTTTGCTGATTTGTTTAAAGGCTGAAGCTACCCTATGTGCTGAGGCCCAGCTCCATGTAGTGCAAAACCCTTACGAAGCATCACAGCGTCTTGGTTGTTATTTTATACCCCACTGGCCCCAACCTGGGCTGCAGCCTCATCTCCCTGAGCGACGGGATCGATTTGAAACTGTTGCATTTCTGGGGCATCGCAACAGTTTAGCAAACGAGTTAATGGCACCAGCATGGGAAACTCAATTACAACAGCGGGGGCTAAACTGGCAGCCGGTGATCAACACAAATGTGTGGAACGATCAGCAGTCTATTGATACTTGCTGGAATGATTACCAGCATATTGATGTTATTGTTGCTATCCGTCAGTTTCACCAGCGACGTCCTGGTTACCGCAGCAAACCAGCCACCAAGCTTTATAACGCATGGCTAGCTGGGGTACCAGCTATTCTGGGTCGAGAGCTTGCCTATCGGGCTGAAGGGACTGCTGGTGTGGATTATTTAGAAGTTAATTCTATGACAGAATTGTTGACTGGTTTAGATAAACTACAACAGGATGTTGTTTTTCGAAAAAGGCTTGTTAAAAAAGGACTAATCCGTTCTATTCACTACACACCAGAAGTCATTACTCAACGATGGCAACGGTTTCTAAATGAGATTTCGATACCTGCCTATCGGACCTGGTGTAATCGTTCTCCTTGGCAACATCAGGTGAAATATTGGCAGGGTACGGTATTAAACTATTGCGATCGCACCATCCGTCGGCTCAAACTCTGAGCAAGATTTTGCCAGGTAGCATCAGCCTATAGTAGCGAATCGAGTCGCAAACCGCTGTCGCTGTCGCTTTGCCATCCAACAGGTAATTTCCCACACATCGGCAACAGGCATCCCGGTATAGGGCAAGGTTTGCATATAGCCATCGTAGAGAAACTCCGGCATCATAGTCGTCTGAGCCATACCCCGCTGGTTTTGTTTTTCCCAGATTAAGCTCCACCATCGTTCATGGGCTATAAGTGCTTGCTGATATTCAGGCGCACGGGGATCGCTCACCTGGGCATGTTGAGGATAGCCTACACGACATTGAATATGCTGTGCCCGTTCGGCACACAGTTCCAAAATGGACCATTCTGTATCAATTAAGCGCTCACAAACAACGCACCAATGACTAAAATCACAGGTTAGCTTCATTGCAGGATACTCGTTTAGCAGATCACGGGTTATCCAGGGGTTATAAAGCGAGCGACTGCGATGGGTTTCAAAGCTGATGGTACAGCCAGATACTCGCTCTAACTCCAGCGCACGACCAAAAAAGTCCACATTCTGCTGCCAGGACCAAGCATCGTAGCCACACATGGTAGAGACAAACAGGGCTCCCACATCCTGGGTATGGTCAACCACCCATTTCAGGTCTTCGAGATGATCATCAATGCTACGTTCAGGTCTAGGAATCCACCAGTCTTGAGGGCTATTCGGCTCGCTTCCTGTGGTTGCCTCTGCAATAAAAACTAGACCATTTTCCTGAAGAAGATGACGGAGATACTGCCTTTGTTTCTTATCTTTCGGGATAGGACCTTCGATACCGTCAAAGCCGTCATCAAGGGTTTGTTTGATCAGCAGGTCTAGACTGGTTGGCCCAGTCAACCAAGAGCGCAAGATAAGAATTTCCACAGAAAGAATACCTACATCGATAAATGCAATAATACCTTTAACAACATATTTGTCCCTTTCTCTAAATCTGCCTCCACTGCCACCGCCAGGGAAAATTGATTAATATTTATCAATACACCAGATTCAGTGATTTCTACACCAGCTTTATTTAGCTATACAGAACATATTGATGCCAAGGTAGGTTTTCTCTCCTTATTAATTCAAACTGGATTCTTCTATGCCATTTTTTTTGGAGGGATACCTCGTAATCATAAGACAAGGGTGGTACGCATAAGAAAAAATAAGGCTTAAAGCCAAGTTAGTTGCCGAGGGGGCCGCATTAGTCACCCGGTTGATTGCCAGGTAGGATGCATTGCAATGCTGCCCATAGAGCAAGCTAACTACATGTACTCAGAAACCTATCTATAGATTTCACAGCCCGCCCAACCCCATCTTCCCCATTCACCTCCCCCGACAACCCCTTCGCCCGCTTCGCCATATCCTCACAGACCACCACTTGCCCTATCGCCATAGCCAATCGCTCCGCCGATAACGCCTTTGCCGCAATTGGCTCAGCCGCCATCCCCAACTCATACAGCCGCTTCCCCCACGCAGGCTGGTCCCCAAAAAACGGCACCGGCACTACCGGCACCCCTGCCCGAATGCTGGCCGCTGTTGTCCCCGCCCCACAGTGATGAACAACCGCACTCATTCTCGGAAATAACCACCGATGGGGAATCTGGTTAGCCAAATAAATATCCGGGTTTTGTTTGAACAGTTCGCTGCCCTTATCATTGCCCCAGCCTAGAAGAAAAATACACCTCACTTGAGCTTTGCTAATGGAGTATTCCACAAAGCGGGAAATCAGATCGTAGATGACTGTGTATCAATAGACACCTAATAAAAAAGCTCTGCGGCAAAGCCCAGAGCCCGGTATCGTACCCTTGCAAATCAAAAGTTAGGGAAACGATGAGTCACACT
>JBCCXQ010000033.1:0-33941 GCA_039191365.1 Cyanobacteria bacterium P01_F01_bin.13 | reverse complement strand
GGTGTGTTGTCCGGATCGGCCGGATTAGGAGCTGGAGCAGCTGGAGCGTTAGGATTACCGACTGTACTGCCGCCTGTGGGGGGCGAATCAACAATCAGGGCATCTCCCAAGTCGTCAGGCGTCGGCGATACCGAATTGAGGTCATTGGAAATATCGCTGACGGGAATGATTGATGTAACCCCAACCCCAGTGGCCGTTGTAAAGTTGTTAAACGGCCCTGGCAAAGCGGTTGTCAGAGTTTCTCCGTTGTTAGTCAAATCAACAGCAACATCGATTTCGTACTCGCTGAATTCACCAACGGCCAGGGCACCACCCGAGATTAGGATATTATCCCCATCGGGCATATTGGTTGGCCCTGCACCATTCTCAACGCTATCGCCACCGTCATAGTCGCCATTCAAGTCATTAGGGGTTTGGCCACCCCCTGCTAACTGTCTGACGTCAGTGATTTCAAAGCCATTGTCCGGACCTGAGGTACCCCGAGTGCCGTCGTCAAATGTGTCAGTAAAATCATTGATCAAGGTAACGTTATTGAGATCTTCGATACCGGTATTTTGAACTCGGATACGGTAGGTGACTAGACCTGTATTTGCACCATAGATTCCAGTTGGGTCAAGCACAGTCGTAACCACCTGCTCCGCCACATTAATTTGAGGCTGGGTGATCGGGAAATTAACCGGTGTAGGCGTATTTTCAGGATCGGTAATACCTGGATCAAGGGTAGCTGGATCAACCGTTGGGTCGCCGCTAGCGCTACCGCCTAGTAGAGAGCCTCCTGCAGGGTTAAGGGCACCTTCTAAATCAGCTGGCAGCGGATCTACTGAGTTACGATCATTAGACCGGTCTGCAACGGGGATATTTGATGGTGCTACCGGATCATCGCCGATGCCCGTTGCCAGGGTGCTGTTGTTAAATGGGCCCGGCAGTGGGGCAATCAACGTCTCACCACTGTCAGTGAGATCGACGTCAACCTCAATTTCATATTCACTAAACTGACCGACATCTAGACTGCCACCAGATAACAGGGTGTTGTTATCGGTATTAGTCGGACCAACCTCACCACCAATCGTATTGAAGTTATCGGCGTCGCCACCGTCATAGGCCGTGTTGAAGCCATTTGGCGTTTGGCCACCGCCCGTAAGCTCAGTAACCGATACGATTTCGAAGCCATTGTCTGGCCCCGAACCACCCCGAGTACCGTTGTCAAAGGTATCAGTAAATTCGTTGATTAACGTGACGTCGCGTAGATTTTCAAAACCGGTATTCTGTACCCGAATGCGATAGAGAACGCGCCCTGTACTTGTGCCAAAGGCTCCGTCCGCCGGATTGAGTTCTGTGCTGACGACCTCTTCAGAGACGTTAATAACTGGTAGTGCCAGATTGACGGGCGTCGGTACGTTTTCAGCCGTTGGATCGGTGGAGGGGACCGGCGCTGGCGCTGGATCGGTGGTAGCACCGCCAGTATCTGACCCACCTGGAGGATCCAGCGCTGTTGCCAGGTCGTTATTGAACGGTGTGGCATCGTTGGAAATATCCCTGACAGTAACGCCTGAAGTCACGCCGTCGCCCTGGGTTGTTGTGAAATTGTTAAAGGGGCCAGGCAGTTCTGCAATTAACGTTTCACCGTTACCAGTCAGGTCAACGTCAACATCGATTTCATATTCGCTGAATTGACCAACCTCTAAACTGCCGCCTGAAATTAGGATGTCATTTGACGTTAGGGGATTACCATCACCATCAAAACTGTCGCCACCGTTATAGGCAGGATTAAAGGCGTTGGGGGTTTGGCCATTGCCCGTCTGCGGCCTAACCTCAACAATTTCAAACCCAGTGTCTTCTTCAGACCCCCCCCGAGAACCATCATCGAAGGTTGTGGTGAAATCATTGGTCAGAATAACGTTTTCCAGGTTTTCATTGCCTGTGTTTTGCACCCGAATACGATAGGTGACTCGACCTGTATTTTCGTCAAAGGTCCCCGTCGGCTCAAGTACGGTATTGACAACCTGTTCCGATACATTGATCCGTGGTTCCGGTGCAGTGAGCGGAATGGTAACGGGGGTTGGAATATTTTCGGGAGAACCCGGTACTGGGGGATTGGCAGGATCTGTTGAACTGCCACCATCAGTTGGATCGTTGACCGGATCATTGGGGTCAGTAACAGGATTTAGGGCGGCTTCCAAACTGCCAAAACCAGCGATATCGTTGGAAATATCGGTGACAGTTATGTTTGACGGAGTAGTGAGGTCAGTACCGACACCGGTGGCCGTGGTGAAGTTATCAAACGGTCCTGGTAGTGCTGTCGTTAGTGTTGCCCCATCGCCAGTGGTGTCAACATCAACAATGATCTCATATTCGGTAAACTCGTCGGGGTTGAGAATACCGCCAGTTGCCAGAATGTCATTTGACGTTAGGGGATTACCATCACCATCAAAACTGTCGCCACCGTTATAGCCGGTGTTTTCAATATTGTCTCCTTCTGTTTCATTGCCGCCGGATCGAGTTACCGAGACAATTTGGAAACCGGTATCTTCTTCAGAACCACCCCGAGTTCCATCATCAAATGTTGGGGTGAAGTCATTGGTGAGCGTGACGTTGGTTAAGCGCTCATCCCCGGTATTTTGTACCCGAATGCGATAAGAAACACGGGCTGTATTACCAGGGAATGTGGCCGCAGGCCCCGTCGTGGGATTAATATCCGTAGCAAAAACTTCCTCAGCTACGTTGATATTGGGTATAGGCGTTATGGCGGGCAACTCCACAGGTGTGGGCGACTGCTCTACTGGATCGTCATCTCCATTAGGGTCGGGGTCGGGATTGGGGTTTGCCTCTGGTGTCGGTGTTGTATCATCCACCGAGTTATCAAAAATGCGCAGACCGATGGGGGTATCAGCCGCTGCGATGACAGTGTTGTTATAGACTGTGCCCGATGTAATATTGGCAGCTGTGGTGTCTAGGGTGACAACATACTGGAGGACTGCAGATTCCCCCGGCGCTAGAGTGTCGGTACCCGCCAATAGATTCTGATCAGTACCAACTGTTAGATCCCCATCGAGATTACCATTGAAGGCAGGGTTAGATGTTAGATTTCCCGAAATAACTTGAAGATCCGAAACTGTAAAACCAGTGGCTCCATTAAAGGTTTGGGTCAAATCGTCCGTTATCTGAACTGCGCTAAGTTCAGTACTGTTACCAAAGTTCTCAACACTAACGGTGTAAGTTACTTCAAACTCAGTGGCACTGACCTGAACCGGATCAGATGCACTTTTGGCGGTACCGATACTACCAGGGACAATAAATATGGTGTAAAGACCCACACCATGATTTCCAGGACCACCATTAGCATCATTTGTTCCGATGTAACCATCAGGACCTTGTGGATTCAAGCCATCCGCCACAGAGGCAGGACCGTTGCCGTAGGTTAAGGTCACATCGGTCAAGGGGGCAGCTAGTGCACCCAAGTAGTCAACGGTAACTGAACCCTCAGAACTCTGATTTTGGGCTTCAATACCCAAGGGCGGAGCCTGATTAATTCCCTGGTCGTTAAGGGGGGCATCAGGGTTAATCGCTACGCCGCCAGTAGTTGAATCATTTACTGGTGTAAATTCTGTTCTCGTTGCCGCTCCAGTAAGTCTAGTGTCAAGGCTTCTAGGGTTGTAAACACCAACAAATTCATTACCTACAATATCTACGGTGTAATCACTGATGGGGGTGGTGCCAGGGACTTGCCCACCATTCGCATTAATATTTTCAATACCTAGGGGGATACCATCGATAAGGCTGGCTACCTCCGGGGAAACCAGTAATGAAGCAGAGTTAGTTGTGGCTGGTGTGATTATGGTGTTAGCTGGTGATGCACTGCCGCCAATCTGGATCAGGTCTTGCCACGTATTGGAGTTATCCCGGTCGACGTCGATAACAATCACACGGGCCTGTTCAACAGCACCGCCGAAGTCAATGGTTAGGTTAACTGCTTCACTCAGCGAGAACGGATCATGCCCGATTTCCAGGATGCTTCCCCCTGCAAACCCACCCGTGAAATTGCTAACTGCCGGATCCGAAGGAGCCAGGGTGCTAAAGTTCAGGACGCTGTTAAAGGCGTCAGCAGGATTTCCGTCAGCCCAGGCAAAGTTGACAAAAACAGTGTTGCCAAACGTATCTGTTACTGGAATGTCTTCATTTAGGCTGCCCGAGGTGTAATTGGTGAGGGTAACCGGAAAGAGCTGAAGTGCCTGGGCCGGACGCCCGGGGACCAGGCTCAGGGTAGCCGCAGTCAGCGCTGAAGCTGTGACAACTATCGTTTGCCTGAATCGCTGTTGAAACCATCTTGTATCAGGCACAGTAGAATGCCGCTGAGATGCAACGGAGCCAAATTGTTTTTTAACTGTCTTTTTGAGCAAGCGTTTCATCGCTTAATTCCTAGTAAAGGTGACGGCATTAGGGAGAGATAACGGATCGGGTCTACGGTTCAATCTGCAGGTCAGTCTCAAGATTTTCGTAGATGATGTCGAGGCCGCGAGTATCGGTGAAGATAAACTCAGTACGGCGATCGCGGGCATAATCAATGCGTCCAGTTCCGCTAGATACCCGTTGCGTTTCACCAAAAGAGCGAATTCGCATGCGCTCAGGGGCAACTCCCTGCTGGAGCAGGTAGTTTCTAGCCGCCAGGGCACGCCGTTCGCCTAGCGCTTGGTTATAAGCGTTGCTAGCGCGGGGGTCGGTGTGACCCTGGAGTTCAACAGTAATAAATGGATATTCTTCTAAAACGGCAACAATCTCATCCATAATGGCGGCGGATTCGGGAGAGATGTCTGATTTGTCGAGGGCAAAGTGAATGTTGCGGGGAATGCGCAAAATCAAGGGCTCCGGCGGTAGCTCGGGCTCGGGCTCCGGTGGTGGATCCTGGGCTATCTCACAACTGGGCATCATTGGACTGGTGGGTCCGTCTGCCAGGGTGCCAACAGCGGTAATGGCTGAGGGCTCAGAGGTGCCGAAAACGTCATCGGTGGAGATGGCACTGAGCAGTGTGCCATCCGGCGCATCAACATCGACGCTAAAACTACCGGTTTCATCGGCGGTAACGGTGGCGACATATTCGTTTAGGGCACCGTAATAGCCCTGGCGGTCGATAACGGTGTAAAGGTCAATGGTTGTTCCTGGATCGGCCACACCGCTCAGAGTGGCGTTGCCCCCACTTACGGGAAAGACATAGTCGTCAAATTCAGGGGCATTAATGGCTCCATTGGCAGTATCCCGACGGCGCAAGGGAGAGTTGCGCGGTGGATTGGGGCCGTCTTTTCGTTGGAAGTCTTGAATCCCGGTGTTGTCGTTATGACCCAGATCAACGCTCAGGCCATCCAAAGCGGCAAAGGTGTTGTCACGAATAATGTTGCCTTCACTGCGGGGATAGGATGCGATCGCAACACCAGGTCCTGGCTGATGCCGAATAATATTGTCGGTGACCTCATGACCACTGCCCATGAGATAGATCGCTGCCCGTCTAAATCGGCGACCATTAAACCGAATATCGTTGTTGTAGATGCGGGCAGACCCTTCTGGCTTGAACATAAATACGCCACTGCCATCAGTACCGCACATCAGGTTGCCATAGATTTTCGTGCCGTCAATATTGCCATCGAGACGAATACCATCGGGAATACCGGCCACACCGTTAGCCAGTAGCGTATTTTCAGTGATATCCATACCCAAAGCCCGAGCCCCGGTAATGATGCCACTGCCTTCATGAAACTCAATGCGGTTGCGTTGAATAACCGTATCTAAACCATTAAAAACAAAAACACCCAGGGCAGACAGCTGATCCTCAGATGGCATTTCCCCCGATGGTGAGATCCCTAACCAGTTGTCTTCAATCACCACACCCACTGGTGCATCTGAGTCCTCATCCGGCCGCAGCGCTTGCCAGCTAGGAGTGTCTGGCAGACCTGCATCCACTGGAGGCGATAGATGGGTAATAAAAATATCGGCAGGGGGCGTAGTCTGGGTAGAACGATGTCTGGCGGAAAAGCCGTATAGGCTAAGGCCGCGAATCGTAACATTGTCAGCCGTAACAGTCAGGCCTCGAGGTACTTCAGCCCCAGTGGCCGGGGTGAGAGCCACCACTGGAGTCGGCACCGGAGTAATCATGGTGTCCGTGGTGGAAACAGGGCCATACCCCGGTTGGCTTGAGCCATCCACTAAGGTGCCTGCAGCCATGATGGGCGGTAGTGGTGACCCCAGGGCAATGGTGGTGGTGCTATCAGTCAAGCTGAAATTAATTGCTGGGCTGGGTGCTGGGGTTACTCGTGCTTGCTCAGCTATACTCAACTCTGCCAATGGTAATGTTCCATTGACCACTTCAATGGCTTCCCGCAACGTCAGCTCATCGTCGGGGCGAACAACACCATCATTAGCTGAATTAACGATGACAGAATAGGGCGTCGTCTCTTGCGCTAAGGCATTTCGGGCATTTAATGCGTAGACCGTCAGTGGCAGAGTAACTGCTAAGGCCGCTGTGCCAACTAGCTTGGATACATATACGATTGATTTCATTACTCCTCACCCCCGTCAGTTGTTTGTGTAACCTCAACTGAATCCGAGACGGCACTGACCGGTTCAGTCGGTGGTGGCGAACTGTCCGTCTCCACTAAAGATTCCTCCTGCTGCGGAGGTGCCACCTGCTGTAGACCAAACTGATCCCACAGTTCATTGACCTTAAAGGTCACCCCTAGGTAAGGACCATCGTCAGTTCGATAGCCGCTACCACCTAAGGAGCGATCATTGACGCTACCGAAGCTATAACCTACTCCAAGTCTCAACTCTGGTGTTAGGTAATAGCCAGCTTCCAGCGCAAACCCAACTTCGTCGTAGTTAGTTTCAGGCTGAGTGATGTAGCGAACTTCTCCAGTTACATCCCAGCGATAGGCAAAGCGATGGGTAGCCCTAAGCTGGCCCAGGTGAATGGCATTAGACGATGACACTCCGAGAGAATCTAAATCGGCATTGGTTGCCCGCAGGGCGTATTTGCCATAAAACTCCCAACGCCAGCTGGGGGCGTAGATGCCTTCCATGGCCAGAGTGTGCTCCTGGATAGAGTCTGAACCCGCACCCACCAGTAACGTGTTAGGGGTACTAGAGGGGTTAATGGCATACTCATAGCTCAACAAACCATTGAACTTATCGCTGTGAGGATTGCGGTAGGCTAACCCCAAACGAGCACTGGTAGAGCTATTCAAGCGATCGGTAATGGTCTGGTTAGAAAAGTTGGCATGTTCGATGCGGGCCAGGGTGGTGAGGGCATCGGAAAGTTTACCTGCAGCAGACGCAGTAACAACAGTGTTGTTGCCATCCTCACCGTCACGGTGTTCAAATCGAGTACTGGCCTGGAATCCAGGATTATCTGTGTATTCCAAACCAACGGTATAGGTGGTGCCGCTGACGAGACCTAACGATGCTGAAGATTGCCCCACTGCATAGGGCTGTACAAACCGGGTGCCCCCAGTAATGGATGACAGACTGTCGCCAAAAATCCGCTGATAGCCCAAATCCATATGCAACCCAGGGCTCAGATTGATGCGATGGTTGAGACCCAAGGCCCCCTGACCACTCATACCACTGTTAGCGCCTAGAACAGAATAGCGACCGGTCAAATGAGTATTATCAGTAAGGTCATAGTTCACCAATGCATCTACGGTGGTTAAGGCATCTGGTGTAATGTCATCGTCATGGAAGAACCGCTGGGCAAACCTAAGGGTAACCTCTGGCAGCACGTCCCAGTCCAGCCCCACAACAGTTTGGCCAGGATACGCTTCATCTTCATCGCTCAGGGTGATATCTGATTGAGCTCGGAAGGTTAATCTATCGGCCAGAGGCCAGGTTAGACCGGCTGATATCTGGTTAGATTCAAAATCGTTTCCGGTAACGCGGTCGTTGCGATCTCGATATACCCAGTCCAAGTTCCCTGTCAGTGTTCCAAACTGTTGCTGTATACCAGCCCGTACAGTCGTGAGCGAATTGTTAACCACCGCTCCAGTGGAGCGCGTCAGCCCAGGATTGAGCAGCTCATCCAAAGTTGTTGGAATCTCATCCTCAGTGCCGTCATTTTCTTCACGATCAAATTGAACCTGGAGTTGAGTGCTGTCGCTGAGGTTATAGCCCAACTGCCCACCCCAGCGGGTTTGTCCTGCCCTAAAACTGGTGGTGGCGCTGTTACGAAAACCACTTTCAGCATTTCTAAAGTACGCTGTACCCCCCAAATCAGGAGTAATTCTGCCGGTAGCTTCGACCCTTACAGCCACACCGTCTTCGTCCACTAATGGGTTGTCCAGAGAAGAGCGGGCCAATTCAGCCACCAGCTGACCATTGCTCCCTAACGGAATCAGCGCATCAACCCCTAACAGACTAAAATCTTCGGCTCCCAGGTTTTCAAAGATGGCAGAAGCACCCACCCAGCTAGGAGATTCAAGGCTGGTGTCAAAATTGTACTGTAGCCGCCCACCAAACAAATCTCCCTCGGCTTCGCCACCGTCCACCTGATATGTGGCAACAATTCGACGTACCAGGGCAGGACCAAAGGGATTGGCATCAACGGCAGAAACAGGACTGTTAAATAGGAGCGCCCCGCGATCGTAGTCAATGGTGTAGTCCACACCTCGCACCAGTCGGACCCGCTCAATTACGGTTCCCGGTCGGTTTAGCTCCTCAATTTCAAAGAAGAGATCTTCACTGCCCGCCAGCACCAGACGACGGGATAGAAAATAGTAGCCACTGGTGCCGTCGGGCACGATGGTGTCGCGCTGGAGGGCTCTAAGATCGTTGGCGTAAAGTGCCGTTAGTTGGAGACCATTACCAAAGGTGTAGTTCCCCTTAAAGCCATGGAGCTGACGGTTAAGTGCCGAGAATTCCTGGGAGAATCGAGAAAACTCTGATGTGTCGTAATCCCCCCACATAAAATAGTCGGGTTCATAACCAACAATCTGAGAATCTCGCTCAAAGCGGGCGTAGAAACTATCGATAGACGGTGTTAGGAAGTCTGTGGTGGAACTATCGCCATAGGTGGGATAGGTTTGCTCACAGTTCTGCACATCCCGGTAGAGACGGTTGTCATTACAGCGTTCATTTAAGGCGCGATCGCTATTAAACGCCGCTGTCAACAACCAGCTACCAACAGTGCCAGTGGCGAAAATACCTGCATCCAGATCGGCCTCGTAATCACCGATGTCATCTGGGTCAAGAAAATCGGCGTAGCGCCCCCAAAAGTCAGTTGCACCGGGACCAAAGCGAAAATCAACCACCCCTGCCACCAACGATGGTCGGTAGGGGGTAGTGAAATTTAGCTGAGTGTAGCCATCTAGCTCAGCCACGGGCATCTGGGCCGTTTCCTCATCGTCTACGAGGCCCAGAGCTTCACGGGCTGAAACACTGGCGCGCACAATAACAGGTTGAGCATCTAGAGATGAACGCAGTTCAACCTCAAACTCTCCCTGTCGTGCCAGCAGTTGGAAACCATTGCGGTCAATATCGTAGTCAGCGCCAATAAAGCTGCCTGCCGATGTTGTCAGTGTGACTACCACATCTTCGCGTACAGGCTGCCCCGAAGCGTCTAAGACTGCGCCTGTCAGAGTCAAAGTGGAGCGACCATCCGCCGGAATAAACGATTCTCCTGCCGGAAAAATCTCCAGAGTTAACTCATCTCCCAGTTCGTCCTCAATTAACGGTGGCAGGCTACTGGGTACCTGACGAATAATTGTGCCATCAATAAAGCCTTCAGCTTCACCAGGGTCCTCCTCTGCAGGTATTGTTCCTGAATCGAGCAGGTCACTGGGTAAATCATCACTGGCCTGGGCCAACAAATTTCTAGAATTGGCCTCATCTGTTGTTGACAGGACTGCACTGGTGTCAACAGTAGGTATGTTTTTATCTTGAGCTGCCCCGGCTGGCTGTAACAACCCCACCGCCCCTGCCAAAGTAGTGAGCAACCCTAAACAAATAGAATTTGATAACAGACGCATCTTCATAATTTTTAGTTCTGCCCCTCCCCGTAGGTCGGTGTTACTGCAAAGTTCATACGTGCTAAACCACCTGGCTCCAAGCGAACCAATCTAGACTGACTGTTATTTTCTAGGCGATAGAGGTTGGGGGCTAAGGTATAACCAGGCAAACTGGTTAGGTCAAGAACACCGACACGATTGCCCGAAACCACATTGGCCATGGAGAAGAGGCCATCTGGGTCAGCAATGATGCGATTACCGTCATCCATGTAAATGACTGCATTGGGCACACCGGGCTCGCCGCGCTGCTGTTCACCATCAAAGTTCTTGTCTACAAAGACTCGGCCAATAATAGTGCCACAGTCGGACAAGATACCAGGACGAATAGTCAGACGGAATTCAGCCTGAGCATCGGGAAAACCAGGCGCTGAAGCAACTGCCACGTTTACACCAGAGCCGCGTATCGAGTCGGGTGTCAGGGTCACTGCATAGAGAATTTGCACTGAGGACTGACTGGCTAACGAATCAAACTGAAAAGTAAGCTGTCGCTCCGAAATACTAAAATTAGTGAGGTTTGGGGGCGTGGGAGCGGTGTTGACGGAATCTTCGATGTATTCCAAGCCGCGCGGTAGATTGTCCACCACCGTCAGAGGAGTTGCAGCGGCAACCTCGCTCAGATTTTCGACCAGTAGGCGGTAAATCACCACATCACCCGGTTCAGCCGCTGATTTATCCGCTGTCTTTGTGATTCTCAGTAGCGATTCGCCCTGGTCTACGCCAATCCTCGTTTCGTTACCGTCGGCTATCAGCCTGTCGGGATCGTCGTCACCGGGATTTAGCGGATCGTCAAAGGTTGCAGATGCAGTATTGGTAACCTCAACCTGTGCACTTACAGGCATCACAGGGGTATGGGTATAAACCAACAGGGTGCTTAACAGAAGACCCACTAAGAAAAAACTTACAGTTTTGAGCAGATGCCGAACGGCACCTCTAGGACGGTTTTTCAAAACTCTCATGACCCCTCACAGGCACCAACAACAAGGCAAATAGCTACTAACATCGCCCTTTATCTAAAAGCAATTCGAGCAACGATTTGTAATCGCCTATGACCATGCGTGTAGTCATAAACACAATGTGACCAAATCGAACATCGTCGGTAAATCCTCTAATCACCTTCCGATCAGAGAGTTAAGGGAAATTACCGACCATGAGAACTAAACAACTTACAAATCAAAGAAGTTTGCCGTATTTATACGGTTATTTCTATCTCTGGTCAAGGATTATTACACTCTGCTTCGGGGGAGTGCAATACCTCACAACACCAGGTGATTTTTAGGAGCTTACACGGATGCTGGCGTCATCAGGAAAGTTTGATAAAAAATAGGAAAAAATCTCTAAATTTTGTCCAATTTACCTAGTAAATTCGTGGGGATCGCTGCTCCCATGTCCTGATTTAAGGGAACTCCGACCCCTCATTGAAGATCATTTGAACCAAGGTAAAGTTTTGTTGAAGTTTACCTTTTGCAATATTTTTCAGCGTTTTTTAACAAGAGGTGTGTTGGCTTCTATTGCCCTGGTACTAGGCATCAAGAAAATTTTAAGTGTTGATTCTGTTCGTCTTACTCAAAGACTGTGTTGTCTTACTCGAAGATGATAAACGCTTAAAATTGCTATTATTAGTGGTTGATTTGTGCTAGCAGGCTACCTTAAACTCTGATTTTGGATTTTTTCTTGAGAATCTCTCCCCTAGGTCCGTTAGCGTAGAGCTGCCTTTAATTCCTGGCAAAAGCTTTCAAAACCTGAAATGCCGGTTGTACTAGCTGGGGCTAGCCGTTTGACAAAGGCGCTGCCGACGATCACTCCGTCGGCACCCCATGCCTTCAGCTGGGCAGCTTGTTCTGGAGATGACACCCCAAACCCTACGCAAATGGGTTTATCGGTAACCGTTCGCAGCTCGTTTAGTAGGTCTTGTACACGGCTTTCTATCTGTTGCCGCATGCCGGTAACGCCTGTCACACTGACTAAATAGATAAAGCCTTGGCACTGCTGTGCGATCGCAACAATCCTTTCCTTGGGTGTGGTCGGCGCTACCAGCAGCGTTACTTCGATGCCAATTTCTCTGGCTGGTTCTAGCAGAACATCCATTTCCTCTAGAGGTAAATCAGGTACTACCAGCCCCCGTGCTCCTGCCTGGTAAATATCCCGTAAAAACGTCTCAATACCCCGATTGAGAATTGGATTGTAGTAGGTAAACAGCACAATCGGTGCGGATAGTTCCGGTGAAACCTCAGCCACCAGCTTTAAAACATCATCAAGCGTAACACCCCTTTCCAATGCACGGGTTGCTGCTGCTTGAATGACCGGACCATCAGCTAAGGGATCGGAGTAGGGAACACCCAGCTCAATCAGATTGGCACCAGCTCGATCCAATGCGCGTAGGGCCTCTGCTGTGGTATCTAAATCAGGGTCGCCAGCCGTAATAAATGGAATGAGTGCACAACCTTTCTGAGCGCGCAATGTCTGAAATTGAGCTGAAACCGATTTACCCATAGTCTTTGTTGTTTGATTTATGTTGCCTGGGAAGATGGAACGTTTAGGACGATGACTGGGATTTCTTCTCTGCCTCTAGCTCTGCCTGTAGCTGGGCAAGTTCATCATCAGACATTTCATCTAAGCGCTTCTGAAGGACCGCATCCTCATAATCTTTCAGCTGCTGATTGTAGGTCATTTTCTGCGAAAACACTCGCGTCAGGTAGGTCAAAACCCAGCCTAATAAGCCGCCGGTAAAAATAACCTGGCTCCAGATGCCTGCTGAAATTCCATCCAGCCCGACCAGGGAAAGAATCAAGTACAAGCTGCCTCCAGCCACAAAGATCCCTAGACCGACGCCAATTACATCAATTCGGCGCATAGCTAAATTTCACGACGCTGGGGTCTAAAGTTCAAAAATGGCGACAGCAGCAGCATTCCTGGGAAAAACACAAACACCAGTGAATAGATCAACAGGCGCTCTATGGATGACGCCACATTCCAACGCTGCTTTAAGTAAAACAGCAGTACCCCGGGTATCACTAGCAGATAGAGGCCCGCTAAACCTACATAAACCGCTAGCGTAATCAAAAGTGAACTATCGAGGTTATCCATAGCTGGTCAGTCTTTCGCACATACTTAACACACGTCGATAGTCATCATAGCGTTCAGGGGGTTGCACAGAATACCAGTTGGTGTTGGAATTAGACAGGTGTTGTCTGGCTGACAATTTCAGTAAGGCTTTTTTTCTGCTGAAATCTAGGCCAACAGCTCATGTAAGGGGGCGTGGCGGAATGGTAGACGCTGCGGACTTAGAAAACTGAGCCTTAGTGGAGAAATCTGCTAAGTGGAAGCTCTCAAACTCAGGGAAACCTAAGTCTTGGCCAATTTTTATTGGTATGTGATATGGCAATCCTGAGCCAAGCTACCTAAACCATGTAGGTTTTTCTACAGTTTAGGCTGAAGGTGCAGAGGCCCGACGGGAGCTACCCTAACGTCAAGTCGAGGGTAAAGGGAGGGTCCAATCCTCAAAACCACTTCAAGACTACGGAGTGGCAACAGCGAAAGCTGTGGGAGGGTGAAAATCCGCTGACCTTAAACGGTCGTGAGGGTTCAAGTCCCTCCGCCCCCATATTTGTTTAATCGTTTCTTTAGCTACACAATACAGCTAACGCTATATTATTTGTCTGTAAGTTTGTACGGTATAGCCGAACTAGTCTGTAGCTTATTGCTTTCATCCTATTGCTCAGTTGCTGTAAGGCTTGCTGCTCATGGAGTTGAATGCCCTACAAAGAGGGTATGCATGTAGTGATTCAGTAGTGCTACGGAGGTAGCCTAGAATAAATATACTTTTCAAGATGGGTGTTTTCTTGTTACAAAGTGAATAGCCAGGCACATTTTTCCTTCCGTTCTAATATTTATGCTATTTAGCCGTGAACGTTGATAGCAATGACACAAGCGGCCTTGTATACCATTAACTTGCATGGTTGTTGATAGAGTTTCTGATTCGTTTAATCCAAGACGTCGTCATCAAGACGTTCAGCAGGCTCAGCAAACGATTTATGACTTTCTGCTAGATATCGTTAAAGCTTGGCCTGCAGCAGAGGTGCTCGAAGAATTCAAAGGGCTCTTTCTGCAGCATCAGGAAACGGTAAGTGAAAATACCGTACCTGCTCTCTATGCTCTCTTATTTTCGAATAATAAGAAGGAATTTCAAAATACTCTCAAGCGTTCCTGCTATATTCTGATCAATAATTGGGAAGTAGCCCGCGAGTATGGGGCTATTCGCAGCCTTATCCAGGTATTTGCTGACCCCACTATTCGCAAAATATCGGTATCGCCCACCATCAAACGTCTGCGCCAGTGGCTTCAAAGTTTTGTTGATAGTGATGACTTTCAGGATCTGAAACTTTTTGTTGAAAATCGGTTTAGCAGTGAGGCTCCCCACTGGTCGAGACGGTATACGGCCTATTTATTGGCACCTCAGTACATCGACACGAGTAATCCTCTGGAGCAGCGGGAGGCTGCCAGGGCCTTATCTCAGCGACTGAGAGATCAGTTTAAGTTTGATTTGGCTATGTATACGGCCCATTTTCAAAGGGTGCCATCTCAGCAAGCTCGTCGAGATAACCCAACCATGCTGGGGGACAGTGCGCTGCGGGTCATTAGGACTCTTGTCGCCAAGCGTGGGATGTTTAGTCACCGCAACCTGGCTCGAATTTTTCATGAGCAAACCCAGGGGCTAAGCTATGTCAGCTATAAGAATAGCCTGGTTGAATATTTGCTTTTTTCCGCCAATAAGACTGAGTTTGTGGTCACCCTCGAAAACAAGCTGCGGAAAAAGCTAGATGGTGTATACGTCAAGTTTAATTACCATCCCTTAGACGCATCTCTGGTATTGCTGACGTGCAATCGAGTGATTGATTACTTGATGACTGAGGATGCTGAAACCCCATCCCCCTTCTTTAGCCTGTTATTGACCAATGGCCACCCCCTGACGCTGGCAATTGTATTGCTTAAGTTGATTCTGGTATGTCCAAATTCCCATCCTTACTTGGATGCCCGCATTGCCGATCTCATCCGTTACTATGAGCAATTTCCTCGGGAAGAATGTCAATGGATTATCAACTTTTTAGAGATATACAGCGTTACCTTGGCTATCTGCGGTAGCGATGTGCAATACAACCTGGTTAATATTCAGCAAAACACATCAGAGGATAGCAATACGGAAACGGCTTCCCTAGATGAGTATCGTATTTTTTCCCAGATGATGAAGGAACTCCACTGGGCACCTTTGCATTCATCTATGGATATAAAAAATGCGGGTACCTAGCGCCTACTCATTCCGAGACGGTTGGGAAATCTCCCAATCGTGGTCATTGTATTGGCCTTTATAGAGGGGATGAGCTGCGGCAATGGCTTCCCACTGGACACGTTTCCAGCCAATGCCATTGTCACGGGCCAATTGGGCACAGGTTTCATATTCAGGCTGAAGGTTTAGTACTGGGCCATGGGGAGTGGCTAGACCTGCTTTAATCTGAACAGGACCATAGACCGTCGTCACAGTTTGCCAGGCGCGGTAAAGTGTTTGCCTGTGCTGTAGGGTCCTTCGAATCCCCAAGGTGGTCGTTTCTGAAAAGATTACAGTCTGACAGGTCTCGACATTTGACAGGCCACAAATAACCGTCAGCAAAATACCCGGACGATTTTTTTTCATACCAATGGCCTGGGTAAACACGTCTAGGGCACCGGCTTGAAATAGGCCATCGTAGAGATAACCAATGGCCTGGGGCGTCAAATCATCCAACTGCGTCTGGAGTTCTACGATGGATTCTGGATATCCCTGTGATGTCTGTGGCTGTTTTTGGGGAGCCCCATGGGAATGGTCTGAGTGGGAGTGTTCCAGGTGGGAGTGCTCTGAATGTTGGTGTCCTAAATGCTGGCGGGAGGCACGGACCGTCAGAGATGACTGGGGGACAGTCCCAATCCAGAGCCGCAAAATATTGGGTATGGGCAATTCATGGCTACCTGCCCCTAAGCCCACCTGCTGCAACGTCATGGCAGGTGGGGGACCAAAGTTCTGACTGAGGGTTGTTGCGATCGCAGCCCCTGTCGGTGTCACCAGTTCTTTGTCAATACCATTGCTATACACCGGTACCTGAGACCGTTTAAATAGTTCTAAAACCGCCGGAGCCGGTACCGGTAAACGCCCATGGGCCGCTTTGACGGTGCCGCCGCCCACAGGTAAGGGGGAGCATACCACCCGATCTATCCCTAACCAGTTCAATCCCAAACAAGTACCCACGACATCGATTAGAGCATCGGTTGCTCCCACCTCGTGAAAATGGACCTTATCCACTGGAATCCCATGTACAGAGGCTTCCGCTGCTGCCAACTCCTGAAAAATAGCTAAACTCCACTCCACTACCTTTGTGGGCAATTTGCCCTGACGAATCAGCCGTTCAATTTCGGGCAGGTGGCGATGTTCATAGGTGGCTTCATCCTGCAAATTGATCGTAACTGCGGTCGCCGCTTGTTCCTGACGTCTGACTTTAGCGACTGTAAACTCATACTCATCCTCTAGCCCCAACTCCCTTAGCTGAGATAACAGATCTTCTAAAGGCATGCCTGCTGACAAAATTGCACCAAGGCACATATTTCCGGCTATGCCAGTTGGACAATCGAAATAGGCGATCTTTTCCATAGCTTTACAGATTCTCCCCTGAACGCAGATTTTCCCTACAGACACTTCATGCTGACCTGCCGTAAAAATACCGGACAGGCTTGGGCATTCTCGTAGCTATTAAATAGTGCAATACGTCAGGGAACTATTAGATTAGTGGGCAGCTTATCAATATATATTGATGTGCCGAGAATCATCAATCTCACACAACTGTCACAATTAAAAAAATAGACTTACAGGATAGACTATCTACTCAACTGTCACAGTCAAGGACACTGCGTTTACGCATCGGTTATCCCGTTCGAAATATCTGCCAAGCGATTACACAGTAAATATTTTAGAGTTATTGATGCCCTATTTATTCGAGCGGTTTTTTAGTCTGTAAGCAGACTTTATGCCCATTTGGTTTGGATACTGACACACTGTTTCTGGGATTCCGGATTGAGTCTTCTACAGTGAAACTGTCCACTAGCGGACAGGCCTACAGCTCCAACGACCAATTGAACAGCTCCTCGAATAGCAGGGGCGTGCATCACTAAGGGAATTATGAAAGCTCAATCTACCGCTACATCCGTATTAAACCTAACTAAACCAACTAATAACGTCGTTCTTCACCCAACGGCTGGCTCTATTCAGCCTCCTAAGGACGACGCTGCCACTACCAGCCAAAATGAACTATGTCCTGTTGATCAGGCTCTGGTAAGTTTTCTGGTTCAGATGCTTAAAGAACAGGTCAAAGGCAGTAACCGTACTGTCAATGCTGTGGCTAACCGTTTAGCGATCGAAGTGGCTCGGATTTGTCGCAAAAGCGATCGCATCCAAGCCTCCGGTGAAGTTAATGCCTGGCAACACTCCCTGGCGGAGAACCGAATTCAGAAATACTTGGAGTACTATCGCCTGGGCTCTCGCCAGGGGCGGGTGGAACTTCAAAGCCGACTGAGTGCTATTGCCTATCGTTATATTGCTCCTGCCAAGACTCAGCTTGGCTTTCAGGGTCGTTGTAATCTACTAGAAGACTTTCTTCAGGGTTTCTACATCGAAGTACTCAAGGCCTTTCGTCGCGAAAACCATCTTGAAGCCGACTATACTCCCAGAACCCGGTTAGAACTGGCAGAGTATATGGCGTTTAGTGAGCAGTATGCCAAGCGACGGATTTCGTTACCCGGTTGTTACAATCAGCAGCTTTTAGTGCTACGCGCCCAAAGCTTTGCTAAGCGCTTACCGGCAGAGACCTGTGTTGATATTGAGATGGCAGTTGATTCACCCAAAAGTGACGATGCTGACTCTCGTTCTTCGGCACTACAGCAAATTCGTGAGCAGATGGTGGCGGATGTCACGGATCCGGCAGAATCGGTGTTGCGCGATCGCATTATTCGAGAGCTAGTTGAATATCTCGAAGATCAGGATCAGCAGGCCTGTATCAACTATCTAGCTTTGCGATTGCAGGATATGGCTGCCTCTGAAATTGACGAAGTGCTTGGGTTAACCCCACGACAACGCGACTACCTGCAGCAGCGTTTTAAGTATCACGTGGAAAAATTTGCCCAGTCCCACAACTGGGAACTGGTACACCAATGGTTAGGTGTTGACCTGGATAAAAATCTCGGTCTATCGCCTAAAGAGTGGACCCAGTTTATTAATCAGCTCACTGCCGAGCAGCAGCATCTACTGGCTCTAAAACAGCAGCAAATGCAGGATTCTCAGCGTGCTACTCCATCCGATGCTGAAATTGCCCAGCAGCTAGGATGGACCCCCAAACGGGTACACCGTCGCTGGAGCCAAATCGTATCTAGTGCATGGAAACTTCGTAACACCAACCGTTCACCTAAAGCAACGGCTAAGGTAGACCAATAGTCTGCCGTCTAAGAGATTTTCTTCCTTGAGTGCACGTCCAAAGCCTTCGCTTCGCGAAGGCTTTTTTTGGTGCTTGTCACCTAATGCATTAGGACTTTGCGCGTCAGGTTAGTTCTGTACTTTAGGAGGTTTAGGGATATCCACTGTCCTAACTAACCTAATAGATACGGTAGTAATGTTGAAAATAAAGTTTTCTAGAAAAGATCAGGGGTTACGAAGTATCTTCATAACCCCTGCATCATTAAATTTAGAAATAACTGTTTAGCGATTGCTAAGCCTCAAACTCAAAATAACGGTAGCTATGGACAACCCAATCTGCTAAGTCCATTAGCAGATTGCTATGGCTAAGAATTTAACGTAGCGACCTGAGTCATATGAAAACTAACTTTCAACTGCCTCAACACCAGTAGCTGGCGGTTCAAACTTGTAACCTACCCCACGCACTGTTTGAATCAATGTAGGTTGATTAGTATCAATCTCAATTTTCTTACGAATCTGACCAATGTGTACATCCACAACACGCTGGTCGCCCACATATTCATAATCCCAAACTTTTTGAATGAGTTCAGTTCTTCTCCATACTCGACCGGGATGGCTGGCCAGGAAATGAAGTAGATCAAACTCCAATGCTGTTAGAGGTACAAGCTGGCTTTCAAGAGTTACTTCTCGACGGATGGGATCAATGGCTAGGGAGTTAAATGTGAGACATTGTTGCTCAGCTGCTGTGACCGGTCGCTGACGCTTAAGAATGGCCCCTACCCGAACCTCAAGCTCACCCAAGCTAAAAGGTTTTGTGATGTAATCATCAGCCCCTTGATTAAAACCATGAATCTTATCTGATTCATCAGTACGACTGGTGAGCATCAATACAAACACGCCTGTGCGTGACTGCATTTCTTTACAGAGGTCATAGCCGTTGGCATCGGGCAGATTGACATCTAAAATCACTAAATCTGGATTGAACTGCTCAAACACAGCCAACGCATGTTTACCGTCCTCAGCAGATTCCATTTCGTAGGTCTGCTTCGCTAAAAATCGATGAATAAGATTGCGAATAGCTGGGTCGTCGTCAACAACTAAAATTTTGGCAGAGGCCGTGGTCATAATCCTTACACCAAAAAAATACGAGTCTAGGTAAAAAGGTAAAAATAAATCTAGCGTTGCTACCCCTCAAGGAGCTTTAATCTAAAAAAAGTTTGACAAATGGCATCTATTCTAGATCAATTTCTTTAGTAAGTCAGCAACAGCATAAGTCCTATTGGAATTAGACTGCCCGCAAAGACATATCTAAAGTCCTATTTCACAAGTTTTCAATAACTTCAGACAAGTTTTACAGGGCTTCCACACCTTATCAAAGAATTCCACTAAAAACACCTGGTCAATTGGCACGATGGATCGTCAGGCAGTTGACTATTGAATGTATAAGTGCATTGACAGTGATGCCCGGTACGTAGTCAAAAAAACTGGGCTTGATTATTCTGCAACAGTTATCAGGATGCCAGTAATTATTAAGGCCCAGGTCATAGGAAACAACGAAACTTCTAAAAAGTTATCTGACATTTCTGGCATCGTCAGCTTATTTTTTTGTCAAGATGGTTAAACTGGTGGATATCATGAGCAATGGTATTTTTTGATATGATGCGCACCATTTGCAACGGGTGTACGTCATATCATCACTTATAACCATCATAATAATGGCCGCCGCACATACCAGGTGTCGACATGAATGAGAGCAACTATAAAACCTTGGGATTAGATGAATCATCTTCGTTTGAAGAGGTGCAAGTGGCGCGCAAACGCTTACTCGAAGAATGTGACAGTAATAATCCCCAGCAAAAAGAGGCGATCGAAGCTGCCTACGACGCCATTTTGATGGAGCGCCTCCGCATGCGTCAGGAAGGCAAAATTAAAGTGCCCGATCGGATTCGGTATGCAGAAAAAGCGGCAGAATCATCGACATCTATACCAAAAGTTTCTCTGCCTGCGCCCCAGACTCCAGGTTGGCTTCAGGATTGGTTAGATACTCCCAGTCGCAACGATATTCTATGGCCATCTGTTGTGTTTTTGGCGTTGGCGGCCTTAGCTTGGTTTTCAGCAGACAGTGCTTCGACTGCCTTAGGATTTTCAGTGGCAGCAACTATCTTCTTTATTAATCGGAAGGAGCGCAAGTTCTGGCGCTCTTTTGCGTTTGCGGCTGGTGGTTTGTTGGTGGGTGTTTTATTAGGGCTGCTAGCGATTGGATTAGTTGGTCAGCAAAGTTTAGGACTAAGCTCAGATCAGATAAACGCAGTGGTTGCCATCATCACCATGACCTTACTCTGGTTTATTAGCAGCTTCCTACGTTAGTGTTTCTGCTGGTAGCTACTAGATAGTAACTACTATCTAGTAGCTACTATTATTTATCAGCTGCGATAGCCTGGTTGCTTGCTTTAGCCACATAACTGTTGGTCGGATAGCGATCAATATGGCGAAATATACCAATGGGTGGCACGATCCGGCAGGTGTAAAATTCGACTGCTATTTTACCGTTAGGCAGGCTGTGCACCTTCGGAGTTAGACTCTTTGGTTGTTCCATGCGCCATTGCCAGCTGCGTTGTTTAGGCAAATTACCAATTAAGCGATGATGCTGCCAACGGTGAAACTTGCCACAGCGACCAAATTCTTGCAGTTCTCGCTGCAGAATAGATGCAATCAAAAAGGACCCTGCCGTTAGATTCCCGGTAATCGCAGTCATATAATTTTGTAATGCCCCCTCCGGATAGGGAGGAGCGCTATAGTCACCAGCCATGGCTAAGGCAGCTTCTAAATGGGAAGTAGTACTGAGTTGGCTAGTCATTGCCCAGGTCACTGCGCCTCCATGGTTCATATTTGATCGCCTAATGCGATAAAGATAAGTTACTAAGCAGTAGTTAGGTTTGAGGCCTATTCCAGGCAGGTGTCTGAGGGCGGAACTAGCATCGACGGTACTAATAAACCATCGACCGTTGGCATTGGGTGTGGATCCTTCAGTATGGGTAATCCCCCCTTTGCGAAAAAGATTACTTAAAGTTGCCAGGGAGTCAGGCTCCGGCATGTGCTCAGCAGCAGCACTGGGAGTATGCTCACAGGCTGGCAGGACCAGCTGCTTTTTGAGAGAGCGTCTGAGGCTTTGAAGCGAATTAATGGGAAATTGTTGCGACGACATGGCTTTGGACGACCTATATCCTCACTGGCAACGCATCACACCTAATGTACATTAGTTAGGACACCTTTCATTTGTGGTCCGTTGCTTAGGTCGCTATTTAGTAGTAAGCCTATCAAGCATGATAGGAGAATATTGCTTGCTGTTGTAATAATTGAATGCTTTAGCTGATTTTGTCTATTTATTTTTGCCCAAGGGTTCTGTAATTATCTGGTAAAAAGGCCCTTAAAGTGGCCTAGAAGCAACCTAGTTGGGGACTGTAACCCAGGTTTGTTGATTATGGGCCTGGTGGGTGAGATCCATTAGAAATTGTGAATAAACCCCCTCTACGAGAGATGGGGCCAGGGTTTGTTGTTGATTGATACAGGTTACCCAATGATCCACAACGCGGATAAACGGAGCAAGTCTACCATCATCATAGAGTTTGGGAAATGCCAGACGTTCTGGAATGTCTAGAGGGGCTAAGGGTGCGCCTGCTTGACTACCAGAAAGAGTAAAACCGTGGATATAGTCTTTTTGATTGGCATTGCCCAAAACAAGGGTGCCCTGGTCGCCGTAGATTTCAATCCAGTGTCCACGACCAGCCAGGGCAACAGCGCTGAGGGTTACCTGTACAGGAGTGCCATCAACGAGTTCGAGGGTGATGCTACAGGTATCGTCGGAATCAACCGATTTATACTCACCAGTTTCAGGATCTGGACGCTGAGTAATTGTGGTACTCAAGTTTGCCGATAGACGTTTAACAGGACCAAACAACCAAGCAACATAGTCGAACATGTGAGAGCCGATTGAGCCAAGGGCTCCACCGCCTTGATCTTTACGGGCGTACCAGTTCCAGGCCCGTTGAGGATTTGCTCGGCTACCTGCAATCCAGTCAATTTTGATCAGGCGTTTTTGACCGACATATCCTTCTTGGAGTAACTCAGCTAAACGCTGCCAGGCAGGAATAAACCGAAATTCAAAGTCCATAACTGCAGCCACATGGTGCTGTTGGGCTAAGGTGTGGAGCTGTTTAGCTTCTTGCACATTGAGGGTGGTGGGTTTTTCTAACAGCAAGTGTTTGCCAGCCTGAAGCGCTGCTGTAGCCATGGCGTAGTGGGTAAAGGGTGGGGTGGCTACGCTGACGGCCTGTACTTGGGGTAGTGCTACAACTGCCTCGATGGTGTCGCAGGCATGGGGAATGTCGTGGCGTTCAGCGATGGCCTGGGCCTGGTTGCGATCGCGATGATAAACCGCTACTACTTCAGTGCGATGGTGGGCCTTAAAACCGGGAATGTGGATCTTTTGACCATACCCTGTGCCAACAACGGCAACTCCAATAGATGCCTGGGTCATAACGCAATGGAAACTAGACAACAAGTAGAATTCAAAACAAATTCATATCCAGCCTAGCGATAAGGGGGACGTAGCGATAGCTGCTCCTCCTCGGCGTATAATAGGAAGAGAATTAATAGAACGTTACAAGAACTCTACAGCTTAACCATGGTTGAACTTCTATACTCTTTCTCACCTCCCTTTTACTTTATGGCGGCTGGTTTCTTGTTTGCGATCGCATCCGGTTCTGTATTTGCCATCGTCTTAAAACGAATTGTGAATGGGTGGCGCGAAAATAATTCGTCTGAAGTGCTTGCTAAGCTTGGAAAAATAAATACTCGGCTATCATTCATTGGAATGTGTGCAGGGACCTCTGTTTTTCTAGCGTCAGGTTTAGGCTGTTTTAGAACACCCGCTTTAGTATCTTATGGAGTGTCTTTACCGATGACGTTTCTGATGGGAGCGTTTGTTTGGCGACAGCTTAGAGGCAACCTAGCCCTTTTAGAAAGTGGTCAGGCCCGCGCGTTTGAAATTGATTTCTTCAGCTAGATTATGGGCTAATCAATCGGCCCTTAATAACAACTAACGGATGCGATCCAACTGCGCTTGAGTATTGGTTACCCATTGACTACGGCCCTGGTTAATGTAGAGGTTAAGGGCTTGCTGTAACGACTGTTCGGCTTCATCCGTACGTCCCAACTCCGCCAAAGCTAAGCCTTTAGAATAATAGGCATGACCAAAGGTGGGATAGAGCTGAATCGCCCGATCAAAGTGTCCTAGTGCCGTTTCTGATTCTCCCCGACCAAAATAGGTAATGCCCAGATTATAGTGGGCTTCAGGGTAGTTATTGTCCAGGCTGATGGCGGTTTCAAGCGCGGTGACTGCGCCATCTAACTGGCTTTGCTGCAAATAAATCAAACCAATTTGATAATGCACCTCTGGAGCCTGGGGGCTGTGATCCACGGCGAGTAAAAAAGAGTCTAGTGCGGCTGCCAGGTTACCCTGACGTCGTTGCACCAGACCGAGATTGTAATGGCCAATGCCTAACTGAGGCTCTAGGGTAACGGCGCGCTTCAGATAGCTCTCTGCTTGGTCCAGGTTGCCACCGTCTAGCAGGGCTGCCCCCAGGTTTACATAGGCCATTGTAAAGTTGGTATCGACCTGGGTGGCTTGCCAAAAGGCATCGGCAGCGGCCTGAATTTGGCGTTGTTCACGATAGGCGAGACCCAGGTTGTAATGGGCGATAGCCAGGGTGGGGTCAAGGGAAACGGCACTTTTAAAGGCTGCGATCGCTTCGTCAAGCTGCCCCTGTTGCACATAGATCACCCCTTGTTCTAAGGCCGCCTCAGCACTGCGAAAATCTTGAGCAAGACTTGGTTCGGCCGCACCAATGCTCAGTGCTAGCAATAGTGGCAGTCCATAGCGATGACCTAGGTTCATTGAAATTTTCCCCTGAATAGCAAATGGCTTAGCGAGCGATATCGTTACACAGTAAGCAGATAAATTCGAAAATAATATGGCGTTGTTCCCATTGGTTAGGAGAATTGGGCGACAGCCATTTGTATCCTTTTAACCCTTTTTGTATCCGTTAAGTTATGGATACCTTGGATGATGAGACCAACACGGTGCAGGGGTACATGAAGGTCCTACTCTATCAGGGTATTTACTGAAATGCCAGTAGTCCATAGCCTATCATCGAATTTCGATACCCTTGTTTTATAGGGAGGCTACTCCATCAATGTCCCATAGCCAATATCGTTGGGGCTCATATGGGTATTGACCACATGACCATCGCGAAACCATACTACCCGTTGTGTTAGTTTGGCGACTGCCGGTTCATGGGTGACCATGACAACGGTGATACCTTGTTGATTTAAGTCTGCGAAAATCGTCATCACTTCTTCGGTGGTCGTAGTATCCAGTGCACCGCTAGGTTCATCGGCTAGCAGCAGCAGCGGTCGGTTAACAATGGCACGGGCAATGGCTACACGTTGCTGTTGACCGCCCGATAGCTGGCTGGGTTTGTTGGTTAGTCGGTTGCCCAGTCCCATCTGCTTGAGAGCATTAGCTGCCCGTTCACGACGCTCGGCGGCTGGAACTCCCCCGTAAACCATAGGCAGAGCAACATTGTCGATGGCACTCAGCTGGGGCAATAGATGAAACTGTTGAAACACAAACCCGATTTTGCGATTGCGAATAGTTGCCAGGGTATCGTCGTCCAGTTGGGCAACATCTTGACCGTCAAAAAAATAATGACCGTGGGTAGGTCGATCCAAACAGCCAATGACGTTCATGGCTGTTGACTTACCCGAGCCTGAGGGGCCCATAATGGCGCAATAGTCTCCCTGGTTAATGGTAAAGCTAACGTCCCACAATGCTTTTACTTCGGTGTTGTCGCTGCCGTAAATTTTGGCAATGTGTTGGAGGTTTATTAGGGGATGCATGGGGAATAGGGAATAGCGAGCTATGGGAGCAAACGCCCTTTCTGTTAAATACTTCTCTGTTAAATACTTCTCAAGGCCACAATGGGATCTAACTTAGACGCTTGGCGAGCAGGAATAACGCCAAAAAATAGGCCAATACTACCGGAGACACTGACGGTGATGATAATGGCACTGACTGAAGCCGAGGATTTAAAGGGGGTGAGCAAACTGAGTAAGCCAATACCGCTAACGCCTATCAGGATACCAATGGCACCGCCAGCGGCGGAGAGAATCATTGCCTCAATTAAAAACTGGACGAGAATATCGCGCTGGGATGCGCCGACGGCTTTGCGCAGACCAATTTCTTGGGTGCGTTCGCGTACGGAGACCAGCATGATGTTCATGATGCCAATGCCGCCAACCAGGAGAGAAATGCTTGCGATCGCAGCCAGCATCAGGGTCAAAGCTCTGGTAATCGTATCAGCAATAGTCAGTAATGTATCCTGATTTTGGATGAAGAAATCATCCTCAGTCGGATCAACAATACCGTGCCGCAGCCGCAAAAGATTAGTCACCTGAAATTCGGCTGTTTGCAAGCTCTCACTGTCGCGGGCTGTCGCGGAGATAAAGCTAACTTCAATCCCATAGGGAGACGTACGCCCTACAATCCGGCTGGCCTGGGTGGTGATGGGAATCATCACAGCATCATCATAATTAATCCCCAGGTTAGAACCTTGGATTGCCAGCACGCCCACCACTTTAAACGTGATGTTATTGATGCGTACCGATTGACCCAAAGGCACCTGATCCTGGAACAAACGCTCGGCTAGAGACTTTCCCAGAATGGCTACAGCGCTGGTATGCTGCATATCCAAATCAGAAATGAAACGCCCCTGTTCTGTGGTGAAGTTGCGTACAGTAATAAACGCGGGGTTCGTACCAATCACATTCACACTGGCATTGCGGTTGAGAAACGTAACTAGCCCTGGAGTTGTATTCTCCGCAGCAACGTCAATCACTGACGGCACCTGCTCAGCAATGGCCTCTGCATCTGCCAATACCAAATTACGAATAACATCAAGTCCTCCCAACTCACGGGTTTCACGATTTCCCGGCACAATGAACAAAATATTAGGTCCCAGGCTCTGAAGCTGCTCATTGATATAGCGTCGTCCCCCTTCACCCAGACCTACCATTAAGATCACTGACGCATTACCAATGATGATACCTAGCATCGTTAGACCGCTACGAATCTTACTGGCGCTCAGAGTTTTAACAGCCATGCTGAGGCTTTCGCGAAAATCCATTGCTTAGAGGCGAGTGGTGAAGTGGTGAAGTGGTGAAGTGGTGGGCACGGCCCACCACTCCATTACCACCAGAATAACCCCGAGCCTGAATAACGACAGTTATGCAAAAGGGCTCCAAAAATTGGGAGCCCTTTCAGGGGGAGAAAATCTATAAATGGTGGGCAATGCCCACCCTACGCTCTTAAATAATCATCCCGTCGGGAATCACCGCATTCTTAAGAACAACGACGATACCGCCGCGGATATAGAACCCAAGGTCTTCTCGTTCAGCTTCTTGAATATTTTCCTTATTGAGAATTTTCACATTGCCACCAATGCGAGCATTCTTATCGATAATGGCTTGTTTAATAATAGTGCCCTCACCGATACCCACAGGGATTTTGCCACGGGTTAGATGCTGTTGACCGTCAGTGGATTCGTAGTAATCAGCCCCCATCAACAGAGCATTTTCAATTTCACAATTAGCACCGATTCGCTGACGCAAACCAATCACTGTGCGATGAATGCTGCAATTTTTTATGATGCAGCCGTCACCAATAATGGATTCAGTAATTTTTGAGTCGAGAACTTTACTGGGGGGAAGATAACGTGCTCTTGTGTAGATCGGAGCGGCTTCATCATAGAAGTTAAATGGGGGGCGGGGCTGTTGAGTAAGCGCCAGGTTGGAATGGAAGAATGCCTCAATGGTTCCAATATCTTCCCAATAACCATCAAAGAGATATGCCTGAACGTTATAGTCACGGGCAGAGCCAGGAATAATTTCCTTACCAAAGTCAGTTTGTTCAGGAGAACGTCGTAGTAGGTCAACCAGTGTCTGCTTCTTGAAGACATAAATACCCATAGAAGCAATAAAGGGTTTCTCCTGTGCTTGCTCAGGGTTAAGTCCCAGGGTAGTCGTATCTACCTTCATAGCTTCTAAATCGTCACCTTTGGGCTTTTCATGGAAGTCAACAACGCGCCCGGCACTGTCAATTTTCATTAGACCAAAGCTAGGGGCTACTTTATAACCCACGGGTACTACCGACAGGGTAATATCAGCACCTGTATCTCGATGGCGCTGTACAAACTTGCCATAGTCCATGCGATAAAGATGATCGCCTGAGAGGATAATCACTTCATCCACATCCCAGCTTTCAAACAGCCAGAGATACTTGCGCACAGCATCTGCAGTGCCCTGGAACCAGCTAGGACTTTCTGGGGTTTGCTGAGCTGCTAGCACCTCGACAAAACCATCGCTAAATTGAGAAAAGTTGTAGGCGCGAGTAATATGGCGATTGAGAGAAGCGGAATTAAACTGCGTGAGAACGTAGATTTTTAAGATTTCTGAGTTGATACAGTTACTCACTGGAATATCAATCAGTCGATATTTACCGGCTAGAGGAACTGCGGGCTTTGCACGAAACTTTGTTAAAGGATAAAGGCGAGTGCCAGCACCGCCGCCGAGAATAATCGAAAGAACTCTTTTCACAGGATCGTCTCACTAGCGCAGTTTGTTAATTCATTATTTAGTTTGAGGGTGTATCTAATCCTTGACAAGAGGTTGAAACAATTTATTTTTGCTTTGTGCTCTGATATACGTGATTGCTGAGAATGACTTATACCTATTCCTATGGAGAATATAAGTTAGGCAAATGAAATAAATTGGCAGTCCCGCACTGTAGCCCTTTAGGGATATAACCCAGTATTGGGCACCAACTTAAAGTGGG
The DNA here is from genome assembly GCA_039191365.1 of Cyanobacteria bacterium P01_F01_bin.13. Taxonomy (GTDB): domain Bacteria; phylum Cyanobacteriota; class Cyanobacteriia; order Phormidesmidales; family Phormidesmidaceae; genus Leptothoe. The sequence continues at coordinate 5,461 of JBCCXQ010000033.1, read as the reverse complement.
ATATTTTCCCAAGGATAGAATTTAGAATATAGGAGCTAGAATTCAGGCACCTTATACATTCTGACTTCTGTATTCTAGATTTATACCTCACCAAAATTTCCCGGTTTAGGTGGATATCCTAAGTATTAATAATCCCCTCAGAATTTAGAATAGAGTCTAAATTCTGAGGGGATTTGGTTATTTTTTTAATCCGTCAGGTAAAAACTCGGCTTAAGCTGACTAAAGCTTGGCCAATTTAGGTGCTTGCTGTTGGTCTAACGGGCCGTTCTCAAACACATGTCGGGCCACATCGCGGATAATCTGACGTAGTCTGGCCTGATTACCACTTTTGTCAATGGTGACGGTCATGACATAGCGCTCCTCGTCGACCTTAAAGGCCACAGTACTGCCGATTACCGAAGAATTTTGTCCCGTCTTTTCCCCAATCCAGAAAATATCAGGTTTTTCTTTAACCAAAGCCCGATAACCGAAGTCAAGATCATATTGACCCACTAAGGCGTTTAGAATTTCCTCATCACTTTCCTTGGTAAAGCTGTAGATACGCATCATCATCTGGGTCAGCTCATCAGCTGTGCTGCGATTTCGGCCTCCACCCATGCTTTTGGGATAGGTTTTAGCACCTACCAGCTTGTGACCCACAGTAGTAGAGCTAAAGCCTTCGGCTTTAAGAGCGGTGTTGATAACGTCGTAGCCCAGATAGTCAATTAGCTGATTGGTGGCAATGTTATTACTCTCAGTAATCATGCGCACCATCACCTCTCGTAGGGTGTAGGTCTTATCAACAAAAATTTTGGCTCCCTGAGCGTTTTCAGTGAAATTTTTGGGGTCAATATAAATTTGTTCATCTAAACTGGCGTTGCCCGTGGTGACCTGATGCATCAGTGCCATGGCAATGGGCAGCTTGACAAGACTCGCCAAGCTGACCGGAGGGATATCGCCGCGAAATGCGCGACATTCATCAGTACCTAGCTGACAGAGGGATATACGCACAGTATTGGGATTTCCCCGCTCAGCAGCAATGGGAGCTAGAAAATCAGATTTCTCTTGATTAATACGGCGATTAACTACAGTCGCAATCAAACCGTATTCCTTGAGCTTCTCTTGAGCTAAGGGATACTGGGCTGAGCTACTGTCGATTGATTCAAGTGCCTGCAGAGCATCTTGCCAAAGCGCCCTTTCCCGCTTACTAAGTTCTAGGGTGTTGCCCTGTTTACGTAGAGCTAGAGCCTGCTGAGCTAAATCGATGGCTTGGCTATAGTTGACGGCGGCTTGCTCTTTCTCCAGAAGCCGCTGCGTAAGACTGTAGGTGAGTCTAGTTAGGGTTAGATAAGGTCTGACCACACCTTCGGTACTCACCTGACGCAGCGATTCGGGCTGCACTACCTCAGTCTGGGCTGCCATTGTGGAGGGAGTAACCCATACCTTCGCTGCAGCAAGCCACCCCGATGGCAATCGAGGTACTACAAGTAGGGCCAGCCCAGCAGTGCTGCCAGAGACAAACAGCAGCCTTAGCCAAGTCTGACGCCAGATGGGCCTAGGGATAGAGCGAAAAAGGATCATGTAACCCTAATAAACCAGTAATGATGACCGTGAAAATCGATGACAGTTGTCAGGAAAAAGGAGGGCAACACCAGTCACAGTCTGGCTTACTTATAAGCTCCAGTGACTAAAAGCACTGGATGCCTTGTAAAGATTTAATAGAAAAATAATAGGGAAGATTGTACCCAGCTACACATTTCCTAAAAAACATTTGTATGGAAGTTTAGATTTGCATTGTGTTTTTTTATTGATTGGAAAGGGAATACTGCTGGGTTGGGAATTTTGGATGGGCCAATTCATGATGAGTAACGATTCCAGTAAGGACTGTTACATTAATTCATTCAAATAGGGGGGCAATCCGAATTTCTGAGTTTATGCATGCTGGGTGTGTGGCTCTATGGCATGAGACTTGCTGTCACCATTGCCTCCATTCCCACCTATACTGTTAGCTTGGAATTGCTAGGCGTACTGAAGGAGCCCGAATGTCAGTCATCCGCACGTTGCAGCAACAGCTCATTCAAAAAGAGCGTACTGCGGTTGAAATTACTCAAGATTATTTAGATCGATTGCAGGCGCTAGAGCCCAAACTTCATAGCTTTTTGGCGGTGACTGCTGATAAGGCATTGACTCAGGCCCAGCAGGTGGATGATGCGATCGCATCCGGTGCTTCTCTTAGTCCCCTGGCCGGTATTCCCATTGCCCTCAAAGATAACCTTTGCACCAAAGGTATCCGCACCACCTGCGCCTCTAAAATTTTAGACGGGTTTATTCCCCCTTATGAGTCGACCGTAACCCAGCGGCTGGCCGATGCCGGAGCAATTTTTCTGGGCAAGACCAACATGGATGAGTTTGCCATGGGCAGCTCCACCGAAAACTCCGCTTATCAGCTCACTGCCAACCCTTGGGACACTAGCTGTGTACCAGGAGGGTCCTCCGGTGGTTCCGCCGCCGCAGTAGCGGCCGACCAGGCTCCCATTTCCTTGGGGTCAGATACCGGCGGCTCTATCCGTCAGCCTGCTGCCTACTGTGGTGTGGTGGGGATGAAGCCTACTTACGGGTTGGTATCGCGCTATGGTCTGGTGGCCTTTGCCTCATCGCTTGATCAAATTGGCCCCTTTGGTCGCACAGTGGAAGATGCCGCCATCCTGCTACAGGCTATTGCTGGTTATGACACCAAGGACTCTACTAGCCTGAATGTCAAAATCCCAGACTACACCCAACATTTAAGGACCGACCTCAAAGGCAAGCGCATCGGTTTGGTGAAAGAAACCTTTGGCGAAGGCTTAGATGGCGATGTGGCCGCTGCTATGGATGCAGCCATTGAGCAACTAAAAGTGCTGGGGGCAGACATTGTGGAGATTTCCTGTCCCAACTTTCGCTACGGACTGCCCACTTACTACATCATTGCCCCATCCGAAGCTTCCTCAAACCTGGCTCGTTACGACGGTGTTCGCTACGGTATGCGGGCAGAGACGGACAATCTCCTCTCTATGTATAAGCAAACACGTGCAGAGGGCTTTGGCCCTGAGGTCAAGCGCCGGATCATGATTGGTACCTATGCTCTGTCGGCAGGTTATTACGATGCTTACTATCTACAGGCACAAAAGGTACGCACGCTGATCAAGCAGGATTTTGAAGCGGCCTTTGCAGATGTAGACGTACTGATGACGCCCACGGTCCCCAGCACAGCATTTAAGGCGGGGGAAAAAGTAGACGACCCTCTAAGCATGTATTTATCCGATCTAATGACCATTACGGTGAACCTGGCAGGCTTACCTGGCATCAGTCTGCCCTGTGGATTTGACAGCTCAGGGCTACCAATTGGTATGCAGCTAATTGGCAATGCCCTGCGAGAAGACCTGCTATTCGAGGTGGCATCGGCCTATGAGCAAGCCACCCCCTGGCATGAAAAAAAGCCAGAAGTTTAGAGCCAGGATTAACGAAAAAAAGATTTTACAAAACTATTTCAATGCTCTGTAAGGACTCACTGATGTGTGTCTCTTAGTGTTTGGGCGAATCATTTGGTGTAGCGATTTGTGTCTGGTTTAGGCAAGTTATTGACATCCTGTAATAGATGCAAAGCATCGTATCTCTATCAGGCTCTGCCTAAAGAGTCGTGTGTATTAATGCTTACATTACGGATGGTTTGATAGGATGAAAGGCTGCACACCAGGTCCAGGTGAGTCGGCGCTGGATCGTAATATTTTAGTTTGGCTACATACAGCCGCAAATCAAGGAGAGCTTTTCATAATGGCCCAGATGTACTACGACAGTGACGCAAACTTAGATTTACTCAACGGGAAAACCGTAGCTATTATCGGCTACGGTTCCCAGGGACATGCCCACGCCCTTAACCTCAAAGACAGCGGCGTCAACGTCGTTGTGGGCCTTTACGAAGGCAGTCGCTCTAAGGCCAAGGCAGAGGCTGAAGGTTTGACCGTTAAGCCTGTAGCTGAGGCAGCCGCAGCCGCTGACATGATTATGATTTTGCTGCCCGACGAAGTTCAAAAGAGCGTTTACAAAGACAGCATTGCCCCAAACCTCAAAGCAGGTAACGTATTGGCCTTTGCCCATGGCTTTAACATTAACTTTGCCCAGATCGTTCCCCCCGAAGATGTGGATGTGGTGATGATTGCCCCCAAGGGACCGGGACACCTGGTGCGTCGCACCTATGAACAGGGTCAGGGCGTGCCTGCACTGTTTGCTGTTTTTCAAAACGCGTCTGGTAAGGGGCGCGACATGGCTATGGCCTATGCTAAAGGCATTGGCGGTACCCGCGCTGGTATTCTAGAGACCACCTTCCGCGAAGAAACCGAGACGGACCTATTTGGTGAACAGGTGGTCCTGTGCGGTGGTCTGAGCGAACTAATTAAGGCCGGGTTTGAAACCCTGATCGAAGCTGGATATCAGCCTGAACTGGCTTACTTTGAATGTCTCCACGAAGTCAAGCTAATTGTTGATTTGGTTGTGGAAGGTGGTTTGGCCAATATGCGGTATAGCATTTCCAATACCGCTGAATACGGTGATTACACTCGGGGCCCACGCATCATCACCGAGGACACCAAGAAAGAAATGAAGCAGATTCTCAAAGAGATTCAAACGGGTCAGTTTGCCCGTGAATTTGTTTTGGAAAGTCAGGCGGGCAATCCTGGCTTTAATGCAATTCGTCGCCGTGAAGCCGAGCATCCCATCGAAGAAGTGGGTAAGGACTTGCGTGCCATGTTTAGCTGGTTGAAAAAGGTCTAGTCCTCACAGTTAGCTGAATGATAGATGCGGTTGGGAACAGAAACACCCAGCCGTATCTTTTTATTGTCATGTTTTAATAACGGATGACTTCTGTTGTTGGATTCTGAGGTTCTGAAGATGTTTGGGTATTTTCCCAAATATCCAGAAACTTGGCTACCAAAAAGATTAATAGCGCCAGGGAGGCACCTAGTTTGAGCCAAGTTAACAAACTCGAAAAAATCTCACTACAGTTTAAAGCTGGCATGGTTTTACTCCGCTTGAGTGATGTAGGGTATTTGTAGCGTTGCGCACACCGTGCACACGGCAATCGCTAAAAGCTATAGATAGCCATAGCTAGATGCGGCGCAATCTGCTGGATGCATTCAGCAGATTGCTGTAGTTGTCAAAATGCTGAATTTGTAACCCTAGAGTGCCAATACTGTCTTACAACTCCACAAGTAGCGATCAGGGTTTAGTTGCCCTTCATATAGGTAGAATATTCTCCTAGAAAATACGGAGATGCTTATATAACAAGATATTTAGCTTGTTTTCGGTTTTCTATGAGAGCCAATAAATATGCTTTGTGTATGTAATATGAAATCCTGGTGCCCTGCATCCGATATCGCAGGGCACCCACAAGCGATTATGTTTGCTGTCAAGGGCGGTTATTGAAAAAAGTGCAAGAATACAGCGTTGC
>JBCCXQ010000032.1:0-34475 GCA_039191365.1 Cyanobacteria bacterium P01_F01_bin.13 | reverse complement strand
GTCTCACGAAACAGATGACTTTCCATTTCAGCTTTCAGATCATGGTAAGCCGGATGTTGATCAATAGTGTTGCGATCCCGTGGTCGAGGAAACGGAACTTCCAGAATCTCATCAACGCGGGCAGCCGGACCTCGGGTCATCATCACAATGCGATCCGACAGCAACAGCGCTTCTTCAATGCTGTGGGTAATCATAATCACCGTCTTGCGCTGCTGTTCCCAAATGCGCTCCACTTCGCTTTGTAAAAAGCCACGGGTTAACGCATCTAGAGCCCCAAACGGTTCATCCATCAGCAAAATCTGAGGATTAATGGCCAGGGCACGGGCAATACCCACTCGCTGTCGCATCCCTCCAGAAAGCTCATGGGGGTGCTTTTTCTCGGCACCTTCCAGACCCACTAGTTGAATCTGTTCCTTGATGGCACGAGTCATCTGTTTAGGTGACAGCTTGGGGAAAACTGTTTCCACAGCAAAACGGATGTTTTCCTCCACCGTCATCCAGGGCATTAGGGCATAGTTTTGAAATACCATACCCCGGTCTGGCCCCGGTCCCTGAATGGGATGACCATTCAGCAGAATTTCTCCTCGGGTTACTGGCGATAACCCGGCCACCATATTTAGCAACGTTGACTTACCACAGCCCGACGGACCAATGATGGAAACAAAGGTATTAGGCTCAATGTCTAAACTAATGTCCTCAATAGCCAGAAAATCTCGGGATGTTTTACGCGTCAGCTTACTAAAGATATCTCGCTTACCTGCGAATACCTTAGTAACATTCCGAATGGACAGCTGGGCTGACGGAAACTCAGGTTCAGGAGACACGGCACCATTATTTGAATAATTGACGGAAGCAATGCTCACGCTTTACGACCAAACGCAACAAATCTTTCTAGGGCACCAAAAATGTTATCCAAAATTAGTCCCACCAGACCAATGATAAAGATAGCAACCAAAATGTTAGGGATATACAGGTTGTTCCACTCGTTCCAAATAAAGTAGCCTAACCCACTTCCCAGAAGCATTTCAGCTGCCACAATCACCAACCATGAAATACCCATGCTGATCCGGAGACCGGACACAATATTGGGTAAAGCCGCCGGAATAATCACCTTAAAGATAGTTCTTATCCTGGAGGCTCCCAAAGTCTTCGATACATCAAGATATTCAGGATTTACATTGGCAACACCAAAGGCAGTATTAATCAGTGTTGGCCAGATACTGGAAATCAAAATGATAAAGATCCCAGTTATTTCTGAATTTCGAAAGATATATAGACCTAAGGGTAACCAAGCCAGCGGAGAAACTGGTTTTAGCAACTGCACATAGGGATTAAACGCCTTATAAGAGATAGGCGAAATACCAATCAAAATCCCTAGGGGAACAGCAATAATTGAAGCCAGAAAGTAACCAATGGCTACCCGTCGCAAACTAATCAACAGATTCCAACCAATTCCTAAATCGTTGGGACCATTGTCAAAGAAAGGATGGGTGCTCCACCACCAAAGCTCCTGAAGTGTTTTTGAGGCTGTGGGCATCCCTTTAGCAAACAGCTTCAGGTTTGCCCCAACTTCCCAAAACAATAGGAACAGAACCAGTGAGACAATAAACAGCCCCAATGCCTTAACATTTTCATTCAGCCATGGGTTGCCATTTTCCATGGCTTTAACCTTATTTACAGCCGACTTAGCTGGTGGCGTACTCAAGGCCATGCAGTTGATTCCTCCTATATCCAGACTGCTAGAAAGCGGTTAAACACCATTTTTGTCAATTTGTTCTTTGATATAGGCTGCTGGGTCAGCAGGGTCAAAGGAGTCGAATTCAAGTGTTTCAGTTCGGTAGATATCATCCGGTGGATTCAGACCCACTTCCTGGGCTAGCTCTCTTGCCAGGTCAGTCAAGAAAATATCTTTACCCACCTGGTCATAGGTGTCTGATGTAATCACCTGGGCGGCCTTACCATCACCCTGAAGATCCCAACGCACTAGCTGAGAAGAAATCCAGTTAGCAAAGCTTTGCCAGGGATAGGGATCAAAATCGATCCGGTCTGGCACGCTTAAGGTATTGCCCTGACCATCTTCAAAATTACCGGTGAGTACAGCTTCTACAACCTCTACTGGTTGATTTAAGAACGCTCTCTCGGAAATTGCCTTAGCAATCTCTGGACGGTTAGCGGGGTTTCTAGCATAGCCAGCTGCATCGATGATGGATTTGTTGAGCGCCCTAAAGGTATTGGGGTTGGCATCAATCCACTGGTCGCTGGCGGCAAAGGCGCAGCAGGGATGACCAGGCCACAGATCCTTGGTCAGCTTAAAGATAAATCCAGCACCCTCGAACACAGCTCGCTGGTTAAAGGGATCGGGCATCAGATACGCATCGATGTCACCTGCCACTAGCTGAGCAATACTATCCGGTGGGGGAACCGGGCGAATCTTCACATCCACATCTGGATCAATGCCGCCGGTTGCCAGATAATAGCGCAACAACAGATTGTGCATGGAATAAGGGAAGGGTACCCCGATGGTAAAGCCCTTAAAGTCCGCTGGACCGTTGACCTTACCCTTATATTTTTCGGCTACGGTAATGGCCTGACCGTTGATATTCTCAATACTGGCCAGTTTTACGCCAAAGGAGGCCGAACCTAAGCCAAGAGTCATGGCAATGGGCATTGGGGCCAGCATATGGTAAGCATCTAATTCACCTGCAATCGCTGAGTCACGCACCGCACCCCAGCTAGGCATTTTCACCACTTCTGCATTGAACCCGTACTTAGAATAGAAGCCTAAGGGTTCCGCCATAATAATGGGGGTGGCACAGGTGATGGGAATAAAGCCAACCTTGAGATCTGTTTTTTCTAGATTTGACGTGTCCACAGGTTCGGTGTCGTCTGCCACGTCAGCTGCCGGTGGGGTATCTGGCCTACAGTTGGTCAACGTCACCAGGGCTGCACCAATGGCCAGGTTCCTGAGGAACTCTCTTCGAGTAAAGCCGCTGTTGCGAATAGAATCTGAGAAGAAGGCCCCGGCTTGAGGTCCAAAGGCTGCGGCAAAAGCATTATCAATTCCTCCGGCTTGTTCCGCCAAAGCCAGAACCAACTTCTCACGCTTAGGGTCTCCCTTGCCTGCTGCCTTGAGCAGGAGTGTCTTGCGTAGCTCATAGGCATTGACCCGGTCAGCTGTTTGTATCTGCTGCTTTTTGTACAATCCCATTTTCATCAGATCATCAACCATGTCCACCGGATCCTGCGGCATGGTTTGCATGAATTCCATATGAGACTTGGTTAGATGAGCCCCACCACAGATGAGGCAGGCGATCTCAAAATCGGTGAGATCGCCGCGATCGCAATTCAGATTGCCCCATTTCTGATCGGTTTGTGTAGACGTGGAAACCATAGAAGTGCTCACCTTAATTAGCGTTGACCGAGACTATCGATTGTTGATTAATTAATGATATTCACGAGGTCTGATAGTGTAATTTATACCAATCCCTATCCGAGATTACATTGGACTATTTTTTGAAAAACTAGGACTTTTCGAGACTGTTTTTTGTTTGAAAAGCTATTTTGTTGCGGTTGTTACGAATTGGGCTGACTACGCCATACCTGAGGCGTCACGCCATGGAGTTTACGAAATTGTCGGGTAAAGTAACCGGCATCGGCATAACCAATACTGTCGGCAATTTGTTTGATTGATTTTGCTGTGTTGGCCAATAACTGACGGGCCTGGGCCATCCGACGTTCAATGATCCATGCTTTGATAGTGCGTCCCGTCTGACTTTGGGACAAGTTAGTTAAGTAGGCAGGGGAATAGCCAGCGGCCTGGGCTACATCGGTGAGGTTAATCGACTGCTGGTAGTTGGCTTCGATAAATTCGAACACAGCCCTGAGGCGAGGACAGTCGGGAAAAATTGTTTCAGTGGTAATGGCATCGTCTGGCTGCTGGCCAGAAGCACCTTGTAACCCACGTTTGAGGTCTTCTTGACGTTTCAATCGGGCTGCGATCGCATCCAAAAAATTCTCCACTGTACAGGGTTTTGTCAGATAGTCATCTGCCCCCAACGTCATGCCGTGCCGCAAATCCGACATCTCTACTTTAGCCGTTAAAAAAATAAACGGAATCGACGCCGTAGCACTATTTTCCCGCAGGCACGTCAACACCTCGTATCCATCCATATCTGGCATCATAATGTCGCAAACCACCAGATCAGGGCGATGCTGCTTTGCCAGTCTCAACCCCTTAGAGCCATTCTCAGCACCGATACCTTCAAACTTTTCAAATTTCAGACATCGGAGAAAAATTTCTCTTGTTTGGGCCTCATCTTCAATGACAAGAATTGTTTTAACCATGGCCCTTACCATCTACGATAGAGATTAAAATAATTTCTCCCAAACACTTGCTTAAAGATTTACGGGTTTTAAGAATCCACCGTGGTGTAATGCACTACAGTCTTGGACAACTTTATGAAATCTCAGGATTCCACTAACCTTTCCGATCATCAGGCACTGGCAGCCCTGCGTCGTCAGCATCAGCTGATTCTCAATGCTGTGGGAGAAGGCGTTTACGGTTTGGATTTACAGGGTAATGTCACCTTTGTCAATCCTGCCGCCGCCGCCATGATTGATTGGGAAATGGAGGATTTAATTGGTCAATCGATGCATCGGGTACTGCACCATTCCCATGGTGATGGCAGCCCCTATCCTAGAGAATGTTGTCCCATTTACGAGGTTTTTCAGAGAGGACATGTCCAGCGGGTAACCGATGAAGTGTTTTGGCGTAAAGACGGTACTTGCTTTCCAGTGGAATACATTAGTACCCCCATGCGGGACGAGAATGGTGACTTGATTGGCGCGGTGGTCACATTTCGCGATATCAGTGAACGCAAGTGGGCTGAGGCAGTATTGCAACAAACCAATGAAGACCTGGAGCTAAAAGTCCAAGAACGCACGGCTGAACTTTACAGGGCCAATGAACAATTGCGGGAGTTAAGCAATCTCAAGTCTCGCTTTGTGTCCATGGTTTGCCATGAGTTTCGTAATCCGATGAACAATATTGCCCTGTCGGTGTCTTCCTTAAATCGGTATGACGAACAATTGTCACAGCTACAGAAAAATCAATATCTTCTGGATATTAAAGAGAATGTTGAACGCATGACTCAGATGATTGACGACATTTTGGTGCTGGGCAAGCTGGATGCAAAACGATTGTGTTTGAAGCCAGAACCCTTAAATTTGGTGGATTTTTGTCGGAACTTACTGTCGGAACTACCTTCAGAGCCAGGGCAGCTGGAATTTACAGGACGACAAAAGCCTTTAATTGCCAAGCTCGACCAAACGCTTCTGCGCTCAATTTTGACCAACATTTTGTCCAACGCGATTCGCTACACGCCTGATGGTAAGCCAGTGTGTCTATCGTTATTTCGCCATAAGGACCAGGCTGTGTTTGTTGTAAAAGACAATGGGTTAGGAATTCCGCCAGAAGACTATCCCTATTTGTTTGAGCCGTTTCATCGAGGAAAAAATGTTAGCAATATTCCAGGCACCGGATTGGGGTTGAGTATTGTGAAGCAGTTTGTTGATTTTCAGCAGGGAGATATTCAGGTGAAGAGCCAGCTGGGAGAAGGAACAACGTTTAAGGTGATTTTGCCATTAACATTGGCAGGCGAATAATAGGAGATGTGTTTTAGAAAGCTGGCAATTAGCAAAACCACTTGATTAGGGTCCTTCCGAGTTTTCTTCCCAGAAGTAGGTAGAGTATCCAAAGTAGGCACACTGGGGTTTCGGAACCGCAGTCCGAGAACCCTATTGATATCCTCAATGGTGGTTTGGGTATTCGGTAAGGTTTAGAATTTTGCGCGTCAGACGGGCAACTTCCCTAACTTGATCAAGTAAGCGTGATGGCTTTGATTGTGCCATCGTACATGTCGTATAACTTCCCTGATTGAAGTGCTTAACAGTCAAACGTGACGCATAACACGCTGCTTTCCCGGAATTATGCGTCAAAAGTTGTGTATAAGTTCTATAAATAAGGGTGTTATCACCCAAATGTGACGGATAAGATCTGAAATCGTGGATCTTATCTGCCAGATCTGACGCTGAATATATAGTTATGCCGCAATCCAATCGCTGTAGGCTCAATATGGCGTAAATCCTCACAGAGAACTGCTTGAGCTTCGTGCTGTTTAGGTTTGAAACAAGCCGACTACCCACTGAGAACAAAAATCGATATAAGTTCTAACTAGACGCGATAGATGTCGGCGCGACGGATAGAGTAAATTAAGTTCAGACGCGGGCAGTGGATAATCTTCCAACAGGTGTACTAAATCACCATTGGCGATCGCGGCTTGAGCAAGAAACGGCGGCAGTTCTGTAACGTATACCCCTGCTATAGCCAATTCCAGCAGATGCAGGTAATCGTTGACCTGAAGCTGTGGTGCAATTTGAATGGATTGACTCCCAAGTCGCCAAACGGTTTTATCGGCAGGGGCTTTCCAACTAGCACAAGGCATTTGAAGAAGCTGTTTAGGACTTTGAGGTACTCGATACTTTTGCAGAAGATTGGGACTTGCAACGAGTAAATGCCGATACTCACCTAATTTCTGCGAGATTATGTGCTGATGTTTGCGATCGCCAATTCTCAGCGCTACGTCAATGCCGTCTTCGATCAAATCAACCCGACGCTCAGTCACCAGTACATCAACAGTGACATTGGGATAGCACATTTGAAACTCTCGCAGCAATTGACGCCAGGGCATAAATCCGGGAGGTAAAGACAGCCTTAACCTGCCGGAAAAATCGACTTGGTCGCGATCAAGCGTAGCCAAACCCGTCTCAAATGCTTCAATTCCCTGATTCGCAAATTGCCAAAAACTGGTTCCGGCATCTGTGAGACGTAGACGTCGGGTAGATCGTTCTAGCAGCCGAACACCCAAGGTTTCCTCTAGTACCTGAATCCTCCGACTGACGGTCGCCACTGGAATATTTGTGCGTCGAGCAGTTTCTGAAAAGCTGCCGTACTGAACGACTTTGACAAACAGAGCCACGGCGTTGAAGTCCATTGCATCTTTCCATATTTGAGAAGATGCTTTTCATTTTTACCTACTACACATCAAATTTGAAATAATCTAGACTACTTTCAACATATTGATAGGTATAAGAACTTTGACAATGCGCTATCCAATACTTCAATCAGAACAAACAAAGACTTCCAGCATGCCTTTTCATAAGGTCGGCGCTATTCTCTATGGCCTGTGGGTTTTTTGCATTTTCGAGTGGTTACTCTGATGTTTGAATTTGCCACGAATCAAATGGATCAGGGCGTTCTGCAAGCGCGAATTTACCAGGGAGCGTTTCATATTCTCTGGTTCGCCGTGGGTGCCGTGGCGATCGCCATCCTTTTCAACTGGTGCAATAGTCGGATTGGCTACTGGTTTAACCTCTTTATGATTGGCTGGACAGAGGTTGGCCTATTTTTATTCTTTATCTTGCCCGGTTATTTCCCTTGGTTGCCCACTGGATTCGTAGGGCCGCTGTTATGGATTAGCGCTGTCATTTTCAGTACGCTAGGCTACTGCCTCAAACCTCAAACAGTCTGATCCCAATTTATAGGAGCTAATTGTTCTAACCCGATTTGGAGGAAAGCAATCACAATGAAAAAAAAAATTACATCGCTCTGCTAATAGGCATGCTGGTCATAAATTGGTTATCATTCCTCGCCCATAGAAGCTGGGCTGAAACAGACGCATCGAATCCTCCAAACTTGCAAGCACAGGTTCGATCTTTTGTTCCCGATGATTTGCAGTGGAATCCGCACTCAGAGTTTGGGGGCGTTGAAAGTGCGATCGCTTTTGGGAGTCCATCCGACTCGGAACTGTATGTTCTTTTTGGGAAAATGGGTGACGGCGCAATATTTCCAGCACATACCCACCCAGATGCTCGCATTACGACGGTCATTTCAGGAATGATGTATTACAGTATTGGCGAACAGTTTAACCACACGGATGTTCAACCCTATCCAGCCGGATCGATTGTCTATACACCAGCGGAAACGCCTCATTTTATGTGGGTAAAAGACGGCGAAGCCATAATGCAAGAAACAGGTTTTGGACCTACAGGGATAAGGTTTATGATGGATGATGAGTAATTGCAACAAGATTTATGAAATTTCCAGTGGTGGCATAACAAGTCGCTGAACCGGAACGAAATGTAAGGTCCTAATTGGATCCTTACATTTTTATGCATCCGGTTAGCTCAAGCGTTAGGCGGCATTCGGAGTGCGTCGCCATGCATAGACTGCTTTCCACCCGAAACCGGACATTCGGCTAAACTAGCTATCAAGGCCCGCTTGTAACAAAAATTTGCCATTCAGGGCCCGCAGGCATATCGTCGAATGATGAAACGGAAATTCCTGGCGTGGACGCTGCTGATTTTTCTGGCCGCGGTCTTCGCAACGATGTTCTGGCAGCAATCGCGATATGGCGATATCAGGCGTGATTTCGCGCAGGATCGTCAGTCGCCGCTGTATGGACAGTCATTACACGTTCTGACTTATCTGACAGCGCCGCCGGAATTGGAGCTGCTTTCATCATTGCGCACACTCCGAGCTTCAGCTGAACATGAGGGAACTGGCATCTTGATTTATGCCGGCAAGGTGGTTCGGAACGCTCGCGATTCCACGCAGCTGACAGAGGCGCTTGGCCGTGACGTCGAATGGGAAGCAATCATCCTGCAGCAGTTCGAAAGTCGGGAAGCCTATTCCCGTTACCTGCAGAACGACGAAGTGCGAGCGGCGTTATCTGTATTTCCTGTTCAATTCGCACACGGGATGCGCCGGTCAGCAGCGCAGAACCTGTTGCTACCACAGGCGCTGCTGCTTCGCAGACTGCAGCGCCTCATCACGTTTGCTCCTACGAGCGTACCGTTTGAAGCTATTTCCGGGGCGGAAGACATGGAAATAGCTGATGTTGCCAGATCGATGCTGCCTGCGACGGGTGGCTTTGGTGAGGAGGCAATCGTCGTCGTAAACCTGATGCTTGAAGGCGATGCTGCACAAAGTGCTGCGAACGCAGAATACGGCGATCAGATGTTTTCACTGTTTGCAGAGCAGGAACACGGACCGATTCATGTGGGCGCATCAGTTCCCATTGATCATCCACTTGATTACACGAGTGTCGCCCTGGTTTACTACCCAGGCGTTAGCTATTTTCGAAACCTTGTACTTAGTACTTTTTTTCAGGAAATAATCGGAGATAAGCAGCTTGCAGATACGATGGTCTCCATAACCGTACCGATTACGAATCGGCTCTGAGCCAGCTGGCTAGCGTCGAAGAAACAGTGTAGTGACCCCCAAGACTGAGCCAGCAGTCTCGGCGGCTGAGTAGCATTTTACTTGTGGTCGCTCCGAACCGCACCTATCTGGGAGCGGCCAAATTTTGGGTTTCCTATCCGTTTCTTTGGAGGAAATCCTGATGCTATGGTTACCCTATCTATCGTCGCCTACCCGCCAGGCAATGGTGCATGACCTTAAGGAGGTTTCTTAGGCGGCATAGGCTTTTCAAGGTCATGCACCCTACGCTTGCTCAAAGTAATCCTTGGCGTAATCTTCGAGGTTTCTCCTCGTGAGTAACACATACCCGAGACCTGGATAACCTCTTACAATAGAGCCGCACCGTTTCCACCCCTCTATGCGCTGGTTTAACACTGCAGGCTCCTGTCGCCCCAAATACAACTACATGTTGCCGCCCCTGGAGCGACTCCCTAAGGTGCAGCGCATTATCAACCAGCAGGGCTACTTCGCCATCCACGCCCCTCGTCAGGTCGGCAAAACCACCGCCATGCTTACCCTGGCCCAACAGCTCACCGCCAGTGGACAATACACCGCCATCCTGCTATCCGTTGAAGTCGGAGTCCCTCTTCCCAATGACCTGATCGCCGCCCAGCAAACCATCCTAAAATCTTGGCAAGATGCCATTCGTGCCTGGCTACCCCCTGAACTCCATCCCGACTGGTCGGATCTGCCTGCCGATAGCCTTCTGAGTACAGTCCTGCAAACCTGGGCAGAGTCCTCCCCTCGCCCGCTGGTCGTCTTTATTGACGAAATCGATTCATTACAGGACGATACCCTGCTTAGCATTTTGCGACAACTGCGGGATGGAGCTTCTCGTCGCCCGACTCATTTTCCCCATGCCCTGGCATTAATTGGTCTGCGGGATGTACGCGATTACAAAATTGCCTCTGGTGGTAGTGATCGCCTCAATACCGCCAGCCCATTTAATATCAAGGTTGCCTCCCTGACCATTCGTAACTTCACCCAAGCTGAAGTCGCACAGCTCTATAAGCAACATACCGACGACACCGGCCAACAGTTTACCCAAAAATCAATTGAGCGTGTTTTTGAACTCACCCAAGGTCAACCCTGGTTAGTCAATGCCATTGTCAAAGAAATTGTCGAAGAACTTGCCGAAGACCCAGCTATAACCATCGATTTAGACCTGGTAGATACAGCAAAAGAGATTCTCATTAAACGCCGTGATACACACGTTGACAGCCTTGCCGAACGCCTTACCGAACAGCGAGTGAGAGCCATTATCGAACCAATGCTGTTGGGCCAGCCCCTGGGAAATGTTCCTAACGATGATGTTGATTTTTTACTCGATCTGGGGCTATGTCACATTGACGCCACCGGTAACCTGGCCATTGCTAATCCCATCTATCGAGAGATTTTACCCCGCTTTCTCACCTTTACTACCGAAGTCTCCCTTGGCGTCTTAACCCCAAACTGGCTAACCGATACCGGCGCATTAGACACCGTTGCCTTGCTGGATTCATTTGTAGCTTTCTGGCGACGAAACGGTCAGCCTTTACTTCAGGGTGTTGCATACCGTGAGATTGCCCCCCATATTGTGATGATGGCATTTTTATATCGTGTTGTTAATGGTGGCGGTACCTTGGAACGAGAGTATGCAATTGGCTCTGGCCGTATGGATTTATGCCTGCGCTATGGGGCTGTTACTTTGGCGATTGAACTTAAAGTGTGGCGGCAGGGGCAGGCTACCCCCCTAGAACGCGGATTGGAGCAACTGAATCAATACCTGAGCGGCCTGGGCTTGGACAGCGGCTGGCTAGTGATTTTCGACCAGCGTGAAAATCAGCCCCCTATGGCAGAGCGTACTAAAGTAGAGCAGGCTAAAATATCTGCGAATCGATCGGTTACCGTTATTTACGGATAAGCTTGCAAAGATTTGATTTATAAGGATTTGGTGCGTTTCGCTTTGCTTACGGCACCTACTAACTCGACCAAAATATAATCTCTACCGGCATTACAAACCCCGGCAAAACACTTTCTCCTGAAATTATTTTTGGCGCATCTAACCGCTCCACAGATTGATCCGAACGATAAATCTCTACCCAGCCAGACTTAGGAACAATTAGCCAGCCCAACCTGGCCCCATTAGCAATATACTCACGCATCTTACTTTGCAGAACGCTAACGGAATCCGACTCAGATGCCAACTCCAAAACAAAGTCAGGACAAATCGGCGCAAACCCCCGCCGCTGTTCTGGCGTAAGAGCGTCCCAACGCGCCTTGGCAACCAGGCCGTATCTAGAGAACGAATAGCCCCGTTAGGCAGTTGAAACCCCGAAGACGAATCAAAAACCTTACCCAACCCAGTTTTTCGATTCCAGAAAACGATATCGGCACTCGCTTCCGCATTACGGCTACCGCCTTCGCTGCCAGTGGGTGACATAACGATGATTTTTCCCTGAGCTGTGAGTTCCATACGCAGCTCTGGATTCGCCTGGGTAAACTGCTAAAACTGCTCAGTGTTTACTCTAAGCTGGTCAGGTAAATTGATGACTGGTGAGGTGACCATAACGTCCAAAAGCTTTCGCCATGCTTACTCCAAACATAGCAATTAGCTCAAATTAAGAGCAAGTCACAAATTTGGTGCGTTGTATTTTGCGACAGCACCCTACAGAATCTGAGACAAGAATTTTTGAGAACGCTCTTCTTTAGGATTATTAAAGAACTCATCCGGAGTATTCTCTTCCACCAGGACGCCACCATCCATCAACACCACCCGGTCAGCCACCTCACGGGCAAAACCGACCTCGTGAGTTACACACACCATGGTCATACCAGTGCTGGCCAGACCCCGCATTACGTCCAACACTTCTCGCACCATTTCAGGGTCTAGGGCAGATGTGGGTTCGTCAAACAGCATAATCTTAGGCTGCATCGCCAGGGAGCGGGCAATAGCCACACGCTGCTGCTGTCCACCAGACATCTGCCCAGGGAACTTATTGGCCTGCTCTAAAATGCCCACCCGCTCCAGTAGCTGCATGGCAAATTCTTCCGCTTCCCGCTTCTTTTGCTTGCGCACCCAAATCGGAGCCAGAGTGACATTCTGTAATACGGTCAGGTGGGGAAATAGATTAAACTGCTGGAACACCATGCCCACTTCCCGACGAATTTCTTCGATATTCTTAAGGTCGTGGGAGATTTCGATACCGTCAATCACAATGCTGCCCTTTTGATATGGTTCCAGGGCATTAAATGTGCGGATAAAGGTGGACTTACCAGAACCAGATGGCCCCATTACCACCACCACTTCACCCTTATATACATCCAGGCTGACACCTTTGAGCACATTGAAGCCGTTGTCGTACCACTTCTCTACATCGGTAGCCACAATCACAGCTTCACTGCCGACAGCGCTGCCATTGGAATGATTGGTCATGGACATATCCGTTTGGGTCATCGTTATGGTTCCTTATGGTGGGGTAAACCCCAGGACTATTTTGGCATTTACAACCCGTGGCGCTGTTACAGCCGACACGGGATTTAACATGACTAACGTTCGGTGTTTAACGCCTGCTCGATCCGTCGACTACCCAGGGACATGGCGTAGCAGAAGAACCAGTAAAGAATGGCAATAAACAAATAGACTTCGGCATAGTCTCCCAGATATTTGGGGTTGGCCAGAATACTGTTACTAATACCCAACAGCTCCACCAGACCGACAATACCCAGCAGCGTAGTGTCCTGGAAAAGGCTAATAAACTGACCCACAATCGCTGGAATAGCGGTTTTTAGAGCCTGGGGTAGCACAATCAATGCCAGGGTAAGGGGATTGTTCAGACCCAGGGAGGCGGCTGCTTCTGCCTGTCCACGGGGAATTGCCTGCAGACCTGCTCTCACATTTTCCGCCAGATAAGCTGAACTAAATAGGGTCAGTCCCACTATCGCCCGCACAATATTGTCAGGTCGCACCCCTTCGGGCAAAAACAGCGGAATCATCACCTGCCCCATAAATAAAATCGAGATCAGCGGTACCCCTCGAATCAACTCAATGTAGGCAATGGAAAGGCCCTTGATGATTGGTAAATTGCTGCGGCGTCCCAGGGCCATCAACACACCAATGGGAAAACATAGGGCAATCCCCGTAATTGCGAGAAATAGCGTTAAGGTCAGCCCACCCCAGTTGTTGGTGCCAATTGGCTTAAATCCTAAAACTCCACCCCCTAGCAAGGAGGCTACCGTCGTAATCACAAAGCAGCCCAGGCCAAATACCAATGCGGCCACAACAAAGGTAGTCAGGGTTTTACGTTCGGCTAAAATGGGAACCAGCAGCGACACAAAGGCAATGTAGGTCACCATCGTGACAATCTGTAGGGGCAATGGGATATTTAAGAACCCATATATCGGCAAAAACAGCAGCAGACTGCCGATAAACCAGAACACCCGCATGGCCCAGATACCTGCCACGTTGCGGCTAATGGCATCGATAATGCCCGATTTAGCCAGTAGCTTGAAGACAACTGAGACTAACCAAATACTTGCAGCGATAGTCGCCACCAAGAAAATCAGACTGTTGCGAATATCCCCTCCCGCCAGCAACAGCAGGGAAATGGAATATATGAAAAACCAGGCGGCTGCCAAGAACTGAGTGAGATTGACTTTGCGCTGTCCTAAGAATTTTCCACCCCAGGCACAGGCCAGGGCTAACACCACCAAACCAATTAAGGTCAGGGATGAGGGCCGCGTTAATGGGAAGATAATGAACCCGGCACAGAGCACAGCCACGGTAATTAAAACGCTGCGGCTAAATAGCTGGGGCTGGTTACGTGCCAGTAACCCCCAGGTTACTCCTCCCATGGCCACATTCACGCCCAGGATGGCCCAGATACGGGAGTATATCTCGGATGGGTACAGCCCTGACATAAATAAAGCCAGGTTATTGGGAACAACGGCCCACTGAGCGAGACGAAAGGCCCAGTTAAAAATGCCCCACACGGCCGATAGCATTACTGCCACCAGGATGACGGTTAGTAGCGTGTTGTACCAGGTATTAAATAGGTGTTTACGCAGCCAGGCCATAGGACCTGACTGGGCTATGGGGGGCGGACTTGACTCTACGACAAGAGGTGAATTAGGGGAAGTTGTTGTCATCGCCTCTACCGCTCCTTAAATTGAACGGCGCTGTTAAGTTGGTTCATGTTCACCGAAATTAGAAGATTGATAATTAGATAGGTAGCCATCATCAGCAAGAATACCTCCACCGGTCGGCCTGTCTGGTTAAAGGTGGTATTGGCTACGGAGTAAAGATCGGGATAGCCAATGGCCAGGGCCAAACTGGAGTTCTTGGCCAGGTTGGCGAATTCACTGTTGAGTGGTGGAATAATTACTCGCAGGGCCTGGGGAAACACCACCATACGCATGGCCAACCCCGACGATAGCCCCAGGGAGCGGGCGGCTTCCCACTGGCCCTGGGATACGGATTGAATCCCAGCGCGGACAATTTCGGCGATAAACGCCCCAGTATAGAATGTTAGACCGGTAACAATGGCCGAATATTCTAAGGAGAGTTTGAGGCCTCCGGTCACACCTCCGGTAAAGGTGCCATCATCTTTGACGGCAGCCACAGGAGATTCCCAACCGAGGGCAAACAACAAAACCAACAACCCGAAAAGCAACAGGAGTGCGATCGCAATCAGCTGAGGCTTTCCAGACTGTCCCTGCTCGACAATAGCGTTTGTCCGCCAGCGGCTAAGCACCACCAACGGAATCAGTAATGCCAGCAGTACAATCACCCATAGCCCCTGAGAGCTGGACATCAGTGACGGAAAGGCTCCCTTAAAGTAAAGTCCTTTATCTGCACTCCAGTTAAAAAGCAAGAAAAACTCTGCCACTAATAAAACAGGAATCATAATCAGGCTAAAGCCATAGCCCAACAATGGCCCAATCCCCCCTCGATACTCTCCCCGACGCACTACGTTAACTGAACGAAAAAACAGCCCTATCAATAATAAAGACACCGCCAGCAGGATCAGTCCAGTCCAGGTAGCAGGGGTAAACCCAGGGCCAGGGATGTAAATGCCCTTTTTACTGATTACCACCCAACTCATGTCGGCATTGGGAAATAAAAACGGACTTCGCGGTGCAGGAAAGCTAAAGAAAACCGCCAGATACCAGAAAAATAGCTGTAGTAGTAGGGGCACATTGCGCACCAGTCCCACATAGGCTCGACTGATCTTATAAAGCAGCCAGTTATCGGAGAAACTGGCTACCCCCGCCAGAATACCTACGGTGGTGGCCAGAATCACACCCACAATCATCACCCGTAGGGAATTGATGATACCGACCTGGATCACCTTGCTATAGGCATCCTGAGCCTTATAGTCCAACAGACTTTCGCCAATGGCAAAACCCGCTGGATTTTTAAGGAAGCTAAAACCAAACTTAATACCTCTACCGATCATGTTGTCATTGAGGGTGGCCGAGAAGTGCCACAGCAAATCCACCACAAACAACACAATCAGCGCTTGAAACGCAATCTTCCAAAAGCGCTCATCTCGGAGTAGAGATTTAATGCCGAGAATTGGACTGTTACTTCGACTGACCATGGGGAACAGATAATAGGAGGCTTAGCGGCTAGGTGTAATCGTTTACAACAACTGTGCTCATCATAGGGGTGAGACGATATGGGATCCTAGCCTTTTTTACCTGGGCGATTAAAACTGTTAGTAAACGTAATGTAATTCCCCGAGTGCCACAGTGTGATGGGCTACCGTGACGCTAACTTCATCATTTGAAATAAAGCGATTTACAAGAATAAACCGAGTCTCATAACAAATCAAAATTCAATAAATCCGATTTAACACGAATTATCTTGTAGGGGCTGGCCACAAGGCACAGCCCCTACAAGCGCCAAAACAAAATAGGGGCCATTGAGGCCCCCATAATCTATCTAATGATGTCTATTGAGAACCCTCACCAGACATCTAATCCGTTTTTAGCGGAAAGGCGGTGCGTACAGTAGACCACCCTCAGTCCAAAGGGCATTCTGACCACGATCAAGCTCAAACTGAGACTCTTTACCCAGATTGCGCTCAAAGATTTCGCCGTAGTTACCTACGTGCTTAACAGCTCGCAACATAAAGTCGTTGGGTAGTCCCATATCAGTACCGAGAGTGCCCTCAGCACCAACAAAGCGCAAGATATTGGGATCTTCGCTGCTAGTAGCGGCCTCAACGTTTTCAGCAGTCAAGCCAAACTCTTCAGCCTGGATCAGGCCATAAGTAACCCACTTGACGGTGTCAAACCAGGCAGAGTCATTGTTGATGGTCACAGGGCCCAGGGGTTCCTTGGACATAGTGACATCCAGCAGAATGTGAGCTTCAGGCTCACTCAGGGTGCTACGACGAGCAATCAGCTGAGACTTATCAGAGGTGAAGCCTTCACAACGACCTTCATCGTAAGCTGCATACCCTGCATCTGCATCCTGGAAAACAACGGGCTCAAATGAAACACCCCGCTGACGGAACTGGTCAGTCAGGTTGAGTTCAGTGGTGGTACCCGTCTCAACACAGATGGATAGGCCTTCCATATCCTCTAGGGTTTTAACACCGCTATCGGTACGGACCATCATGCCCTGGCCATCATAGAAAGTGGTGGGAGCAAACTCCATACCCACAGACGTATCACGGCTAACCGTCCAAGTGGTATTACGCGAAAGCATATCTACCTCCCCACCCTTGAGTGCCTCAAAGCGCTCAGTGGAGTCCAAGTTGCGATATTCCACTGCTTCAGGGTCATCAAATAGAGCGGCAGCAACGGCCTTACATACATCTACGTCCAGACCCGAGTAGGTACCCTTCTCATCAACAAAACTAAATCCAGGAATACCACCATCAACACCGCAGTTTAGGGTGCCACGACTGATGACAGTATCCAAACGACTACCGCCGCTGACGGCACTGGTCACAGCATCGACAGCATCACCAGCCACTTCACCAGCAGCATCTGTAGCTGTGTCAACCGCATCTTGAGCACCACCGCATGCCGCCAGTGGTAGAGCAACGGCCAGTAGCGCTGCTAATGAATTACCCCATTTCGCCATAGTTACCTCACACATTCATTAAACAAATCAAACCCGCAGATTTATAAGGCTGTGAGCTTTGCCACTGTGAGCTTTGCCACTGAAGTCCTAATCCAAGCGTAGAATTTGGGCTTGCAGCCAAGCACAGCCATAAATCTAGGCCGGAATTTATGCATTCTAAGACGTTATGTTATCGCCTGTTAGAAATTAATACGTATAATACGCGGCAGTTAGGACAAAAATCTTTGGCCTGTAGGGACTGATTTAGTTGAGATAGCTAGGTTTTGTATCGTGCCACACCATCTCTCGGGCTTGAGTAAAATTTAAGACTTGCGGGCGTTCCCTAACTAAAAATCTATCAAGACTATAGAGTTAGCACCAGAGGTATGACCCCCAGTTTGATTAAAAGCCATATGCCACACCTCGCCAAAGCGCTATTTGTTTTGAGCGATATCTCGAATCAAAGAAACTTTAGATTGGATATAGCGGCTGACTTGGGTAAGTTCAACCTTATCCAAAGGGGATTGATGACATAGCTGTTCGACCACCCAGTTGGTCAAACCTTTATCGTCTAGGCTGAGGATATGGTTGCTATGGGCAGCGTCAATTACGGACCACAGTTGACGAAGCAAAAAAGGAGACATGTAATTTAATATTTTTTTAACATTCTCACCTCCATTATCCCCATCCCACGGCAAAGTGTATGTTTATTTTTGACAAGTTTTCTCACAGACAGTCTGATTTGACTCAGAATAGGGCGCTCTAATGAGGCTACTTTGCATCAGTAATGGGCATGGGGAAGATCTGATTGCCGTCAGGATTTTGCAGTCACTGCAACGGTTATCGCCCCATCTGCCAATGGCTGCCCTGCCGATTGTGGGTGCTGGTAAGCGGTATCAAAAATTAGGGATTGAAATTATTGGGCCAACAAAGCAAATGCCCTCCGGCGGATTTATATACATGGACAGTCAGCAACTGGCTCGGGATTTGCAGGGTGGGTTAGTGCAATTAACGATTGCTCAGCTGCGAGCGATGGGGCAATGGCTGCAGACAGATGACGTCGTGCTGGCGGTCGGGGATATTGTGCCCCTGCTATTTGGCTGGTTGAGCCGCTGTTCCTACGGATTTGTGGGTACGGCCAAGTCTGAATACTATGTGCGAGACGAGCAGGGGCATCATTTAGATGAATCCTCCCTACTAGATGTATTTGATTTTCAGCGCACCTGTGTCTATATGCCCTGGGAGCGTTGGTTAATGCGGCGTAGTGCCTGTGTGTTTCCCCGCGATGGAATTACCACTCGGCAACTGCAACGTTGGGCGGTGGATGCCTATGATGCTGGTAATCCGATGATGGATGGATTTTTGATTCCAGCTGACCTAACGGTAGATCAGCAAAGCTTTACGGTGCTTCTATTGCCGGGGTCACGGGCACCAGAAGCCTACGAAAACTGGCAACGGCTACTGCAGGCGGCGAACGATGTGATTGCTTACATGGATCGACCGGTGACATTTTTGACGGCGGCAGCCCCTGGTTTAGACTTGGCTACGCTAACGGCTGAGCTCAGGATCCATGGCTGGCAAGGTGCCCACAGCTACCAGCAAGGTGAAAATAGTTTGCATATCGATCAAGGCTCCTTTGTAGACTATGCTCAGCGGGCGAATGTTGCGATCGCAACCGCCGGGACCGCCACCGAGCAATTTGTCGGTTTGGGCAAACCGGTGCTCACCCTACCCGGCAACGGACCTCAATTTACCTTCAGTTTTGCCCAGGCCCAGGCCCGTCATCTGGGGCCATCGGTCACTCTGGTACAAACACCTGAGCAGGTTGGCCAGACACTAATGGCCATTTTGAACGATCCAGACAGACAGGCCGCTATTTATAAGAATGGTCTGCATCGCATGGGACCGCCGGGAGCCGGACAGCGGATTGCTGAAATTTTGCTAGAAACGTTATTGGCGTAGGGGCGTTCCATGGTACGACCCTACGGGCCTATCCCAACACCGCTTTCGCCGCTTGAGCCTTTAAATATTCCGTATTCACCCCAGACTCACGGGTGAGGGCAATCTTACCGGTGCGGGCAATCTCCCGTACGCCAAAGCGATCGAGCACCTGGACAATGGCCACCATTTTACCGGGATCGCCCACAACTTCAATGGTGAGGGAATCATCGGACACGTCCACCACCCGCGCTCGGAAAATTTGAGCAAAGTTGATAATTTCTGACCGTGTGCTGCTATTGGCATTCACCTTGAGCAACATCAGCTCACGCTCAACACAGGGTTTTTCAGTAATATCATTCACCTTGAGCACGTTGATCAGCTTATAAAGCTGCTTAGTTAACTGCTCAATCACACTGTCATCTCCCGGCACCACCATGGTGATGCGAGAAATTCCCGTTTGTTCAGCTGGACCAACGGCTAGACTCTCAATGTTAAATCCGCGTCGGGCAAACAACCCGGCGATTCGAGAGAGAACGCCTGCTTCGTCTTCGACCAAAACAGAAAGAGTGTGCTTCATGGGAGGGACAGTAAATCAGTGGCTCATTATTGTACCTAGAAACCCGATTTCTGCACGTTGTTTTGACACATTGTAAGCTTAGGCTCCGGTCATGCACTGCGCTCATCTGTCGTTCACAGGAAGCTGAAGAAGGGCTTTTATTCAGCTTGCGCCGCCCCCATAGCGATAAAACCCACGGCACCTGAGAAGCATCCTGAAATTGAAAGGGTGCTAGCGAAATTAATTTTATACAAGCTAACGGCTAAACAAGCTTGTCAACCGTTCATCAACTCCAAATCGGGATGCAGAAATATGGGCAAGCACATACTGTTAATTGGGGTGAGCCAGGCAGAAACGGCGTCTTTGGAAAGCTCTCCTGCGATCGCAAATGTGACTGCCCTTAAAGAAACACTTCTGGCTGAAGTCGATGGGTTGCGTAGCGATCAGGTGATCACACTGGTCAATCCGGTCCTATGGCAAATGCACCACGCCATTGCCTTGATCACCTACCAGTGCCGTCACGATGACCTGTGTTTGATTTACTACAGCGGCTGTGGCGTCATTGATGCTCACAGTGGCAAATTTTATCTGAGTGCCAAGGATACTCAGCTAGATGCAATTACGACCACTGCGATCTCCAGTGACTATATTCGTCAGGCGTTGCCTTCGCAGCAAACCGGGCTAAATCGGGTGATGATCTTAGATTGTCTCTGGGGCGCGCTGTCTGCTGAGCGGTCGTCAGACGGCAATGTTGATAACCGGCTGTCTGTCAATCGTCTAGCCGATTGTAACTGTGCGTTACTAACGGCCCTAGGCAACAACACCCAACCCTGGCCCATGGCTGACACAGGGCTATCCCTGTATACCCAACTATTGATCGACGGCATTGCTACGGGGCTTGCTGACATTAATGCCGACGGTCATATTTCTATGGGTGATTTACAAACTTACATGGCCCAGACCCTGGCAGAGACGGATCGAGAGATTTTTCCCATTGCGCTCTATCCAGGTCGCGATCACGACAATTCTGAAGTAAACAGTGCTAACGCTTCCTTACTTGCCGTCAAGACCTACTCACCAGAACAGGAATACCGACGCAGTGTTGAAGAATATGCTCGCCACGGCTATATCTCTCCTGACAGTCGTAATATTTTAGATTTTCTGTGTTATCAGTTAGGTATTACTCCCCACCAGGGCCAGGCGATTGAAGCCGATGTGATGACTCCCCATACCAGCTATCAAGAGAGTTGCGATCGCTACCGCCAGGCATTCAAGGCTGCCCTGGAACTGGAAAGCCCTCTAGGGAAACCCCTTAAAAGGTGGTTGCGCCATCTCCAAGGAGAGTTATCTCTGAGCTATGAAGACGTCTCTAACATCGAGGCCCAAATATTGGCTTGTCAGCCACCCTACAGTTCTGTGCAAACATTACCCCAGTGGCTAACGCCCGTGGATACACCGAAATTACCGGCCCATCATCCCAACACCCATTTAGAGAGAAATTACCATATTGGCTAATCCCCATATGCCTAGTTTCATGTGGGCCTTATTACGTAGAACACATGGTTATTAACATCCGCAAATCCATCAATTTACTATTGATGATTGCTCAATGATCGGGTAGTTTCTTTGGCATGATCGTCATCGGCTTGGTTTTAGCCATCGTCTTTGCTTATGCAGTCAGATCCTGCCTACATTCGCTCCCCCTGGATCCAGAAAATCTTTACAGCCCTTAATCTGC
Source organism: Cyanobacteria bacterium P01_F01_bin.13 (assembly GCA_039191365.1). GTDB lineage: Bacteria > Cyanobacteriota > Cyanobacteriia > Phormidesmidales > Phormidesmidaceae > Leptothoe. Next base: position 12,865 of record JBCCXQ010000032.1, on the reverse strand, counting down.
GTACAGAAGAAGGACATCGCACTCTACTGATGTTCAGCTTCTATACCCTCATGTCCATGGGGATTATGTGGCTTGAGGTGAGTTCAGCCGCCCTGTTTTTAGACAAATACGGAGCAGGCACGCTGCCGCTAATCTATCTATTTACGGCGGTGGTGGGGGTGAGTTTAGGCAGTATCTATTCCTGGCTGCAGCGACTCATGCCCCTGCGTCAGGTAATTGTGTTGATTGCCTTGATGATGACACTGCCGATTGTCCTGTTTCGCATTGGGTTGATTTTCGCCCTCCCCTGGACCATTTTTGCCATGCGGCTGTGGATGGAGGCCATTACCAACCTGAATGAGCTGAATTTGGCGGTGTTAGCTAACCAGCTGTTTAACATTCGTGAGATTAAGCGTACGTTCCCATTGATCAGCAGTGGCAACCTGGTGGCTGATGCCCTGAGCGGCTTTACCCTATTCGCGCTGCTTAGTTTTTTAGATGTCAACGATGTTATTTACCTGGTACTTGGCATCATGCTGGTGGCCACGGCGGTGTTGTTTTACATCAGCAGCACTTATCAGCATGCGTTTCCCGATTCCAAACGGCGCACTGTCGAACCGTCCAATGTGAACTTTTCAGCTCGACGTTTACGCAAGCTTATTCGCCGGTATGTGCTGCTGCTGATTAGCTTTTTTGTGATCGCCCAAATGTTGCTGTATTTGGTGGAATATCAGTATTTCGACCAAATACAGTATTTCAGCGTTGATACCATGGCCAAATTCCTGGGCATCTTCACAGGCGTGTTGGGGCTCATAGAGCTGTTGACACAGCTATTTACCTCCAGTCGTTTGATTGAGCGTTTGGGATTGTTTATCGCCACGGGTGTGTTACCGGTGGCAATGGCTGTCTTTAGCTGTTTCTGTTTGGTGCTGAGTATTCCCATCCTGGGAGGAACAAAGGGGCTGTTGGTGGGACTGGTAATTCTCAAATTTGTGGATGAATGGTTACGCTACACCATTGTTGCCAGCAGTCGTCCGGTTCTCTTTCAGCCTGTTCCAGCCCCGCAACGAGCACGGGTACAGTCCCTTGTAGGCGTGGCAGAAGCCCTCGCCATTGGACTGGTGGGAGTGGGTATTTGGGCAACTATGGCCCTGTCCAATCGCATTGCCTGGATGCAGGGGGACAGAATCTTTTTGTTGATTACCCTGGGACTGGCACTACTGTGGTTGGCAAGTATTTTTTTATTGCGATCGCAATATCTCAATTTACTGGTACTTACCGCTGAACGGGGGCTATTGAGCTTTTCCGACGCCAGCTTGCGGGTGCTCAAACAGGCGATTATCGAAGCCCTCGATAAACCTGGCCCCGAGGCCGATAAACGTTCCTTGATCGAGCTGCTGACCCAAATCGAACCCCGCAGCATTAGTGAAGTCCTGGCGCCCATGTTGAGTGAGCTACCCCCAGGGTTACAGCAGCAAAGCCTGGAAACCATGCTGGTTTACCCAGATCCCATCTTTACTGACTATGTAGATGCCCTGATTTCCCCATCCCAGGAACCCCCCATTCTGGCCTTGGCCGTCCGCTATGTGTGGCTGACCCAGGAGGATGCCGATGTCAATAAGCTCAAACCCTATCTCAACCCCAATGTTGATCCGGTGGTGCGAGGGACCGCTGCCTCTATGATGCTCAAGCGGGGGAGTTTGGAAGAACGGGCGCGAGCCACCTATATTTTGCAACAAATGCTCACCCATGATGAAGAGCGGGAGCGGGTGATGGGCTGTCGTGCTTTGGGGGAAGCCGAATATATGCAAGGGTTGCGACTACAAGTACCCGAGCTGTTGCAAGACGATTCTTTGCGGGTGCGCCGGTCGATGTTAGAAGCCATCGCAGCCACCCGCCTCAAAGAACATTATCCGTCGCTGCTCCAGGCCCTACGCTATAAGTCCACCCGCGAAGCCGCCATGCAAGCCCTGGTGATCCTGGGCAATGACGCCCTCCCCATGTTGGTAAAGCTAGCCAACAATCCCCACAAATCCGATACGCTTCGCCATCAGGCCTGGCAGGTAATTGGCCGCATCGGCACCCTGAGGGCCTTCAACCTTCTGGCATCTAACCTAATGACAGCGTGGGGGCCTCCCCGCCGGTGGATTCTACGCATTTTACTAAAACTCTCAGATGAACAAAGTCTGCGCCGTTCTCCCGACATTGATATCGCCCTCGACAGCTTGGGTCGCCAGAGTGTAGAAACCCTGCTCAACCAGGAACTACAGTTTATTGGCCAGCTCTACACGGGTCTGGTTGATTTCTCCTCAGATAGCGCCTCTGGTGAAACCTTTGACTGGCTGCGTCGGGCGCTAAAAGATATGAAAACTGATGCGATGGAACGCATTTTGTTGTTAATGCGTTTTCTCTATCCGTCTTCCACCATTCAAGCGGCAGAACTTAACCTGGATGGTTCACCTGCCAGTCGAGCCAGGGGGTTAGAGATTTTAGATAACACCTTAGATATACCTGCTAAGCGGTCGATTTTAACCCTGTTTGAACAGCCCAGTGATAAGGTCACCATGGCGGCGTTAAGTCCGCTAGTAACCTATCAACCCATGCGTCCTCAAGAGCGTCTACGTCATCTCATGGAACTGAGGCATTTTCTGTCAGATTGGGCCTTAGCTTGTTGTTTCCATGTGGCCCGTACCGAACGCTGGGGTATTAGTGCCGACCATGTCATGGCCTCCTTACGTCATTCGGTGGGATTTGTGAGAGAGGCCGTTTTAATCTACCTGGATATGGCCTCCCCCAGGGCATTGGAATCACTCCTTCCATTGATGGAAGAGGATCCCAATCCGCTGGTCTCGGCTCAAGTACAAAAGATGATGACAAAACATCTAGCGATTAAGCCACGTCCCCATTGAGGCGAATCCAGCCTGTATGAGCAAATATCCATCGGTCTGGGTATGTTCGATGTAGATTCAGTTAATTTGTCAGCCAATATACTGAGCTATCTTGCATCGACCATAGCAGAGGAGTAAACTGCCATAACCAAACGGTCAGAAGCATGTAGTATCTAACCAACTGCGATGGCAAATCGTTAACCCACTGCTCAAAACCAGGTTCATTTTATGCTCACCAGCGTTGATCGTTTATTGTTTGTTCGTGCCGTTCCGATCTTTACCGAGCTTCGGGATGACTTTCTGGTGCGACTAGCGTCAATTATGGATGAGCTATCGTTTCCAACCAACCATCGCATTTTTACAGAAGGCGAAGAGGGGCGTTCTCTCTACATCGTTGTATCGGGGCGAGTACGGGTACATTTGCGATCGCAAGACCTGGCTACCCTGGAGCAGGGGGCCTGCTTTGGTGAAATGTCTCTATTTGATGCCGAACCACGGTCAGCATCGGTAACCACCCTCAATGCCTGTGACTGTCTGGTACTCACCCAGCAGCAATTGTACGAGGCCATTGATGAAACCCCAGGCATCGCTGTAAATATTATTAAAATGCTGTCTCGCCGCATTCGCGAAATCAACAAAGAGCGTAATCGCCAACTCGCCACTCAGGAACCCCGGCTCTCTCCCATTCTGCAGGATGCCTTGCAAGAGGTCGCCAGCACCGATATTAGTGGTAATACCGGTATCCGCCAGCCAGCCCCTATCCGTCAGGTATCCACCAAAGCAAAAAAGACTCGATACGAAAGCCCCTGGCCCTACTGAGGTTGGAGTTTCAACAATAGTCAGAGGCGGTTAATTCAGCCCCTGGCCATTGTTGATTAATTTTCATGCCTATTATCAAACTACAGCGGTTTGACGACTCCACTGGTGTCGCATACGACTACTCAAGTTAGCCTGCTGTTCAACAGAACCTGCCAGCAAAACCGTGAGCTTACCAGCCTGGATAGTTCCCCAGTTCACTAACACAACACCTGTTTTAGTGGCTGGATCAAACTCTAAGCCTTCCAGACTTAGCTCCTTGAGCTGCCGACAATCCACATGTAAGGTTTCACTACACCAGGTAGAAATCCCCAATCGCTCAGCAATTTCTGTGGGATAGGAGGAGCCGTTATACCGGGGGTTACACTCAATTGCCAGATATAACGGTCCTGATGGCGCATCTACAACCGCCACGTCAAAGCCAAAGGTCCCTTTCATTCCTTTTTCAAACATCCACTGGGCCATCGGCTCTACCACATGCCAGGGTTGATGCAGGGTAGGGTAACGATTACCACCATGAACACAGCCATCTAAAATCTGCTCAGAGATCAGAATACGCTTTAACCCCTGAGAGGTTACGCGGTATTGGAGATTTAGAAAGGCTGACGCCTGGATCTCAGCTTGTACCTGAAAAGGCTTTTCCTTAGGAAACTGTTCTATAGCATGCAACAAATCTGTTGAGTTTTCGCATCGAAAAATACCCACACCATGGTCTGATACAGCCAATTTTACATAACAGGGATAGGAGAAGGCCTCCAGATTTCCCAGCTCGCCACGATGGTTAAAACATTCAGTGGATGGTACATCCACCCCCAACTGGTAGGCTAACTCCACAAAGTTGTTCTTGGAGTTCATGTATTGAACAACCTGATACCAGCTGCTGTCCAACTGACGTAAAAGCTTTGCATACTCTTGGTCATGCTCAAACGCATGCCCAAAGAAGTAAACGGACACATGCTCAGAAGACTGTTGAGTTAGTTCCTCAAAATCTACAGTCCAGAGAATGTTGTTACTGTGCTCTAAACCAATACGTGAATAATGTTCTCGTATGGCTGGCCAATCGACAGCTAAATCTGGGTGCAGTTGTACTTTATCCCCTGGAGAACTCAATCCTAGTGCTCGTCCTGAAAAAAGATGAATTCCTCTGTTGGTATCCAGAGTGCTCATCAAAATATCATGGTTAAAGATCTTCATTTGTAAAATGCTCAGAGTGACAACGAACCTAAACAGCTAACTCAAACAGCGATGATTGTTCTTCTCCCGACCTCCAACCACGCAACAGCATGAAGTATGCTGCATCACTGACGCAAGACTAGAAATATTAAATTAAGTTGAGATATTGATAAATTCGGGGGACAAATCTCCCCGAATTCTTGATACCAAAGGACGATTACTTCAGGAAAATGACCTTGTTTAAAGGATTCTCATTCTTGCCAATACTGGGAATTGTGGAGCTATCAAATAGCCAACTTTTTCAGATACTGCTCCAGAGTATGTGGAAATTAACGATGTTTTGCTTTCATGACATAGAGAAAGCAAAACTGTAAAGTGATACCCCGTTTCCCCTGGGAAACTGTCCTATAAGTATTTAGATGTATGGTTTGGTGTGGGGCTCACTCAACAAATCCGTAGCTATGGGTTTTTCTGAATGACGATGAGGAAATATTCATGTGACGGTTCATCGACCGTCGACGGTATCACTGGTTGTGTAGATGCTATCGGTGGGGGCAGACGATGCCTGAATCGACATGTTTACCGTTAGTCCAGCCCGAGTGAGCAGTTGGATCAGATCCTCCACAGAGAAACGGCTAATTTCACCGTTGATAAGGTTTTGCATCCGGGGAGACGATTGCCGAAAGATGCGAGCAGCCTCTTCTAGAGTCCATTGCTGCCGTTGGATATGTCGCCGTAATGCAAGCATCAGCTCTGTCCTGATGCGCAAGCTTTCCAGCTCAGCCATGTCTAGATCCCAAGTAGCCCTCTCTGAAAGTGAGCGGACACTGATGCCCAAGTTTTGGAGCGAGTTCATAGTTAGTTGTGCTGACTTCGGCCTATATAGTATGCGATACTTCTGTAGCCACAGTAACCAAACCACGAGTTCAACTAACTGTATGAGTGTGGTAACGATGGTTTCCAGGTCTTTTAAATTTCATTAAGTCATGTCAGAAAATTTCTCTCTTATTATCCACGGCGGTGCAGGCGCTTTGGAACAGATTAAACGGGAGGGAAATGAAGCCGAATTTATGGAGAGTATTTATCGCATCTTAGAGAACGGTCGTCATATTTTGGCAACGGGCGGCAGTGCGTTGGATGTGGTAGAACAGTGCGCTGCTCAATTGGAAGATGATCCCCTTTATAATGCAGGTCGAGGCTCTGTCCTCAATGAATATGGCGAAGTTGAAATGGATGCCGCCATCATGGATGGTAAAACATTTGAGGCTGGTGCAGTGGCGGGCATTACCTCAATTAAAAATCCAACGATGCTGGCACGCCAGGTATTAGAAAAAAGTGAACACGTCATGCTCATCGGCAAAGGAGCGCGTGAGTTTGCTAAGTTCTGTGGGTTACCGCGTATGGACAACGACTATTTTGTGATTAAAACCCGTGTTCGTCAGTGGCGTGAAGCGCAAAAGATGGGGGGAATGATGTTGGACCATGAGGCAGCTAGACCGAGCCAAAAATTGGGGACCATCGGTGCAGTGGCCCGTGACTGTGCCGGTAATTTAGCTGCCGCCACTTCTACAGGGGGCATTGTCAATAAGCGCTGGGGGCGCGTAGGTGACAGTCCCATCATTGGTGCCGGTGTGTTTGCCGACAATGAGACCTGTGCGGTTTCGGCTACCGGGTATGGAGAACAATTTCAACGAACGGTGCTCTGCAAAATGATTGCGGACTTTGTTTACTTTCAAAAGATGGATGCCCAATCTGCGGCGACAGCGGGCATTGATTATTTGGTCAGCAAAGTGCAGGGGCTAGGGGGTGTGATAGTGGTAGATCGCAGTGGAAAATGTGCTGTTGGTCATTCCACATCTGGCATGATTTATGGCTGGATCGAGCAGGGTGGAGAGACTATTTGTAAACTGGCTTAAAGGATAGATACCTGCTTGAACTAGGAAATTTCGGTGAGGTGGGAATGGAGTAGGAGATAGAAGTAATCCCCTACTCCATTCTTCCTATCTATTTCTCTACTGCTTCTACTTCTTTTATACTGTCGCTGGATTGAGGCAGGGATGACGGAGTCTTAGTTACATCGACAATCAGACCAAAGCCATTGCAATGTTCACAGGGGCCGCTTTCTCCATTGCATACTGGACATATGCCTTCATGGTTAAGGGACTGTTTTAGTAAACGATCGCCAAGCAGCATTGTGAGGCCAAATCCTGCAACTATTGCCACAATAATCCACAAGGCAATCATTATTTTCCCTCTGATGTTGCTTTAAGGACAGCTAAGTAATGATGGAACACGTTAATAATTCTAAGGTACAACATCTCAGTGATGGGGAAAACATTACTAGAACTAGTGATGAGGGAGCATTCTAATAATTCTAAGGTACAACATCTCAGTGATGGGGAAACATTACTAGAACCGTCGATGGCGATACTTTGAGCAACTGCAGATGTAGCAGTCAGCCCACCAGCAGCAACTGTGCTGAAAAATTGGGCGACCTTAACCATAACTACACTCCGTGGCTATTTATTCAGAACACGAAGAATGTAGCTATGCTAAATTAAGGCAAACTAATTACCTGACTAAGAGCAATTTTCTATTTGCTTAAGGACAGGTAAAGAGGTAGACAAACTAATTAACGAGCAAATCGGCTTATCTTTTTTGGTTTTTTGAGAATATTTACAGCCTATTTGTCAACTGAGTTTCAGCTTAACTCTAGAACATACTGCTGTATATACCCGACATTCCGCCCTCTCAAGTGGCACATTGACAATAATGGGTTTTCTTAACCGAGTAAGTAGTAGCCTTGTATTCAAAAAGAATCTGCTGGCCTAACTTTACTACCCGTCTATTTTTCTTGTAGTTGCCATGAACCATCCCAATCGCTTTGGGGGGGACGCTGCTGTAGCTGCTGGCAACGCTTTAGGTAAAGCTGGGTGGCCTTGTCTTTGGGAACTACTCGGAGCAATGTGCTAAAGGTTTCGATGGCCAGGTCAAACTTACATTGCTGATAATAGGCTCTACCGTTGGCATAAAGGGCTAACTGGTCTTGCTGGGCCGTACTGAGAGGGTGAGATCGCAATCCCAACACTTCATACAGATATACTGGCTGCCGCTTGCCCCGCACACAGACATAGTCCAGTTCCCTGACCCAGATAGTATCCTTACATAGCGCGTAGGTATTCTCACTGATAATGATAGAGCAACCATAAAACTTAGTGGTGCTCTCAATGCGAGAGGTAAGATTTACCCCGTCGCCAATGGCTGTAAACTCCATGCGTTTGCTGGAACCGATATTGCCAGTAATCACATCATCAGAATTAATCCCAATGCCAATTTGAATAGTGGGTAGCCCCTGGCGCTGCTGTTGTTGATTAAAGTGGGTCAGCTGTTTTTGCATGCCCAGAGCCGTTTCCACTGCGCGCTGGGCATGATCCGCCTGGGGAATGGGGGAGCCAAATACCGCCATAATGGCGTCGCCAATAAACTTATCCAGGGTGCCTCGGTGGTCAAAAACGATATCCACCATGGCCTCAAAGTATTGGTTGAGCAGGGTTACCACCTCTTCTGGAGACAGCTGCTCCGTCAAGCTAGTGTAGCTGCGAATATCAGCAAATAAAATTGAAACAAACCGTCGGGCGCCCCCCAGTTGAGCATTTTTGCTATCCAATAATTGCTCGGCTAGATCCTGACTCAGGTAGCGGTACATAGTGGCCCGCACCGTTTCTGTTTCCCGTAGGGCCGCTTCCGCTCGTTTGCGTTCAGTAATGTCTTGGACGGTACCCGTAATCCGATCCGGCTCAATGTGCACATGTTCATTGACGGTACGTTCTGTGCCGTCGGGCAGGGTGAGTCGATAGTCTAGACGGTAGGGTTTTTGGTGGGTACGGGCTACATTCCAGGCCAGGCCAACCCGCCGCTGATCGTCCGGATGCACCCGCTCTAGAAACAGAGACTGGCTGGGGGGAACGGCACCCACTGGGTAGCCCAACAGCGTATAGAGTTCGTTGGACCAAGCCAGGGAACTGTTGTCAGGCAAGAGAGTATTGCCGCCGTTTTTTGTTGTTTTACTATTGAGAGTTTTGTCAAGAAGTTTCTCATTGATATCAATGCTCCAGTCCCAGTTTCCCAGCTGTGCAATACGTTGGGCATTAACTAAGCTGGCCTCGCTCCGGGCAAGTTTGGCTCTGCTTTGCTGACGTTCTGTTACCACCACCGACAAGACCAGCGCCGTCATACTAATCACGGCGGCATAGATTTGCAACAGTAATATGGCCTCATTTAGGTTACCGTCAGCCTTGGTAATAAAGGGACCGCCACGATGGACGGCTCCAGTCACAGCAACTACCGATACGAGAAAACTGGCCAGGGTGGTTCCCCGCAGCCCTAGCCGTAGGGCAGACCAGACAACAAAGGGAAAGGGGAGATATTCTAAGGGGTATTTTGCGATCGCACTATCGGTCTGGGCTCCAAACACCATGGCACTAATCACCATCAGCATTCCCAGGCAAAGACCCAGTTCCCAGCGGGAGCCCAGTCGTAAAGTCTGTTGTCGTTGCTGCCCAGCGACAATGGCAAGCAAAAGAGGCGTGAGTACTAAAATACCCATACCGTCGCCAAGCCAAATCACAATGGCATTTTGGATCAGGTTTTGAGCAGTCACTACCTTAAACAGGTAGCCAACCACCGTACTGTAGATAGAATTAATTAACGGGGTGAGCAGTACCCCCAATCCTACAAATGTCAGCAGATCGTCCAGCTGCCAGTCATATAGCTGCAAACTACGCTGCCATCGACGCCTGAGAAAATGACTACCGACCAGGGCCTGCAAGGCACTGCCAAAGCAAAGCGCCAGCGCCAGCGACCAGTGAACCTGATCGGCCAACGATGCCCAAAGGGCACCCAAAGCAACACCGAGCCATAGTTTTTGACCATAGATTAATAAGGCAGCCAGGGCAATCCCAGCCGGGGGCCAAAGCGGGGAGGCCGATGCTTCAATGTTTAGCGCATTAGTGGACAGTTGCGCGCTCAGAAAGAAACAAACTGCCAGACAGCCGATGCGCACCCAATAACTGGTGTGCCATTGATGCTCATGTGCCATTAGTGGGTAAATATCATGGATTGCATGCCGTGCCGGAGTATGGCCCCAGAGCTCCCCTGGGAAAATCGTCAGTAGATAACGACAGAGTACCCAAAATTGATATGTGGGTTAGCTCGAAATACGCCTCACAGGTAATATCAAGCCCATAACACCGAGCAAATGAGTCGCTTACCCAATTGTTTGCTCCCCATAACATCTTCAGAATCATGCTCTACCCTATGGGTGTAGAGCATCCTGAGAGGTCATTATGAAAAAGCTCGATAATAAACCAGTTATCGGGGCCCATCAGCCCGGACCCATTTCCTGGAAAAGCGTGCCCAAATTTATCCAAACCGCTCTCATTGCTCAGGGTTGCATTTTGCTCCAGCACCATCGTCAACATCCTCAGCGCAAACACATCCGTTTCCAATACGTTCCCCTCTTTTACAAAGGGCATCTCTACTACCTGCAACGCTGGTCACACGACGAATGGGGAGTGTCTCCTAGCCAGCTACTCTTTCCAGACGGATCTCCTTGCCTTTTCGAACTACTCAATCATGGCAGCCTACTTTCCCTAATAGTTAAAAAAGCAGTTGCCAAGTTTTATGGTCTCTTCCCAGATGATTTTCCCTCTCAGCCATCTTCCGTCGCTGGACGAGATACCGATAAAATGCTGCCGCTGGCATGTTAAATAATCTGCTAGCTGTACTTACTACTCAATCATCTGTTCTAGCTCAATCAGCGGAATCAACCAGGCGACATCATAAGCAGCCAGGGTAACATCTAGCCTATTCTCCACAATCCGCCAGCCGCGACGCCCCATCAGGTCATACCAGTAATTATCTTGGGGAATCGCACAGAAAGGCTTGCCAGACTGATCGCTAAGGAGGTCAGTCTGGTCTGAAACAGTCGTATAGATACCTGCAACACCTAACTTATCTAAAGGAATACTGATCTGACAGCGTCGAGACGTCACATTGGTCAAGGTCAAAATATGTTGTTCACAGTCTGGCGAGATTCGTAACAGAGCAAAGACAGCTGGATCCAGCTGAAACACTTTTTGCTCTCCATTGGGATGAAATGCCTTATTACTGACTCGAACATCCAATAATCGGCTGAGTTGGATAATCATCTGAGCTACCCTGGACTCAGAATTTTTCAGCTCTTGTTTGAGGTCAGCAGAGCGGATAACCGCACGATTAATATCCCGTTTTACCTTTGTTTTTAGGACCGTTTCAATATTGTTACGAGTGCCCACAAGGCCATGTAAATAAATGCCAGGAATCCCCCTGAGCACCAGGGAAATACTTCGAGATGCCACCATGCGCTTAATTTGTAGTTCCAGATCCTCATCCTCGCTATCTAGATTCAAGGCGCTAAACCAGGTAGAATTAATCTCATAGGGTTCCTCAATGCCGCCCTCCGCAGTGCGATAGGAAATCAGCGCACCATGTTCCCTGGCACATCGAATAATAGAGCTAACTTGCTGTTCTGACAAAATGTTTTTGACTCCCAGTAGCCCAATACCATCATGGGTGTCAAGAATATTAAAAAATGTCATAGCGTCAGAGGGATATTCTAGGGTGTGGACCCATTTAGAGAGGTCTGTGGAATCCTCTTGATAAAATGTGTAGAGCACCAATGGTGGCAGGGCAAAGTTATACACCATCTGGGCTTCGTCATAGCCATTCCCAAAGTAGGTAACATTCTCTGCATGGGGAATATTGGTTTCTGTCGTTAGCGCTACCTGAGGGGCTGCAATATTGAGCACATCCCTAAAGAGCCTAATCACCTCATGGGTTTGAGCCAGATTAGCGCAGGGAGTACCCGGTTCCTCCCACAGATAGGTAACGGCATCTAAACGGATAATATCGGCCCCCCGCCGGACATACAACAACAGCGTATCAATAACTTCCAGAAGAACCTTAGGATTGGTAAAGTTAAGATCAATCTGATCTGGAGAAAACGTAGTCCAAACCCAAATCGGCCCCTCAATGGATTGGTACTGGGTCAATATGTCCGATGTGCGTGGGCGCACAATAATGGCCCGCTGTTCAGGGGTGAGTTCATCGGGGGAGCGATAGGTGGTGGCAAAATTTTGATAGTTTGGATTGCCGTTGAGCATTTCCTGGAAGGGCATACTCTTTGACGATGCATGATTAAATACACCGTCAAACATCAGGCGATAGCGCACACTCAAAGACTCAATATCTTTCCAAGAGCCCAGGTGGGGGTCAACCGTTCTGAAATCAGTAATCGAAAAGCCGCGATCGGAGCTGTAGGGAAAGAATGGCAGGATATGGACAATGTTAAAAACACCCCTGAGACCAGAGGTACATTCTAAAAAATCAGCTAGCGTGGCCAGAGGCGATGCGGAATCACTGAGCAAAATATCACCATAGGTGATTAGGGCGATATCTTGCTGGGTAAATCTGTTGTTCGGATTAAAGTGTCCATTCTCTGCTTTTTTCTCCAGTGTTTTGTGGGCATCGTGAACCTTGAGCAAGCGCTCTAACTCAGGTATATGATGTGCTGCCGCAGTTTCCCCATAGAGAAATGTAAGTCGTTTTAGGAGCCGTTGCCGTTGCTCTAGAGAGAGCTTTAAAAGTGGACGGGTATAGTCTGGAGCAGGGTTGTAGGCTTTTCTCTTGGGGAAATCAATGTTTGACATAAAACACAGAGTCTAGATTCTGAGAGGGGCTCCACTTCAGGTGTTTCGAACCCGTGTCACAGTTTTCAAGCACTCCTAAAAATAAGCGTTAGATTCTTGATAAAAGTTGAGATTTTGTATCAATTTACACCATGGGCATTGGCAAGGCGCACAGACCGACAATCGGCATGGGTATCTGCTCAGGGCGAACGCATACGTTTATTTACAATTTGGCACTCGTTTTCTCTCCTTGAGCTAGCACTTTGAAAAGATATTGATCAT
>JBCCXQ010000031.1:0-35616 GCA_039191365.1 Cyanobacteria bacterium P01_F01_bin.13 | reverse complement strand
CAATGATGATTTTTACAAAGAGCTAAACCATTGGTATATCGATCATCTCGGAATGTAGAAAAGGGTTTGATATGGGCTCCATCAACTATATTCTCGTTAGAGTAGCTAATGACTTTCAAACGACAAAATACACAGCGTTGATCATAGAGTGAAATCACATTACGTCTAAACGCAGCATCACGCACAATGGCATCAGCTTCTTCCTCTTTGGATAGTTCTTCCGTGGAGTAAACAGCTCCACCCTTTTCACGTAGAGACCAACGAAATTGCTCAAAAGAGTTAACTTGAAAGAGCTCTTCTAGCATATCTCGTTTGCTAGGGAACCAGGTCTGTAAAATTTCTGCAATAAAGCTACTTCGGGTTACTCGGCTCTTAAGAAGTTCGAAAAGCTCACTGTCTAGAAAACCATACTCAATATGGTCTCTCAACTTACGAAGGGTATTGAGGCGAACTTTAGATTCTAGTATCAACTCATGACCAGCTTTGGGCATTAAGTGCCAGAAGGCATTTTTAGGCCGACTCATATGGTAGAAGGGTTGGGCTGGGTCAGCTTTGAACTTTGGCAAACTTAGCTGATCGCGATATTGAATAAAGATTGAAATCAGTTCTGGAGAAACTTTAAACTGATTACCTGTGACAATTCCCTGATCAATGAGTTCAAGTAATGCCAATAAAAGCAGCGGCTGATATGGAGCAGTTCCACGTGAATGATCCACCCGTAATTTCTTAAACTTATGACTGTAGTATTTAAAGTCTTTTGCCATATTTACAGTGACAGGCGGTACCCTAGCTCATAGAATTTTTCGTAAGCTTCCTGCGTATAAATAGGTGGTTCCCTGGAAATATCGGTTTCTGAAATTTCCAGAATCTCAGACAGTCTTCCCGGAAACCACCGGGAAATTAAAACAGTACGTAAACAATTACGCGACTTTGTTTGTTTGAGTAAATCAAAGAGATCTTCGTCTAGATATGCAAATTCTATTGCACGCTGTACTTCTGAAAACGTTTTAAGCTTTATTTTCTTAGATAGAATTTTTCGATACTTGGGTCTCGGCATAAGATGCCAAAACTTCCCACTCTTCATAAAGAAAAATGGCTTAGAAATATCTGGATTGTGCGAGGCTGATCCAAGATAACTCCAATACTTTAGAAAACACTGGTTTAGCTGACATGATAGAAAAATTTTATTTTCAAGGATAATCGCCTTCTGAAAATGCTCAATAACCGAAAGCAAGAGAATTGGCTTATGGGGAGCTACACCATGTGCTCGATCTACTCTTATTTTGCAAAACTTTTTACCGTAGTAATCTAATATTTTTAGCTGTTCGATACCGGCTTGCATTTTTTATAATTGATGACCAATTAAGTCTTTAAGTTCGTAAACCTTGCGATCATTTTGATTCTCGATAAACTCACTTTTGAGAATTAGTAAGATTTGTTCTGAATAGTCAACTGTTCCTTTGAGTTTTTCCTCTAAGACCTCTAAACCACCATTGGCATACTCTTGGAAGATTGTAACTCTGCCATAGTCACAGTCATCTGTCTCCGATAAAATTTTAGGCTCCAGCGTATCAACCACAGCAACCATGCTGATAAGTGCTTCATTCTTAAACTGATCCTGTGGCACTGCATCAGGATCATAGCGAGACTGCTTGCTGATAGGGACGCGCTTTCCGTGCCTGACGCCAACTGCAGCGGCAAAGGTCATTACATCTGCATAACTTTGGAACGGTCCTGTACTGGCTTCTGAAGCTCTTAAAGCCTTGACCAACTCCGCTTTTCTAACATCGATTTGCACCCGTGCTAATGGCATTAGTCAGAACCTCTAGCAGTTTTAGGATGATAATAACTGTTTTAGGCTTAATGTATCGATTAGATTACTATCTGTTGTCATTTCGGAACGTAGCACGAGTAGGATTTGCTCAGAGTAATCAACGGCTCCTTGAAGCTTCTGCTGTAAAATTTCCAGACCACCATTGGCGTATTCCTGGAAAATCTTCACACGGTGTGTGTCATCTTCATCCGTATCAGACAGAATTCTCGGGTCTTCACTGGTAACAACAGATATCAATCGGATTAATGCTTCGTCCTTAAACTGATCTTGCGGTATTGGATCGGGATCTGAGCGCGAAAACTTGCCAAGGGGCAGTCGGTTGCCATGTTTGATGCCAACTGCAGCCGCAAAGGCCATAACATCTGCATAAGTCTGAAACGGTCCTATACCTGATTCTGAAGTTCTTAGAGCTTTAACGAAAGCAGCTTTTTCTTGATCAATTTGAATGCGAGCTAATGCCATCACTCATTACCTTAGGTATTTCTTTAGGTATCAAGCACCGGTCGCCTGATTAGATTCCTGTTCTGCCAGCATCTCTTGTCTCACTTCTCTCACTAGCTCAACAACCTTTTCCCGTGACGTATATCCATTTTTCTCTAACGCCTGTCTAAGTTTGTGATGCATCTGATCCATCGGTAATGGAGTCGAAGTGATCTGTTCAGCGATCCTTGGATCTTCATCCGCTAATACTGATAGCGGAACTCTTCTTTCTCCATCTGCAGAAACGATAGTTATCTGTTTTTCCTGTTGAAATGTTTCCAAGTTCTATCCTCCGATTATTTTAACCAACTACTAAATCTGCTCAAATTCTTTTTGAATAACTGCCTGAATGCCCTCAGCTTCCTCATTGCTTAATATTCCAGCAAATTCATGATTTTTGCCTGTAGTGACTCTGTTACTGCTTCTAACTCAAACACGTCTCCTTGCTGAACCTGCGTTAGACCAACATCTACTTTTGAGCGAGTTTTTCCCAACCATTGCTCGTATTCCAGTTCCCAAGCCTGTAATAGCTTCAGTGCACAACTCACTACCTCGTCAGCGTTGGAATAGCGACCTTTTGTAATCTGCGTTTGGACAAACTCGATTTGCTCAAGCTTTAAGGTGATTTCCATGATTTTGGATTATTACTAATTGCTTTAACTTTAGTGAGGAATAGAAAGAAAGGACAATTAATGGAGTGTTTCAACAATCTCCGTATACTCAAACTCACTATCACTTTCCCGCACCAACGGATACACCTCCTTCCCAATCCTCATCGAATCCGGCTCACAATCCTCCTTCGCCGAATTATAAAGCAACACATATTCCCGACCCACCCGTTCCGTCATCTCCTCAGCCACCTCACCCCGCCACTGCGTCTTCGACGCCATCACAATCAACTGATCCGCCAACGCCGGAATCAACCTCGCCACCTGCCGCCGATAAATCTCATCCAAACTGCCAAACGGCGAATCCATCACCACCGGAAACGTACTACTATCCGGTCCCATCACCAACCCCTCAGCACTCCACTGCCGTACCTTTTCAATCACCCCACCAATAAACGCCAGACTCAAAATCTGATTTTCCCCCGTCGAGGCCCCCACCAACGCATCCTGACCACCAATACTTTCCACCAGGCTCAGCTCATACCGCTCACTCAGCCTCGGCATATACTCCTTAAACGAAATCTGACCATACAGTTCAGCAATTTTATCCCCTAGCTCCTGCCGAAACCGCTCGTCCTGATTTGCCTTCAGCAGCTTTAGCCGATCAATCGCATCCTGTGCCGCCTCAATTCGCTCCTGAGCTAGCTTTTGCCGCGACTGATTGAGTTTGCGATCGCGAATCTGCTTCCTTAACTGCTGCGCCTCCAGCTTATAGCGGCTAATCTTCTCCTCATTCGCCCCCTTCTCCAGCGTCAGACTTTGCACCGCCCCATCCGTCTCATCCAACCGCTGCTGTAGTTCACGAATATCCTCCCGAGGACTCTGCCGCAGCTGATCCCGAATTTCCTCCAACTCCGTCTCCACCTGACTCAACGTCTGCCGATAGCGACCAATATTCCCCTGTTCCCGGTCCACCACCTGCCAAAACTCCTCCCGCTGCCGCCCCAGCTCATTCACCTGGGCCTCAATCCGGTAAGTCGCCGCCTCCACATCCGCCAGCCCCGACTTCTGCAACCAGGCCGTCACCTCTTTTCGATTGGGTGAGCCCTTATGCAACTCCGCCCCACAAATGCAGCGCTGCCGGTTTAGCAGTTCCTGCACAAACGTTTGCTTAATATCCGCAGGCAGCTCCCCCTTATCCTCCCGGTCCTTTACAATCGCCCGAAACTTCTCCTCAATGCCAGGCAGAAATACCGTATACCCCTGGTTCGAAATCGCCCGCTTCAGCACCTTTTTAGAATCTTGCAGCCGCTCCCGCAGTTCCTGCACCTGATTTTCCAAAATCTCTCGCCGTCGCTGCTGCTCCTGCACTTCCGTGAGTTCCAACAATCGCTGACTATACTCCTGTCGCAGAGTCGCCTGATTCTCCAACTCCTGATCGATTTCTAACTGCCGATCCTGCAGCCCAGTCACTTCTTTCTCCGCACCACGCTTTTGTGCCAGGAGACTTTTTGTCTCCGCATCGCCAATGCCATCTAGCTCATCTTCTAAACTCTTGCGAGCATTAGTCAAATGCTTAATGGCATTATCAATGACCTTCACCCCCAACAGTTTTTGGGTGGCCTCCGCAATCTCCGCCCGATTCCCTGAGCGTACAATCTGTTCAATCCGCTCCCCATCAAAGAAAAAATACTGGTGCAAACTCCTGGGCAAAATCCGCCCGATCACATCCTCCGGCTGTTGCGAACTGGGTAACGTGGACCAACGCCCATCGTCCCCCACAAACTGCATAAACAACTCGCTACTGGTGTGCTCCACCGTATCCCCTTGACGGTAGGCCCGACAGCTCCGCTTAATGCGATACTGCTTACCATCATGCTCAAAGGCCACCTCCACAAAGCAATCAATCGGCTGTTTCTTCTTCGCTTCCGCCAGGGCACGACGATTGACCAGGTTTTCAGGTGAAGCCAGCGCTGCCGTAAATTTTTCATACAGGGCCCAGGTAAAGGCATTTAGCAGCGCCGTTTTACCCGAGCCGTTATTGCCATGGATTACCGTAATGTTGCGCTCGTTCGTTTTGGCAAATGTAAGCTGATGCTCCCCATAAAACGGTCTGAAGTTAAACAGCTTCAGCGACAGTAGCTTCATTGCACCTCTTCTTTGACAATTTTGAGAATTGTGTCATTAATCAATCCGCGATCGCTACGGTCTATGCGCTCCTGTTCCAGCTTTAGCACCCGCACCATAATCCGTTGCACCTCAGCAGGCGCACTGGTCAGAGGTTCCATTACATTGCTGGAGGCAGTTTTTTTAGTCGTTTTCTTAGGCACAAGCTCTAGCTGTTTATCCATGGGTCTTTTTATCACACATCCAGCAAGTCATACTGTTTCTGGATATTAAGCAGTTTGAGCCTAGCTTGCCCAGCATTGTCAGCCAGTTGGGCAAATTCCGCAAACCGCTGTAGCTCTCGACGCAGCAAATTACGCTCCGTATTATTATGTTTTCGCCCTAAGTCAGGCGGCATCACCATCATGTCAAACAGGGTGGCCCGATCTTTGCCTGGAGAGGGTCTTAGTACCCGCCCTCGACGCTGAATAAACTGTCGAGGATTACCACTGCTGGCCAAGATCACCGCCGTTTGGGTGGCAGGAATATCCACCCCTTCATCTAAACACCGAATAGCCACCAGCCCCTGTAGCTCACCACTAGCAAACTGTTGCTGCAGCTCATCCCGCTCACTTAAGGTCGTCTCCGCTGTGTAAGTATTTACCCGATAGCCTAACTCATGCCCCAACAGTTGAGTCACCGCCGCTAGCTGTTGCCGACTTTCCTCCGAGGTATCTTGCTCCACCGAACCGTCACCACAGTAAAACAGGGTGTGGGACGTATCCATGCGATCCCTCATCAGTTGCCGCAACGCCTCTAGCTTATTTGCCGCCGAGCCAATCAGCTTTGCTCGCTGGGTCAACAGCGCTTGCAGTATCTGGTTAGACTCCATATCCGCATCCTCTACCGCTGCCCGACCTATCTTGGCGGTCAGTTTGGCATAGCGCTCTGCCTCCGCCTCCGTCAGCTCCACCAAAATTGGATAATAACGGTAATGCACCAACGCCCCCTGGTTAATGGCATCCCGAAGGGTAAACTCTGGCTGTAGTACTGGCCCAAAGTACTCGTAAATTGCCTCTGTGCCAACATCATCAAAGTAGCGCTCTGGCGTTGCTGAGAGGGCCAAACGTAACCCTACATTACGCGGTAGGCTATCGGTTAATTTGCGTGCTCCTAGATTGTGGGCTTCGTCACCGATGATGAGGGTTTTAGCGGGGAAATGGGGGAGTTGCGATCGCAATCCCGCCCCCGTCAACGTCGCATTAGTGGTAATCACAGCCAAAAAAGGCTGATTCCCCGCACTCACGTTATATAGCTGCGACGAAAGCTCTCCCTGCCAACGCCGAACATTCTCAAATGCTAAAATCGGACTCAACCCAAATTTCTCACATTCCCTGCCCCACTGACTGACCAAATGCCGATAGGGACAAACAATAATCACAGCCTCTAACTGAATCTCTTGATACAGCTTCGCCGCAACCGAAAGTGCCGTAATCGTCTTGCCACTACCTGTCGCCATCTTTAAAGTGCCACGACCATTATTTCCAAACCAATTATCAACCGCTCGCCGCTGATACCCACGCAACCCCAGTCCGTCAGGCATTTGCGGTCCACTTAAATTATCCTCTAAAACAATCCCTAGACCATCTTTATCCTTGGGTTGACGAAGTCTTTCCCTATTCTCTTCACCCTTCACTCTTTTCTCTTTACTTCCCACTCTCCACTCTCCATCCCCCTCTCTCGCCTTCTTCTCCCATTGCAACTCATCATTCACTGTCGGCTCATAAGCAGACCTAAATTTCAAAAGCGATCGCCTTGCCGCTTCCGGAAAAGCTATAACCTCAACATTACTAGTCTCATCCCGCCACAACCGCTCAAAGTTCTCAACCTTTCGCCTTGCCCGTTCACTAACGTTCGACTCCCAGGAGCTATACACATCAATGCACTCAAAGTTATTAATTAATGCTGTTTCACTTTCATTGGCAGACCCCGTAAAAGCAACAAAATTCCCATGAATATCTTCAAAAATCCCCAGTTTCTCATGGTAGATCCCTTGATGTAACTGGACAGAAATCGCTACTTTAATCTCTAAAATCCCCTTCTCCAATAACCATGCCAGACATGCTAATCTATTTTGAATCACCTGTTGAAGCTCTACATCCAGCGACCTAATCAACGCTTCACTCACAATCTCTTCTCGTTTACGTAACCCAGTTTCAATGGCTTCAATATCACTAGCTGAAAAATACGGAGACGCTACCAAACGCATCTTCCCACCAGAAGACACAAAAGCAGATAGCCCCTTGGCCACTGCCGCCATAGACGTACTCGAAAAGAACCCCACTGCACGACTATATATGTTTGCTTGGCTCAAACAAGGAATATAAAAATCTCGAATTAGATCGCAACCATCACTGCGATACTCCTCTCGAATTTCTAAATCTCTAAGCCCCAATTTTATACTCTCCAACTGAATCTGAGGATTGCTAACTTCTGCAATTCATTTTCTTGCCTTACAACTTTCTAAATCTCCTGAGCCCTTACCTCATTCAAGATTCAGACCAAATAGTGTTAATTCAATGATGACTATTTGGTTCTAATGTACTAAAATTGTAATTAATTACAGCATTCAATGTCAAAGGCTGCTGTACGCATTAGAAAGCTACCTTTACGTTATGAAACATAAGCCGTTATAGAAATAAGCCAAACTAATTTGGCGCACAATGCCAATAGATCGTCAAAGCTGGCATTAGCTTTAGGAGTAGATAATGGTTCAGGTGCTTGATCACAATCAGTCCTATACCTTCAGCAAAATCTTTGACCTTAAGATTCCAGCTGATGAGCTTGCCGTTGAGTTTGGTTATACCCTAAGTCGTCAGCGCCTTAGCTTGGCCCGCTATCAAGGAGAACTAGACCGCATTCAAGAACTCAGTGCCCGCATCGAAGAAATACTTCCCTATGTAGATTTGGCCAGCGAAACCTCCAGACGAGAAGTATTGATCTCACGAGTGGTATCAGAGCTAGTGCATTACACAAAAGCCCAACTAAGAATCGAATATCCCCTTAAAATCAGTGCTCAATTACAGGGGTATTTAGATTACCTATTAAGGACTCAGACAGAGCTGCTTGTCATAGAAGCAAAACGACAAGACCTAGACTATGGTTTTACCCAACTGATCGCCGAAATGATCGCCCTAGACCAATGGGAAAAAACCCCAGAACAACCCATGCTAATAGGTGCCATAACAACAGGAACAGTCTGGCAATTTGCTTGGCTAAATCGCAACACCAAACACTTCCAACAAGGTCTAGACAGCTATCGCGTCCCCGAAGACTTGGACGATCTCATGCGCATCCTAGTCGCTGCCCTCAGCTAATCCCTTTATTATTCATCAGCCACCGCTCATTCTTTTCGCTAAATGCTCAAGGCGGAATTAGTCGAACTTTTCCCACAGTGCTAAAGTATTGGTAGCCATAAGCTTCAAGATGCCGACTCAAGCTCCAGCCCACGGTAAACCTGCTCAATCGGAAAACTAAGCCCAATGCTTTTCAGCTCAATTACATCACCTGCTTGATAATTCAGAATCATCCATTCCCCCGTCTCTTTTTTATGGTATAAATCCATCTCAATGCGAGTAGAATTCACTAAAAGATAGTCCTGCAAAACAGGATTTTTTTGATACAGTCTAAACTTGCCACCCCGGTCATAAGCTTCAGTACTCTCAGACAAAACCTCTACAATTAGGCAAGGATAAGTAAAGTATTTATCGGTACTCTTGTCACGTTCATCGCAGGTAACGCAGGCATCAGGATAAGTGTAATTCTTGGTGTCGACAATATTGATCTTAATGTCAGAATTGCCAGTAATGCAGCCCCTATCGTCCACATGAGTATCAAACATAGAAGTAAAGCGGATGGCAATACGACCATGGTTGACAGTCCCACCAACCATGGCATAAACCTGACCATCAATATACTCATACTTCTCTAGCTGCTTCTCCTCCCAGACCAAATACTCTTCAGGCGTCAGTTGAGGAAAACTCTCTTTTACAGCAATCATAATTAACCAACATCCTTCAAAACTCTACCCTTCACTCTTCATCCCTTCACTCTTCACCCCCCTCACCCAACAATCTCAAAACTCACCCCAAACGTCTTCCCCAAATTGCAAGTATCGTGATCCACCACATTCGTATCACTCAGCTCTAGATTGTAGAAATTAATCACATCCGTCTCAAAATAAGGCCCTGCATGCCAGGTGCCCACATTCAGCTTAATAAAACAATCCCCAGGAATCTTAAACGCCCGAATTTTTTCCGGGTCTGGCACACTCCCCTCACAGGGCGGAGCCACTCCCATCAGCCATTCTTTCCCCTCTAGCGAGCCCAAACACTGCGTGCAAGCCAAATGCCGCGTAATCCGATCAAATCGCCGCCCCTTACGCTCCAGCTGCATGATATAAAAACGCGGAATTCCCCCATCCAGCTTGAGTTGGGCATCCTCAGCATCATAGGGCTTACCATCCCACTGCGGCCGTAGCACCTGCCCAAAAGGCCGAAATGCCTCAGCAGTTAACGTTTGAACCTGAAGCTGTTGCAACGTAGTTTCCATAGTGACATAAGGGAGCAATGCTTACATTTTGATGGGTATCTTAAGACAACACCAAGGCAACTTGATACTGCGTAATGATTGGGTCGTCTGCACAACGATAGATCCTATTCAAGGCTATCCAAAGCCTTCTAATGTTCTCATCCTGTTCCAGAGAGCTTCGCGAGCAAACTCCCTGCTTCATCATGTCCAAGGTCTACCAAATGCTATGGGACTGCCAGTTTTGCGGCACCCAGAAGCTACTAGCCAAAACCCATCGGGCCTGCCCCAGGTGTAAAGCACCGCAGGATCCAGCCTGGCGTTACTTTCCCTCGGATGCCGATAAAGTTGCCGTCGAAAACTATGAATTCAAAGGCAACGATAAAATCTGTGCAGCCTGTGACTCCATTAATGAAGCAGATGCCAAATTTTGTTGCGCTGTGGTGCACCTCTAGATGATGCAGGGGCCGCACCAACGGTGCCATCGCGCGCGGGCAGTGGAGCCTTTGGCCAGCAAAATCTAAAAGAAAACTTAGCACTCCAGCGCCAGCAGCGAATTACGCAGGAAGCATTGACCCGAGGCGTCAGGCCAAAAGAACGGCATCGAACCAGTTCTAGTGGGGTGAAGTCTGTTGGAGTGCGATCGCTAATTACCCAAGGTTCCCCGATCGAGAAAGTGACCGCCACTCTGCTGGGAGGCCTCGGCTGCGTCGCCTACGGACCCCTTTTGCTGGCTGCAACACTATTTACCGGCTATGGTCTGCTATCCCTATGGAAAGAACCTACTGTAGTCGAAGTCGCCGATCACCATTGGGTCCGCTCTATCGCCATCGAAACCTATCAGAAGCAATCTAAAAGCGATTGGAAAGACTCAGTCCCCGGTGATGCCAATAATGTTAGCTGTAGCCGTCGTCAAAAAGACACCAAAAAAGTAGCCGATGGCAAAACCTGTTCTACCCGCCAGGTCGATCAAGGGGATGGCACCTTTCGCGAAGAAAGAAGTTGCGAGACCACCTATCGCAGCGAACCCATCTATGGCAGCTACTGTAGCTATACCGTCAACCGCTGGAGCAGCGGTGGAGCCACCTCCGTTGCTTCGGGCAATAGTCTGGCCGACATTCCCCAATGGCCCAACCCTACCTACAAAAGCTGTAGCTCTACCCAGCTAGGCTGTCAGCGCCAGGACAAACGCACTGAGACCTATACCCTCAGGCTGATCGACACAGCCAACGGCAAGGAACATACCTGCAAAGTCTCCTATCCTGAATGGCACACCACCCCTATCGGGACCCAATTTGACGCCAAAGTTGGCAAACTAGTCGGCGGTGTCAACTGCAAACGCATGCAACGGCGTTAGGCCCTCGCCCCGTGCCCCCCGTGCCCCCTGCCCAAACCTTACAACACATCAAAAATGCGGGGAGGTGCGTCAGAAGTTATGCGATTCTGGGGAATGCACTTTTGCAATTGCTGGTATATGGAACGAACCCATCAGATTCAATCCTGTCGCGGATCAGCAATGCCTACTTATACTTACATCCTCCCCCAAACCCATGGAAAATAAAGCAATGCTAATGATTCCGGGACCGACACCGGTTCCCGAGAAGGTTCTCCAAGCGATGGGTAAACATCCCATCGGCCATCGCAGCGGTGACTTTAGCAAAATCATCGCCGAGATCAACGAGGGTCTCCAGTGGCTGTTTCAAACTAAAAATGAAGTCTTAACCCTGTGCGCCAGCGGTACCGGCGTCGTTGAAGCGGGCATTATCAACTTCCTAAGCGCTGGCGATAAAGTCCTCGTCGGCAGCAATGGTAAATTTGGCGACCGCTGGGCACAAATCTCTAAAGCCTTTGGCCTGGATGTCCAGGTAATTCAGACAGACTGGGGCGTTCCCCTCGATCCCGAAGATTTTGGTAAAGCCCTGGCCGCAGATACCAAAAAGGCTATCAAAGCTGTAATCGTTACCCACAGTGAGACCTCCAGCGGTGTGCTCAACCCCGTAGAAGCTATCAATGAGCACGTTAAAGCCCACGGTGACGCCATCATCATCGTAGATGCGGTGACTAGTCTGGCTTCCTATGACCTGAAGGTGGATGAACTGGGTCTGGATGTGGTCGCCTCCGGTTCCCAGAAGGGCTTTATGATCCCACCAGGTATGGGCTTTGTCTCTGTTAGCGAAAAGGCCTGGACCGCCTATGAGAATGCCACCCTACCGAAGTTCTACATGGACCTGGGTAAGTACCGGAAGTCCTTCGCTAAGAACAGCACCCCCTTCACCCCTCCGGTCAATCTATACTTTGGCCTCCAGGCTGCCCTGGAAATGATGAAGGAAGAAGGTCTGGCAAATATCTTTGCCCGTCATGAGCGTCAGAAGCAGGCTTGTCGCGCTGCGATGAAGGCTCTGGGTCTACCGTTGCTGGCTCCGGATGAGTACAGCAGCCCAGCGGTTACTTCCGTCATCCCTGGTGACGTTGTCAAACCTGAGGATGTTCGCTCTACCATGCGTAAGCAGTTTGATATTGCGCTGGCTGGCGGTCAGGATCACCTGAAGGGCAAGATCTTTAGGATTGGTCATTTGGGCTTTGTGTGCGATCGCGACATTCTCACTACCATCGCCTCCCTGGAAACTACACTACAAATCCTCGGCTACGAAGGCTTCAAGCCCGGTAGCGGCGTATCGGCAGCCAGTCAGGTGTTGCGATAAAAACGGATAAATCGTAGGGGCATAGCATGCTATGCCCCTACAAATGGCCCCTATTCCTATTCTTCCAAAAATGTAATCTCCACCTGATCTCCTGCCTGCAGGCCCAACTCCGCCGCCCGACCAATGCGTAGCTCAATCACATTGTCTACCAGTAAACGGCCCGGACTATAAGTGGGACATGGATCTGCTAAACAAGGTGGCGCTTCGGCAATGCCCTGCACCTGGCCTTGATATAAAAACACCATATCCAAACCAACCGGCACATTTTTCATCCAAAAGCCGACAGGACGAGCCGGACTAAAGGGAAACAACATGCCACGATTGTCAGGCAAGGCTTTACGATGCATCAAACCCAACTGCTGCTGAGCAGAGGTACGAGCAACTTCCAGGTCAAAGGTTTCGCCTGCAATGGTGGCTTGGGCAGTGATAGGGAGCACTTGGCCAGGTCCAGTTAGCATGGAGGAAGGAGCGGCGGCGTTGGTTTCGGCAGTGAGAGTCGGGGAAACAGAGGGAGCAGGGGAGACAGGAGGAGATGAGGTCTCGGGAGATTCTGGGGTACTGCAAGCTAGCAGCAGGCAACATAGGCCTAATAGGGGCAAATATCGCCTAGTACGCCAATTGATCACGCGGATTATCCTCTGCTAAGTGTCAATGTTTACAGGGAATGTTGGGATTCCTATCCAAGCGGGCAAAGCCTACATACCTTGACTAATCTACCCCAACGCCTATTGCCTACTGCCAATGGGCCTTGCCCACCCTACGTTTCACGTAGTACATATCCGACGCCGCGGACAGTTTGGATCAATCGCTTTTCGCCTTCGGCGTCAATTTTTAAGCGCAGATAGCGAATATACACTTCGATCACATTGGACTCGCCCATAAAGTTATAGCCCCAGACATTTTCTAGAATCTGCTCACGGGTGAGCACCTCGCGGGGGTGTTCCATCAGATATTTGAGCAGCTCAAATTCTTTCATGGTCAGATCAATAACGCGGCTGCCGCGCAGAGCTTGGCGATTGGTGACGTTAAGGGTAAGTTCGCCAAAGACTAGCTGCTCGACGCCGTTCTCGCTGGGCTGTAGGTAGGCGCTGACCAGGGCAAGGAATTCATCGCTACGGTAGGGCTTAAGAAAATAATCATCGGCTCCAGCTTCAATGCAGGCCACCCGGTCGTCCAGGTTGTCGCGGGCCATCATTAGCAACATGGGGGTGCGATCACCCTCCGATCGCAGCTGCTGACAAAGATCTAATCCCGATTCTCCGGCCAGCATCCGATTGACGACAATCAGCGCCGGATGACGGTTACGCACCTCTTGAATACCAGAATCTATGGTGGTAGCAACTAATGGAATATAGCCCGACTCTCGCAGGTCGTTGCTGACATCGTGGGCTAATTCTTCGTTCGCTTCTACCAGGAGAACACAGGGGGTGGCTTCAGCGGCACTCATGGAGATAACCTCCCGATTTGGGTAACATGCACGCAAACTTGAGCTTGCCTATAAGCGCGTCGGCTCTACTGCAAACGCGAAGTCATCTTCAGATAACCATGGCCTATAGGCAACTAAACAAATAAATGTCCCAATGTATTTCATGCATCAGGACATTTGATATACGCAAATACTAGCGCGTGGCAAGACAAACCCCATAAGTTAAAGAATGTATACAAAACAGCCGAGTACATTACGACCGTCGGAATTTGGATATTGGGGGATCAGCTGTAGAGTAGTCAGGCCGAATTAATCAGCGCCCCAAACGCCCCCGTGATTTTTAGCGCACAGGCTACAACCATCACATCTAACGGCTAATGATTTTCAGCCATTTCTCCTTGATTGATGGACTCTCGGCCCAGGCGGTGGAATCCTGGTTCCATCCCAAGCCCCGCACTGGAGACGACGCCTGTCCATTTAAATTTTTTACTGGGACTTTTTAACCCGTCACCGCGACAAACTACAAAACCAGGGAAGAATGAATTTTATTTTGAAAAATTTAGACAAAATGTCCAACGAAGAATATGACGCTGTAAGAGAAAACGCGCGTCAATGGCATCAATATCAGAAAACGTAGTGCGCGGCGTTGATGATCGTCGGGATGAATTAAGCTGCAAACAGCCGACAACTAGCGACTACAACAGACTGATTCATCCCAAAAATCACCAACGACAATACGCTTTACAGTTCTAAAACACTACATTAAGCAATTACAAAGAATAGTCAGAGTCACAGACACGAACACAGCTAGGAGATCATTTTCTCCTATTATTAATTCCATAGCGTAGAAAGCTCAGTAACCAATCTGAGCTTGGAATCGGGGTGTAAGCTGCCAACAAGCAGCTCTTTATGAGCAGGACACAAACCCTCAGGGTGTATCTCCTTTACTGTTTACCATCTCTCTTTTGAAGTTTGATAGTTTTTTGCTGCCATCAGCTCAGCGCCCATTTTGAGCCATCCAATTTGCGATCGCAAATTCCAATGCCTCCACCACAATAGTGTTCATAGATTGTTCTCTGGTCACCGCCAGCTGTTTTATTTCCTTCTTGACCCTGGGGGGCACATAAATAGTCATCTGTTCGGTTGGCATGAATCACATCACCTGCTGCACATAACTGGAGTCTAGGCTACCTGAGCGTCTAGTTGTACGTGCAAATGGCCGATCTTTGTAGTTACAAATGCGCAACTTAATGGTCACAAATGCGTAGCTCTAGCAGCCACAAATAAGCAACTCATCGTATGAAATGACTCTCACATTAAGCCAAGGCCGCAAGGGAGGGAGCCATCAGTTATTCAGCATCAGGTTGGCTGTTGTTGCTTAAATATTCAGCTTTAAAGGCGTACCACAGCCCCATGCAGAGTCCAATGGATACTTACTATTGAGACAGATAGTTGTTGAGCACTGCCAACGTGCAGTACCCTCAAGTTATTAAAGCAACGCATCTATAATCATGGCTAAAAAACCGTTTGTTATTAAAACTGATCCGGCCACACTGTTGTTTATTGGTGGTTTGCTGATCCTACTGCCCCTAATTCTTACGGGTTTTCTTTCCCAGTAAGGGCCTGGTCCAGGGCATGGTCAAAGGCTGCCCGCAGCTTGTGGATTATATAGAGATCTTCGCCTTCTAAGCGAGCTATTCCGTGCATCACGTAGCCTTGATAGCGCTCTGGCAGCCCCACACGCACCATCAGTCGCTGCAACAGTCGTTTTAGGCTGGCATATTCTGCTGGAGGCATCGGTTCACGATTCAACCGTTGATCTGTGATTTGCACCTGAGTTTGCTCAGCTGATAGCACATAGCTATACACCATGACGGCCTGAGCCAGATTTAGGGAAGGCTGCAGCTGATGCTGAGGGACTGTGGTCAGTAGGTCAGAGGCTTCGATATCGGCGGACGTTAACCCCGAGCGTTCTCCACCAAACACAATGGCAATCCGGTGGAGCCATTCTCCCTTGGCCTGCAGATAGTCCGGCAGGTCTCTTACAGAAGTGTAGTGGTGTTTTTCATAGCGATGTCGAGCAGTCGTGGCACAGGTTAAATCACAGTCTTCAGTCGCCGCAGCCAGGGTTTCGTAAACCTGAGCGGTTTGGAGGACGGATTGGGAGCCATGGGCCATGGCCATGGCTTTTTCTCCCAGGTAATCGGCCTTAGGGCGAACCAGTCTCAGGCGGTTATAACCCATGGTGTGCATGGCACGGGCGGCAGCGCCAACATTCTCTGGCTCTTCGGAATCTACGAGAATAAAGATGATTTCCATGGGAATTGATTATATAACCTTGTGTAGCGCCGTTCCATAGAACGGCGCTACGCAAGGGATCAGGTATAGCTTTCGGCTTGGAGATCGAACATTTCGGCATATTGGCCTTGGAGGGCCATCAACTGTTCATGGGTACCGACTTCGATGATTTTGCCCTGGTCTAATACAACAATCCGGTCGGCCATGCGCACAGTGGAGAACCGGTGGCTAACTAAAAAGGTCATTTTACCCTGGGTGAGTTGACGGAACCGCTGAAAGAGATCGTGTTCTGCGATCGCATCTACCGCCGCTGTGGGTTCATCTAAAATCAAAATCTGGGCATCGCTCATAAAGGCTCGAGCCAGACCAATCTTTTGCCACTGGCCGCCGGAGAGATCCACACCACCTGAGAACATTTTACCGAGAATAGTTTGGTAGCCCTGATCTAGCTCCTCAATCACCGCTGTTGCTCCAGCACCCTCAGCTGCCTGGGTCACCAGGTTTATGTCTTGGCGACGGGGTAAGTTACCAAAGCCAATATTGTCTTGCACATCCAGGGCATAGCGAGCAAAGTCTTGGAACAAAATCCCAATCTGGCTTCGCAGGTCGCTCAGAGAGATTTTTTGTAAAGGGATATCATCAATAACAATCTGACCTTGATCAATATCGTAAAGACGGGTCAACAATTTTAAAAGTGTTGTCTTACCCGAACCGTTAAGACCGACCAGCGCAATGCATTCCCCAGGAGCCACCGTAAGATTAATTCCCTTAAGCGTAGGCTGCGCTGACCCTGGATAGGTAAAATACACATCTTGAAATTGCAGCCCTTGCACCATGGGTTTAGGAAATAGTTTTGGATATTGGGGGCTAATTACCTGGGGAGATATATCTAAAAACTCAAAATATTGAGAAACATAGAGATTATACTCATAGAGTGTCGCAAAACTCAGTAAAATCGATTCAATTAGCCCCTGGGCCTGCTGAAACGCCCCTGTATAGAGGGTCAAGTCACCCAGAGTGACCAAACCTCCTATGGTTTGCCACAGTACTAGAGCATAGGCACCATAAAACCCGATTCCTCCCAACAACTTGATACATAGCTGTGCCACAGACTGCTGTCGGGCCAATCGACGAGACTCCTGGTTAAACTCATGGCGAATGGTACGGTACTCCTCCACCATGTGCTCCCCCAGATTAAATAACCGCACTTCTTTAACATATTTGGGATCGGTGAGCACCTGATAAAAGTAATCCGATAGACGGCGTGATGGTGTCTGACGACGGTTCATCCAAAACCGTCGATAAGAATAACGAATCCCCACCCAGAATGTGGGCAAAACGCTTACCAGCAGTAGCCCAATCACACTGGGACTAAACCGCAGCAACAATGTCAGCAGCCCTATCAACCGAGCAATGGAACCCAACAGTCGGGATAGTAGCTCCACCACCCGCAGTGGATAATTGCTACCGCTCTGCTGAGCCAGGTTGAGCACATCATGAAACTCGGAGGACTCGTAGTGGATCAAATCTAAACGCACAGCCTGCCGCAGTAGCTCCACATTGGCATGGAGTAAAAATTGATCGCTCAAGATTCGACTCGCATAGCTATTTAGCTGGCTGAGCATTTCGCGCAACAGCAGTAAGCCAAAGCCTGCAAGCACTAGTAGAGATAGATAAGGAGTAAAACCAGACGTGTTACCCGCTAAAATTAGCACTACCTGGTCGACAATTAATTTACCGACATAGAGCTGCGCCACCGGTACCAGCGAGCTAACCAAGGTGAGTGCAATGCTAAAAATCAACCAGCCGGGAGACGCTGACCACACCAACTGAATCAAACGGGGAGTGGTGCCTAATAGGCTAAGAATTTCTTGGTAGTAGCGAGGCAGGGCATTGGGCAAGGTAGAACGCACGATGGTTGGAGTGGACAGCAGGGTAGCAGCAAGCACTGCCCTGCTTTTACCCTTACAGGTCGCTTGGAGGATTGGGACTATTTTAGTGAGTAATGAACGGGCGTTGTCGATGGGCTAGGTGGGTGTTGCTCCTTCCTAGGCTTGGACTAACCCGAGCCTGATAGCTTTTACAATTGCCTGGGTGCGGCTGCGGACTTTGAGCTTTTCAAAAATAGCGGTCAGGTGGGCTTTTACAGTTGCCACTGTAATATATAGTTCCTTTGCAATCCTTTCGTTGGAGGCACCCTGTACTAACCAATGGAGCACCTGCTGCTCCCGTTCGGTCAGACGGATCCCTACACTAGCCTGAAAGTTGCGACCAGCATTGGCGTGAAACAGGCGAAAGAATCCGCTAGCCAGTTCTGGATCTAAATAGATTTTGTCCTGCAGTACGGCCTGGAGTGCCTCATAAAGCTGAGTCGCTAGCTTGTCTTTAGCAATATAGCCCTTTGCCCCAGCCTGCATCGCCTGGAAAATCCATTCATCTTCTCGATGGGCAGATAGACTGAGCACTCGAGTATTCACCCCCAAACCCCTAAGACGTTGAAGGACATCTAAACCAGTGCCATGGTCTAGTTCCATATCCAATAAGACAATCATCGGACTGTGGGTTTCAACCATCTCGATGGCCTGGTCTACAGATGCAGCTTCGGCTACGACTTCAAAGTTGGCAGGTCCGTTGGTATAAAACCCCAGTAAGGTGCGCAACCCCTGCCGAAACTCGGCGTGGTCATCAACGAGTAGGACAGAAATGGCATCAGTCATAGCGGATGCATCTATTAGAGACGATTACAGTTAATTTCTACGGTTCTCTTCAATCCTTTATGCAAGCTATTAAAGTATCGTCTGTAAGTCTGTCGATGTAGGCAACAGAGGAGCAGTACTGCCTCTAGCGCGGCAAGCATACCGAAAACTTGGCTCCTCCTTGGGATTGGGTTTCGGCCCCGATACGACCTTGATGGTCAAGCACAATTTTCTTTGCGATCGCTAGCCCCAACCCAGTGCCTCCGGAGCGCTGCGAGTAAAATGGAGCAAATAATGCCTCCACATCAGTCCCTTCTAGACCAGGTCCCTGATCGCTAACGGTGATTAACACAGCTTGCTGAGAAACCTGCCAGCTGAGCGTAACCGTTCCTCCCGCAGGACTAAAGTAAACAGCATTGTCAAGCAGGTTTTGCAAAACTTGCCCTATTTGCCAACCGTCTACCATTAGAGGTACTGACTCAACTGGCTGCACCACCGTAAGCCGCTTCTTTTCAATCCTTGGCTTTAACAACGTTAAGACATTGTTCAACAAGGTCAGCAGGTCGTGGTTTTCCCGCTTAAGACAGGCCTGCTTACCACAGTTCAGCAAATCGCTAAGATTTGACGACATTTCCTTAGCTGTTTGATAAATACAGGCTGCCTGCTGCTTTTGGGCCTCATTCTCTGCCCCTAATCCAATCGTTTCGGCATAGAGGCTAATCAGCGATAAAGGATTTCGTAGCTGGTGCTCCGCCTGCTGCAGAGCATGCTCCAAAAGTTGAATTTTAGAGCGCTGACGCAGGTTCTCCTGATAAAGGGTGAGATATCGCTGGAACAGCTGAGCGTACTCTTTGACTAAGTCCTGTTGAAAACGA
Source organism: Cyanobacteria bacterium P01_F01_bin.13 (assembly GCA_039191365.1). GTDB lineage: Bacteria > Cyanobacteriota > Cyanobacteriia > Phormidesmidales > Phormidesmidaceae > Leptothoe. The sequence continues at coordinate 16,004 of JBCCXQ010000031.1, read as the reverse complement.
GAAATCTGCTGTTCGGTCCATAGCAACAAGTAATCCCAATGAGCATCCGTCTTGCCTAAACCGCATACATAAGCCTGGGACTCACTAGAACTAAGCGCCAGGGGCATTAGTTCTAAAAAAGGTAGATTCTCGGTAATCCAGCGTTCTGAGTCCAAATATGACTGCACCTGAACGGTTGCTTGATGATTGCGCCGGTAGGACAGCATATCGCGCTTGTTTTCCAGATGATTCCAACATACTAGCCAAACGTCTAGCACTGGCAACTTTTCACCCAGACGATCAATCTGCAGTTGACAAAGCTGACGAATATCGGCGGATGCCATGTCAGCTTGGGAGCTATCCATGGAAGGGGGCGCTATGTACATCCTAAATTTTTTCCGACCTTAACCGGGAATCTGTAGTATCAACCTTGATCGTGTAACGCTTACGTCCATCTATAGAATCAACATTTTTTTATTAATATGCAAGCGTTTGAACCAAATTTGGGTGTAAACACGCACCCTTTCAAACGACTGAAAACATCATCGGCTTGGCCCTTCAAAATCCCTGGTTTTCAAGGGCAGTTCTGACGACCAGAACCTTTACTCTCGTGGGCACACAGCTCTTAAACACCCACCCAGATGCGGAGGGATTCGACCCTAGGTGTATGGGATTAGACTTTTGACCAATTGGCCCAAACCTCGACAAACTTTAGTCTATTACCAAGCGCATTTCGTTGACATGTTCGCTATCGTAGACTCGCTACCTTTGCGTGAAGGGGCGAGTTTTTTTCTCTGAGTCAGATTTGAACACCTCATGTAGAAGAACCACACTCAAGTTTGTTCTACTTAAGTAGGGTGTGTAGTCAAAATCACTTAGTTTGGCACTAAACATAACTAGACACTGATTGATAAATCTAGTCGTCACAGCTTAAACTTTCGCGGGTAGCCACCCCAGTTACAGGATTAATTCCTTCAGCTCGTTCACATAGGTACTTGATTTGAAAACGATCGAGTATGGTGTATGAAAAGTCGGCACCGGTGATGTCCACATCAGCAAAGGTACTACTGGTCATCAGGGCATCGGTGACGATGGCATTGGTCAAATTGGAACCCGTAAACTCTACGCGGTCGGCAAAGGACTCTGACAGATTGGCACCGGTTAGATCGGTACGGATAAACTTTGCTTTAGTCAAAATGGTGGCACTTAAATCAGCACCACGAAAGTTGGCATCGCGTACTTCTGCAGCAGCCAGGGAGGTCCCAACCAGGTTGGCATTTTCAAAGTTGCGTCCGGTGAGGTCTGTAAGAGTGTAGTTGATGATGCCAGACTCTGCGATCGCAACCGTGGGTAGAGTAATGAGCACCAATACAACTGCCACAACCAACCCCATCAGTCTCAGACTAAAATGCTGCCATCTGGTCATCTACACCCCCTTATATATCTGCTGCCGCAGCTCCCATCATATAGTAAATGTCCTGATACATTAGGACATTCGTCAGGTTAGCCTTGTCACGTGACGCTGTTAGAGTAACGTGACGCTGTTAGAGATATTCATTGCCTTAACTAACCTGATAGACGCAACAGGTGACGCCATCTCCTTTTACCTAAGGGCTCGTTAAAAATTAAGCTCATGGTTTTACCTACTAAAGGTTCGATTCAATAGGGTTTTCAATCTCAAAACATGAAGTCATTTTTTAACAGCCCCTAATCGAGGCTTTAAGTTCTTGTATCCTGAGGTTCTTCAGATGATTCTGTCGAGACCGATAGGTCCAGCGCGTCTTCATCTAGTTCTAGCTCCGTATTCTGCAGATCTCCAGAAAAGGAGAAGTCTTCCATGGGGCTATTAAAATCTAGCTGCAGGCCATTACTCTGGGCATTTTCAGAAATTATTAAATCCGACTGTTGCAAGTCTCCCCAAAGCATATCGGAGGCCTGTTTAGCATCGCGATTGAAGGTATTTGTAATTGACTCAATTTCCGTCAGGATTTGGGTGATGGTTTGAGCAGCGGTTACCATCGCCTGAGAGTTAGCGATGGTGGCTTGTCTAGCCTGGGTAACATCGTTGGTCTGACGCTGCAGCTTTTCTAGGGAATGACGCTGACGGTCATAGGCTTTTAAGTTAGCAACATCGGTGATCAGCTGAGTGATCAATGCTTGAGACTGGGCTTTGTCTGCGGACTGAGTGGTGCTGTCGAGAATATTGGTTAGTGCCAAAATGCGCTGGTCTAAAGAGCCAAATAGCTGAGCCGATTCAGATTCTGACGGAATACTCTCCAGAAATCCTCCCAATGTTTGAGCCAGGGTAAACAACGCATCTAGTCGACTGTCCACCGATTGATATTCATTGGCTTGTTCAGTGAGCTGTTGTTGAACTTTTTGAATCAGCGCCTGCTGCTCACTAGCCTCTTCGTCAATCTGCGCCGTAAATGCCAGAAACTTCTCCGTCATTTGATCTGCATGGAAATTGCTTTGGGCAATAGTTTCTTCGTGGCGACGAATAGTCTCCTGATGCCTGTTGAGCTGATTGAGCATGTTAAAAAACGACAGGGAGAGCTGCTCTAGCTCATCATGCTGAATGGCAGATGCCAGCAGGCTCTCATCGGAATTGGCAAACTGGTTCCCCTGGAGAAGAATAGGCTTGATTCGCTGATTCAGGGTTCTAATGGCGAGAAAGACAACTGCCGCCAACAACAGCGTCATCACTCCTGTTGTTATGGCGGCAATGGTAACAATTCGACCAAAGATTGCTCTATAAGGAACATAGCCAAATAGCAACCAGTCTTGCCCAGGCACCATAGCATAGGCCCAATAGCCGGTTTCCCCTCTTAAAAAGCCGGGTTCATCAAGGTCAGCCTGTTCCCAAATTGTGTTCAACCCGGCAACATTTTGGTAAGTTTGTACGTCATTGGTTGGATTGGCAGGGTCGGCAATCAATCGGCCTGAACGGGTAAGCAGCAAAAAGTTACCGGCCTTTTGAAAAACGACGTCATCCAACAGATTGCTGAGAAACGAGCTATCAATATCGACCAAGGTGGCCCCCAACCAGGAACCTTCACTATCAAATAGAGGATAGTAGTAGGTAAGTAGGCGGTTTCTATCTCCTCGGTATGGCTCTGTCCATACACTAGTCTGGGGAACAAAATAATCTCGATAGCGCGCGCTGTCGGGGTAAAATTCACCTGCGTCATCGGCTAAGTCTTCATACCGAATGGCATCTGGATCAAATGATGTCGACTCCGCAGACGTAATCGCAGAATAGTAGGGAAACAGCCACTGCTGGTTGGTAATGATGCCATATTCACTCTGGCCCAAGCCCAGACCTACTACAAATTCTGGACGCTTCTCAAATAGCTGCAGAACTAGCTCGCGATAGGTGTCTGAAAATTGAGCCCCCCGTTCGTGAAGTGTAACGGCACTCACCCCCAAACTATAGGCCAGGGTTTCGGCCGAATCGGTAACGGATGCGATCGCATTCACCTTACTATCGATACTGCTGCGGACCTGATCTTCCGCCTGACGCTTCAGCATTTCACTAAAAAGAAATGCCATCGCCCCCATCCCGGCCAGGACTCCCAACATAATCATCCAAAACAGCCGACCACCAAAGGAATTTAGTCGCAGCCATCGTTTCAATGTCCAACCAGGACCCCGCTTGCGAAAACTCTCCAGATAGACCTGCTCAAGATCGGGTTGCTGGGATGGGGACTGATCAGCAGTCGGCAATTTGAAGGCGCACATAAACTTAGGACAACAAATATAGTAATTGGGAATAACGGTAGCACCTGCATTATCAGCTGCCATTGCCCTTCGATTATAAGCTTTATGACAATCAGCATTAACGTCTGTTTGTCATAAATTGCCATACACACATGTGAGTTTAGAATTTACTTAATGCAACTTCCCTGGTCTTTGATGGCGGCGAGTTCATCATTCGCATTGAACGCTTTTCTTTGCTCTAGATCTAGCCAAATCATGTCTGATACAAATTTGACCTGGCCATTGAGAGCTGTAGAAATTGCTTTGATTTTTACCAGACCCTCCGTGATGGACTGAACCAAAGCGACCATCGACTGAGAGTTATCCATGGCCGCTTGTCCAGCTTGGGCAATATTACTGGTCTGATATTGCAGCTTTTTTAGGGATGGCTGTCGCTGATTATAGACTTTCAAGCTGGCCACATCCATTACCAGCCGAGCTATTAGCGCTTGCAGCTGATGCCTGTCTGGTAGATCCTGAGCACGGTCTATCGCAACTGCGAGGGTGTCCATTCCCTGCTCCAAATCAGCCAATAGGGAAACTGGGTCAACGTCCGAGGGCAGACGCTTTAAATCGCCATCCAGGGCACGTCCCATGGTCAGCAAAGCATCTAACTGAATATCCAATGATTGATAATCTTTGTCGGCAATCAGCTGTTGAGCTCGTTGGATCAATACCTGTTGGTCGTTAGCCTCTTCGTCAATCCGCGTCGTAAATTCTAAGAACTGCTCGATAATCTGGTCAGTATGGCGACTTTCCTGGCTCAGGGCTTGTTCCCAGCGACGAATGGTTTCCTCATGGGCATTAAACTGCTCCAGGATGTTGAAAAATGCCAGGGATAGCTGGTCCAATTCATCCTGCTGCTGCCAATGGGCCAGTAGATTGTGATCCCTGGGGGACATTTGATTGCACTGCAGGAGGATGGGTTTAAGGCGACGGTTCAGTTTGCGCACTGCCAGGAAAAGGATGACCGTCAGTACCCCCATTACTCCAGCAGTGGTCACAGCCGTAATCCCCAAAATACGATCGTACACAGCCCCATAGGGAACATAGCCAAACAGCAACCACTCCTGACCAGGAACTGTCGCATAGGACCAGTAGCCGGTATTGCCACGCAAGAACCCTGTTCCGTCAATATCCACCTGTTCCCAAAGGGGTTCTAGATCAGCAATGTCTTGATAGGTTCTTAGGCGGTTTTCTGGATTAGCCGGATCAGCAATCACGTTGCCGGAGCGGGTCAGCAGCACAAAGTGCCCCGCCTGCCGAAAGACAGACTCATCCAGCAGGTTACTCAAATGTTTGCTATTGATATCCACCAGGATGGTGCCCAGCCATCCCCCCTCATGGCCAAACATGGGCAGGTAGTATGTGAGTAGACAACCACTAGGTCCTTCGTAGGGCTCCGTCCATAGACTAGTCTGGGGTAAAAAATAGTCCTGGTAGCGCTCGCTCTCAGGATAAAATTCACCGGTATCATCGGCAAAGTCTTCGTAACGGATAGCGTCCTGTTCAAAGGAAGTATCTTCCTGGGAAGGGATCACCGAGTAGTAGGGAAATAGCCAGGGTTGCTCAACGATGATGCCATTTTCGCTTTGGCCTAATCCTAAACCGACGACAAAATCTGGACGGCGTTCAAACAGCTGTAGGATGATTTCTCGATAGGTATCGGGATACTGGGCACCCCGTTCGTGCAGCGTAGTTGCACTGATGCCCAGACCGTAGGCTAGGGTTTCTGCCGTTTCCGTAACAGCTGCGATCGCATTGACCTTGCCATCCAAACTACTGCTTACCTGCTCCTCAGCCTGGTGTTTCAGCATTTCACTAAAGCAGAAAGCCATGCCCCCCAATCCAGCCAAAGTACTCAGCAAAATCATCCAAAACAGCCGTCCACCAAAGGAACTTAACTGCAACCATCCCATCTGTTTTCGTTGTTCTGGTGGCTGAAAATTTTGCAGCGGAGCCTGTGCAAAAGGGTGGTCTAAGGGTGACTGAAATACAGTTGATAACTTCGAAAAATTCATAGGAATAAGTGGAGATAGGCTCAGACGCGAGCTTAGCCATGCCTTACTTACGAATATCAACTATTGCCATCGATCTCAGTAAAGATCAGGTTGAATTTACGGATATCAATATCAATTTCATTGCAGACACACCCAATCTTTAACTAGGGCCAACCAAAATTCACCTAGATTTCAGGACATTCCTAGTTAATTCAATCCTATCCATAAGAGATATGACGAACCGGGAAACTATATTGGGTTACCATTCCTTCTTCTTTATGGATATAAAATTCAATCTTAATAATCAGAAAAATGCGCAAATTCATGGCTGACAACTAATGTCAGCCATGAATCCCTAATGATAATGATTAGGATAAAACTATGGGTTAAGCTGCTAATACTTTTGACTCAAATTCCTGTTGATCTATAAAGGTCTTAAAGACCCGATCCATTTTTGTTAGTTCAAATATCATCTTAACTTGTTCTGTCAGTCCACAAAGATATATTTGTTTCCCCTTAGCGCGAACAATCTTTAGCATGGCAACCATTGCGCCAATGCCAGTACTGTTCATAAATGTCACCTGCGTCATGTCTAGCAAAACAATATCAGTCCCCTGATGCAGTAAGTCAGTAACCTGAAGTTTGAGCTCGTTAGTTGTAGAGCCATCTAGAATACCAGCTGGCTCTAGCGTTTTTAGATTAGCAGTCATAAAAAACTCCTGAGTTGTTACGGCAAAGTATTTACAAGCTAGTGCCTGAGACCGGGCTGTTGGATACAGAACATTTGTGTCACAACCAGTAACTAATGTTTCCAGAGGAGAAACATGTCAGAAATCACAAGCATGAGAGTTGTATAGATTAAGAAGGTGTCTCAGGTTGCCAATAGGCTGCCCTAATAACAACCCAAAGTAACGCCAAGTGATAGCCCCCCCATCCAACATTAACCAGGTAAACCAGAGGATCTGAACTCTGCCCTATGACTAGTTGAATCAGTCCCCAGAACATGCCTGCAATAGTAAGACCAAAAACAAATAACTGCATGCGTACAAGCCCCCAAAAAACTCCTGATTGTCGTTGTTTTGGGGTAACCTTAAATGAAACTTTCTTCCCTGTTAAAACACTCCAGACAGCCTGAATTTGCAATGGAAAAAGAGCAATAGCATATTGCTCATTACGCCAAACTTCCTTTTTAGGTACTTCCCACGCTGCCGCTAACAAGTTGAGACGGTTGATTACATATGTCGGCACAAAATGTAGTATGAACGCTAGTCCGTAGCTACTAACGGGACTTATACCAGTGAAGAAAGAAATGATTGGGCAGGCTAAAAAGATAACGACAAAGAACCCTGCAAAATAGCTATACATCGTTTGAAAATACTGAAGCCGTTGCCAGAACGTAAGACCTGACTTGCAGAGGGGATTATCTCGAACAAGCACCTGAATAGTACCTTGGGCCCAGCGTAGCTTTTGGGTCAACGTTGAACTCAGATCGTCTGGAGCAAGACCCTCTGCCAAAATTTCATGATGATAAACGGACTTCCAGCCAGCTGAATGCAGACGCATAGCTGTATTCATGTCCTCTGTAATGCTAATGCTAGAGACTCCACCGATGAGGTCAAATTCATCTAATCGGCTCTCATCAGCTGCAAAATCATCGGCAAAGTGCTGTAAGCCCATGCTCACTAACGCCTCGCGTCGTAAAATGGCATTGGTTCCAGTATAAAATGCGGCATTCATGCCATCCTTGGCTTGTTGGATAGGGCCATAGAAAAAGTGAGCATCATGACCAAAAGGATCGCCTTTGGGGAGGTTGTAAAATGCCTGTGGGGTTTGCACGAAGGCCACTTTATTGAGTTCGTAGCGCCCCTGGTCTAAGTTAAACCGAAAGAAATTAGGCAATACTCGTTGTAAGAACTGTGGCTTAGGAATATGGTCGGCATCTAGCGTAACAATAAAGTCTCCCTGGGTTTCACCACAGAAAATAGCATGGTTGATATTACCTGCCTTAGCATGGTGAGGGCGATCTTTAGGCTTTTTACGAGCAATGTAGCGACAGCGAGCCAAATCACTTAACGCAAATATTTGTTTGTCAATTTGTGCTTCTAATGTGCGAATTTGAGCCTCAAGAGCAGATGTTGTTTCAGTATGCTCTCGCTGACTTAGCAATATCAGCTGTCGCATGCTTTGTAGGTTTCCTTGAGCTTGCCAATATTGAGAGTTCTCTATAGAGCTCTGTGGAGCAAAGTTCTTGACCATGACCAGGCAGTTACGGTTATCTGGTTCACGGACATAAGCTAGGTGATCCGCAAGCTGATTCAAAATGCTGATGCCTCGCCCCCGTTCTGCATCTTTATCAACCTCATCTGGGAGTGTTTGCAAATGTTTCTCAAAATCGAAGGGTGCACCTTGATCCCAAATGCGTATGATAATAGCGAGGTTTAGAATGACAATTTCTAAATCAATGGGGGTCTCTGGTGTCAGGTGCTTATGGGCATGACTGACTACATTATCAAAGCCTTCACCCAATAAAGTTTGAGCTGCGAACCAGGCGTTGTCAGGAATCATGGGCTGTTTCATGGTTTCAAACCAAGCCATGATTGATTTCAATTCATGAAAAACCGTTTTTACCTGAATCTTCTGACCAGCAAGGCTTTCTTCAAACGCCTCTAAATCTTGACGCAAATACTGTATTTGTTCCAGGCAATTACTTAAGTAATAACGTTCAGCCTCTATCTGTTCGGCGGCAAGCTGTAATCTTGGCGATTGCAGATCTTTTAGGCAAAGCTGTTCTGCCATGGCTCGCATGTCTGGAGAATTGCCATCATCCAGTATATAAACGCGAAGTTTGTCAGCAGGGAAATCCATTTTTAGAGCCGCTTCTGCTGTCTCTTTGACAATATCAACGGGCTCGCTATAACACGTAATAAAAATGTCAACAGTTGGATAGTCGACGTTGGGTAAAGTTGGAGTAAGTTGGTCAAGGTTTTTAACCTGACGCTCGATGGGTCGCCAGAGTCCAACTAAGAATAGGACTCCTCCCACAAACATGTATATTTCTGCTAATACAAGGGGGACTGAAAACCATAGAGCATCTGTGTTGAGGGACTGGCTTAAGCGCCATTGTAGGTACCAGGCTCCAACAATTAGATTCACTAGAACCAAATAACGAAAAAGCAAGGTGCGATCGCGTAGACGCACTTGAATATTGCTCATTAATGGTTTTTGGCCCAGCTGACCAATAAAGCTACTCATTATCAACAAAAATAGTTATATAAGCAATGCGATTTTTCTCATTTAGATGTCTGAAGGTTTTATGAACTCTCAAACTATATAAATAGCGATGAGACAGGAACTAATATCTCTGTTCCTGTGCATAGCGGCAATGGTAGATGCCCGAGTTAACAACCGTTTGTATTAGTACTAGTAAGTTTTCCCATTGGCGTAAACGGATAAACAATATTACTTTATTGATATGTCAGCTAGTATTGCATCAACCTCAAATTTTGAGACAAAGCGGTGAGTAGGGAGTAGGAGATAATGTTTTAAATATAAAAGCCGTTTTGCCAAGAACCTCTTCTACCCAAAAATTAAATCTGACAATTAATAGGACCTATGCAGGTTCTCTCTAGTAATTTTTCTGAAATATCAAGTGACTTTATAGTATTGGATATAGTTACAAATAATTAAATGCTATCTAACAGATGCCTCCTCAATACATTAAGGCTTATTTGCAATCCTTGTGGACGGCATGCATTTGTGTTTTTTTTCCTTTTCGCCACAATATTTTCAGAAACTGCCTGGGGAATCTCTGAAGACTTTGATCCAGAGTTCAATGATCAACCAGTTGAAGTTTTCTCGAGTCTTAACAGGCCATTAATCTTAGAACAGGATGCTACAACAGCGATAGAGCCAGGCCCTTCTTCAACAGGTTTAGTTTATTTGCTAGAAACTCAGGCAACCCTTCGAAGTACTCACCCAAAGGGCGCAGATGAAAACGATAATCCTGATGTGTTGTATCTGGCGGCTCCAGAAAATCTTAATCCTGGTCTTTATATTCCGCCACCGGTCGCTCCAGAACCAGAGCCTGTCGAGCCAGCAGAATCAGTTACGCCAGAACTAGACCCCACCGCTCCTGAATCTAATAAGACTCCTTTTGTTCCATTTTGGGAAGTGGATGATTTAACAGTTAATTTATCGGATGATTTTAGCAATTTTGATCAGAGTAACCAGATTATTGAACCCACAGTGACAGGCACCTTGCCTAATGGGGATGCCCTTGCCATCACCACAGGTTTCAATCGATATTCGCAACCAGATGTTGATACCGTTTTTAATATGCCTCTCAAGGCTGCATGGACTCGGGAAATGGGTAACTTCACAACAACGATCGGAGGCGGAGTCGATTTTTTTAATCAGTTACCTCTTGCCATTAACTTTAATGCCAATACGTCTGTCCCAATCGGCAAGAAAGCTACTCTTTCTTTTTTTGTGGACAATGGTCCTTATAAGTTTAATGCTACTACCCTAAATAATCAGATAAAAGCCTGGCGATATGGTCCCAACCTGTATTGGCAAATTACGCCTGACATGTATCTTTTTTCCCTGTTACGCTGGGGTCGCTACAACGATGGGAATCAAGAACAGCAGTCATTTAGTCGTGTAGAACAGAAGCTTGGAGATTTTCATGTCGCCGGCAACCTTTTTACTTGGCGATATCGAGAAGATGCTGAGTCTGCCAGCGGCTACTTTTCTCCGCCTGATTTTTTGGTTGCCAGTGCTGAAGTTGGTTGGAAAGGAGAAGTCTTAGAGTGGCTAGACTGTGGTGCAGCGGCTTCCTGGGGACAACAACGATTAAACAGTAGTTGGTCATCGGCCTACAGTTACAATACCAAATGCACCTTTGAAATTTCAGAATCCCTGGAAATGGATTTGGGCTATGCCTTTAGTAATGTAATTGGTCAAACAGGGAGTAGTGCCTTCAACAACCGTGCAATTACAGGACAAGTGCGTGCTAAATTTTAAAGTTTGAGTTTTAACGAACGTTCTGTGGGACATTACACTTCAAAAGTGTCGCAGTATAAAGCTTACTGATTTATGGAAACATTCAGTGCAATTGACGTTTTCTCTGAAGATTTACTGGAGCAGAATAGTATTTAAAGACACATTCACTTTGTGGTGTCTTTTGCATCTACTTATTCGAAACAAATTTTGATGTGTTGAGAAGTCCAAAAAGTCTAGATTTACCGTTCTTTGGGCTTATTTATCTTGTTTCGTTTGAAATCTTATCTCAGGAAATCTCTGGCCAATTTTAACCTGTTAATTCGGTAATCCTTAATCATGAGCTCAAAGTCAGACTCCTCTGTTATTGATAATGTCCTAAAGGGCAGTGCCTTTAGTGATGTCCTCATCGGTCTAGAATTTAACGATGAGATTCAAGGGTACGAGGGTAATGATATTTGGCTTAGTGGAGAGTCTGGCAACGATCTGCTGGCAGGTGGTAAGGGTAATGATATTTTGTCTGGTGGTGAAGGTAATGACTTACTGCATGGAGATTTCTCAGAGGGAAGCGGCTGGAAATTAGGTAATGATGGTAGTTATTCGTATAGTCCCCTGAGTCTTTCTGTTGGTTCAACGGCAAGCAATGGACAAAACCAGGCATTTCCACCGACCGATAATTCAGCCATCTACAACGATCTAATATTTGGTGGTTTGGGAAATGACATCATTCTCGGTAGTTGGGGGGATGATGCTATTTTGGGAGGATTGGGTAATGACATTATTAACGGTGGCGTCGGCAATGACTATTGGCTTGCTGGAGGAGAAGGTGACGATACTATTAATGGGGATGACGGTAACGACATTCTAGAGGGAGGCACTGGTAACGACCTTCTGAATGGTGGCAATGACAATGATATTTTGACCGGTGGAACAGGTCAGGATGAACTGTACGCAGGTGATGGAGATGATATTGCTGACGGTGGTGAGGGCGCTGACCTAGTGGACGGCGGTGCTGGACATGATCAGCTGACTGGCGGCCTTGATAATGACAAAATTTTAGGTGGGGATGGTCATGACACCTTAGATGGAGGGGATGGAGAAGATACCCTCATAGGAGGAGCCGGTGATGACTATTCTATGCTCGGCGGCAGTGGGAATGATGCTCTCTACGGTGAGGCTGGCCATGACTTTATGGATGGAGGCACCGGTAATGACCTTATGTATGGTGGCCGTGAAGATGACGTCATGCTAGGCGGTGAGGGCACTGACCGTATCTATGGTGGAGAAGGTATTGACCGTATCGATGCTGGTGCAGGAGCCGACGTTATCGAAGGTAACTCTGGGGATGATGATATCCATGGAGGCGATAACGATGATGCGATAGCAGGTGGTACTGGCCAGGACATTCTGTATGGCGATGCCGGGAATGACACTGTTGATGGTGGCGAGGGCCATGACTATCTAGATGGTGGTGTTGGCAATGACACTCTGGATGGTAGTGCTGGAATGGATGTCATTGAAGGCGGTGCTGGTGATGACTTGATCCGCGGTGGTACTGATAATGATGGCTGGTTATCCGGTGGTGCTGGCCAAGATGAAATATATGGTGATGCTGGTGACGATGTTCTGTCCGGTGGTGACAATGATGACCAGCTTCAGGGCGGCACCGGTAATGATGTTCTTATGGGAGATGCGGGCAACGACACTCTTTCAGGGAATGAGGGTGATGACTACTGGCTTGATGGGGGCGACGGGAATGACACCATCGACGCTGGCGTTGGCCATGATGTGGCTACAGGCGGTGTTGGTGATGATGTTGTTATCGGTGGTGATGGGAATGACACCATTCTTGGTGATGCTGGTAATGATCAGCTCTTTGGTGACGCTGGTGACGATATTCTCGATGGTGGTGATGGCACTGATCGACTAGAGGGCGGTGCTGGCAATGACACCCTCAAGGGCGGTGAAGGGGTTGACTTGATTCTCGGTGGTGACGGTGTTGACTACGTCGAGGGCGGTGCTGGTGACGACACCATTACCGGTGATGCTGGTGACGACAGTTTATTGGGTGATGCGGGAGCAGACACCATTGAGGGTGGTACTGGTCATGACTATTTGGCTGGGGGAGCCGGTGCAGACAACCTGATCGGCGGTGTTGATAATGACACTATTCAGGGGGGAGACGACAACGATACCCTCGATGGTGGTGACGGATTTGACATTCTAGAGGGTGGCGCTGGTAACGACATCCTCAGTGGCGGCACCCAGGAAGATATCCTCAAGGGGGATGCCGGGGCAGACATTCTCTATGGTGGAGATGGCCACGACATTTTAGAAGGAGGGGCCGACAATGATGAACTCAAGGGACACAGCGGTAATGATGCCATGGTCGGTGATGCTGGTGACGATACCCTGCAGGGTGGCACTGGCAATGATTACCTAAGCGGTGGTACTGGCAACGATGAACTCTACGGCAATGAGGATGCTGATGTCATCGAAGGTGGTGACGGAGACGATGTTGTTTCTGGAGGAGCTGGAGACGATGAATGGTTATCTGGCCAGGCTGGTAACGACACTATTTACGGTGAGACTGGCAATGATCTTCTGAGTGGTGGTGCTGGTGCTGACAATCTTTATGCAGGCGATGGTAACGATACTGTTTTCTTCGATGCTGATGATGTGGCTGTCAAAGGTGGGGACGGCTATGATATCGCCCATGTGGAGACTGCCGAGGGTGCCAGTCTGGATTTAGGGGCCAACAGCTTTAATGAAGTCCATGGTAACGACGGTAATGACACGTTTACCAATACTAACGGCGCTGGGGCAGCCAGTAGCGAAAGTGTTGCCATGTTTGGAAAGGCGGGGGATGATTCCCTGACGGGGGGTGCAGCCAACGATTACCTGAATGCCGGTACTGGCAACGACACGGTGGGTGGCGGTGCCGGTGATGACTATGCTCTGGGGGGTGATGGTGCCGATATCCTTAGCGGAGAGGCTGGAAATGACCTTTTAGAGGGTAACACCGGTAACGATGCGTTAGACGGTGGTGACGGCCAAGATATCCTGGACGGCGGTGATGGTGCCGATACTCTTCTAGGTGGAGCGGGCCACGATACCCTGAAATTTGATGCAGATGACACGGTGGACGGTGGTGATGGTTACGATGTCGCTAGAGCCCAAGGAAATGTTGGTGTCACTCTGGATTTGGGTGCTAGCCAGATTGAGTTAGCCGATGGTACTGATGCAGCTGATGTATTTACAAACTCCAGTAATAGCAGCGTAGAAATTCATGGAGAAGGTGGTAATGACACCATCACTGGAGGGACTGGCCACGAAATCTTGGATGGTGGTGCTGGGGATGATGCGATCGCAGCTGGTACCGGCAACGACGTAATTCTCGGCGGTGCCGGAGACGATGTCCTCCAGGGAGAAGGCGGCAACGACACTATCACAGGTGGCGAAGGCGCTGATACTCTCTCTGGTGGCGAAGGAAATGACACCCTGAATTTTGATGTGGATGACACCCTAGATGGTAGTAGCGGCAGTGACGTTGGTGTTTACCAGGGGACTACAGGCATTACCCTCAATATTGATGATGTCAGCCTGGAAGAAGTTCACGGCAATGTTGGGGATGACACTTTTACCTCAACTATTGGTAATGCCGTAAAGATGTTTGGCGGTGCTGGCAACGACACCCTAGAAACTGTTAATGGTAACGATCAGCTCTTTGGCGGTGAAGGTGACGACACCATTACCGCTACGGGCGGGCACAACTACATTGAGGGTGGTGCAGGTAACGACACTATTACCACAGGTGAGGGTAACGATACTCTGGATGGTGGTACTGACAATGACACCCTTTCTGCAGGCAGTGGCAACGATACCCTGGATGGTGGTACTGGTGCTGACCAGTTGATTGCAGGTAGTGGTAACGATAAGCTCTATTTTGATGCTGACGATACTGTTGTTGATGGCGGTGCTGGTACCGATACAGCCTATTTCCAGAACAATACAGACCTAACCATCAATGTCACAGATGCAGGTATCGAAAGACTATATGCCAACAGTGGTAATGACCAGCTTTCAGCTACCGGTAATACCCAGGTCAAACTGTACGGTAAGGATGGTGATGATGTTCTCACCTCTGAAAGCGGCAACGACCGACTAGAGGGTGGAGATGGCAATGATATTCTCACATCGACTGGTGGTAAAAACACTCTGAAGGGTGGTAGCGGTGACGATACCCTAACTACTGGAGACAACGTAGACAAATTAGATGGAGGCGCTGGCAACGACATCCTCGACGGTGGCGGTGGTAATGATTCCCTTATCGGTGGTTTGGGGGATGACAGCCTCTATGGTGGGGAGGGCAGTGACCAACTCTTTGGTGGCACAGGGAGCGATCAGCTTTTTGGCGGTCTTGAAGGTGATCAACTCTATGGAGATGCAGGTAACGACTCATTAGATGGTGGCGATGGTAACGATACTCTGTTGGGTGGTAAAGGTAATGACAGCCTACTAGGTGGTAGTGGAGCTGATGTCCTTCGAGGTGCTACAGATGGTGCAGGAGAAATAGATATTCTCATGGGAGGTAGCGGTAGTGATTACTTTATCCTCGGTGAATCAGGACAGGTCTTTTATGATGATGGCGACTTGCTGACGGCTGGTACATCTGATTATGCTTTGATCACTGATTTCAACGGTTCAGAAGATATTCTCCAGTTGAGTGGTTCAGTCAGTGATTATGTGCTTGGTTCCTCAGGTACCAGCACTAACATTTATCTAGATAGTGATGGTACCGGCAGCTTAAGTGGAGCGGATGAGTTGATTGTTACCTTAGAGGGAACGTTAGGTATGGATCTGTCCAACACATCAATTCTGTACGTGTAGCGAACAAAGCTCAATAAATAATATTGCTTGAATCTAATTTTGAGGAACCCAACATGCTTGAATTTAAGGGATTTCATCCTAAAGATGTCTCCAATGAAATTGTACTGAAGCTGACAAATTCAGGAGTGCATTACCAAAACTTAGATAGCGGTGCGTTTCAGTTTATTCCCTATACAGAGATTGCTGGATTCTCTGGTTGGCGACCTGGATATGGCTCTCTCCATATCTATAGTAGTAATCCGAATTTGATGATCCACTTAAACTTTGCAGCGGAAGTAGCCGAGCAGGCTTTATCTCAAATCCAAAATTTTCTCCAAGCAAAAATGGTTACTGTCTAATTACAAGATTTTATCAAAAGAAAAAGTACTATATTCCATT
>JBCCXQ010000030.1:0-37173 GCA_039191365.1 Cyanobacteria bacterium P01_F01_bin.13 | reverse complement strand
GAGCTCTTGCTCGGCAAGAATTGCCTGAAGTAAGGCTAATTCCTCGGGATTGTCAGCGACTTCTTCGAGCCAACTCGCTGGCAGCTGTTGACGTAACCTCTCGACCCAATCGTGATAGATGTCATGGGCGGTGCTTTCACACACACCATAGTGTAACCCCAGCATCTCAAAGGTCGGATGCTGCCTAAGATACAACAGACACAGGCTGATTTCCTCCGCATCGCTCAGTTTGGGAGGGCACCCGCCTCCGGGGGCATTGATACGGACTTTAGTGTGAGATGCCTGGGACGTTTGGCTCGCTTGGTGGGCTACCAATACCCCGATCAACTCACTGAATTCCTGATAGCCAATCCCAAATATACGCTGACAACGCTCAGGATTTTGATTGATATAATCGTAGGGATTTTTCATTTGGTCGGTAAGACTCTACTTTTAGAGTTTTACCGCCTTTTTTTATCCGAATTTATATTTTGGAGATGTCTATTGAAAAAGAATGGGTTGAGCCGTTTGGAGACAGAAGACAAGAACTTGTATTTATTGGTACTGATATAGATAAAGAGGAAATAACTAAAAGATTATATGACTGCCTTATTTCAGACGAAGAATTAAAGCAAGACTACAGTAAATTTTCAGATCCATTTCCAAGATGGCATTAAATAAATCGTTAAGTTCAAGGCTCGCTGGATTCTGACGGTCAAATGTTCCTCGTTTTTTGTGGAAGGCCACATTCTGCCTGCCTAACACATCTTAGATCTCCCTATTAATGTTAAGTATGCCATGGGCCAGAATGGGCAGCGGAGCCAGAATAATGTTGTTATTCAAATTTCTTCCAACTCTTACTGATGCGAGTGCATCTTAAATAGGCATAGGTTTTGGGCGCGCCAGGAGCCTTCGTCAGTTCAAAGGAGATAACGTGCCATCGAGACGCCTGGGTGTCAGGCTGAAATGTCACCGGCAGACCATACAAACGCAGTTTGCCGTAGTAGATCCGGCGAAAACAATCAGATCCAGATTCTAAATAGGGGGTTACCAGCTCTCGATATCGCTGGGCTAGAGTGATCCCAGTCGCGTGAAAGCCCTGATGGTGAAGATGACCTAGCGCCGCAAAAATTTCAGTCCGCAGACTCTCAATCTGCTGGTGCTGACAATACCATTGACCCTGCCAGGAGCGCCATTGCCGCCCCGAGTCGAGGTGGATAATAATATTCTCAGCAAGATCGACTTCAAACAAACCGTGACGGGGACAGAGGTAGGCATCCGTCAACACCAGAGCTGGTATTGTGCGATCGCAGCAGGGGCAACGAATGGTTTCACCTAACGCAGGTAAAAGAGAAGCCATACTCACGATAGGGCCTCCGGTTGCTCAAAAAGACGCTGTCTGGCATCGGGACAAAGGGTCCACACCAGCACCTCACCCTGCTGACCGCCAGCCGCCAGATAATCCCCAGTCGGATGCCAGCTCAAGCAGGAGAAGCCCTCCTTTGCTCCTTCCAGCACTTGCATGGGTTCTACAGCAGCCTGCCACAGCAAAATCCAGCCATCCTCCGACAGGGAGGCCAGTAATCCAGTTTGGGGTTGAAAGGCTACATCCAAAACGGTGTCTCTGTGTAAATCCAGCACCCAACTCTTCCACCCCTCATCGGGAATCAGGATCAACATGGCAACCAGGTCCCGCGTGGCGGTTGCCAAAATGGGGGAGCGCTCAGCATCGAGAATATCAGCCCAAGCGAGCTGTCGAATCTTGCCAGGGAAGCCTCCCATCAGATCGGGCAAATCGGCTGGGGTATCAGGGGATTGTGTCAGGGCACTAATTTTGTTCCAAGTGAGAATGCCAACACTGTTATCCTGATTGCCTGACGCCAAATAGGCTCCCTCAGGGGACCATTTCAGGGCTCGACTGACGGCCCTTAGTTCCCATTCATATCGAGGGGAAATCCAGCGGGATGTTTCCCAAATGTGAACTCGCTGCTGCGCCGATACCGCTAGATGAGAGCCGTCGGGAGACCAGCCTAGGTCCTGCACAGTAGCGGGCAATTCTAACGTGGCCACGGCTACCCCCTGATCAGCATCCCAGATATGAATGGTCCTGCCACAGTTACAGGCTAGCCAGGGTTGATGAGGGTGCCACTGCAGGCGATCAATCCAGGCTGGCCCCCAGGTCAGTGTCTCCACCAGCTCTGACGAGTCAGAAGACAGCCGCCAGAGCCTTACATCTCCAGTTTGACCGGCTGCCGCCAACCACTGACCATCTCCAGAAAACCCTAAGGTATCAATGGAAGTACCATTGGCTGTCTGGAGTATGGTTAAGCCATCTTGCCACAAAGCCACCTCTCCTGCCGCTGAAGCGATTGCTAATCTATTCCCGACTGATGCCCAGCCCAGGGCGGTAATATATTCCGACAGCGATCGCTCGACCTGGAGTTCTAGTAAAGGTTTAAGAGAGAGCATAGTAGAGATTGAAACAAGTAGACCTCAGCCGCGAGGATGGTTAAAAACATAAGCAACTTTCATTTCATGTTCCTCCTGAGTTAAATCTGTTGTTTATTAATAATTGAATGCTGCATTTTCTCTTGAAGTTCGGACAGCGTTAACGCTCCGAGTTCTCCTGATTGGCGAGTTCGCACACTCAGGGTCTGATTTTCCACTTCCCGTTTACCAACAACTATAATGACGGGAATTTTCTCCAATTCTGCGGTGCGAATTTGTTTACCCAGACGCTCACCGCTGGTATCGACCTCCACTCGGAAACCTTCTTGTTGCAATGTCTGGGCCACCTGATTGGCGTAGTCTCGCTGAGCATCACTTACCGGCAACAATCGCACCTGTACCGGAGCCAGCCACAGAGGGAAAATCCCCGCATAGTTTTCCACCAAAATGCCAAAAAATCGCTCCAAGGAACCAAAAATCGCCCGGTGAATCATAATCGGACGCTGCCGGGAGCCATCCGCTGCAACGTAGTCTAAATCAAACCGCTCCGGCAGGTTAAAGTCCACCTGCAGGGTGGAACATTGCCATAGCCGACCGATGGCGTCCTTAATCTTAATATCGATTTTGGGACCGTAGAAGGCACCCCCCCCATCATCAATCACATAGGCCCACCCTTTAATATCCAGCGCTTTTTGCAACGCCGAGGTGGCCAGTTCCCAAATGTCGTCGCTGCCCACAGACTTAGCAGGACGGGTGGAAAGATTCACCTCATAGTCAGTAAAGCCAAAGTCCGACAGAATCTGTTCTGTCAGGTTAAGTACCCCTAAAATCTCCTCTGTCACCTGATTGGGCAAACAGAAAATGTGCGCATCATCCTGGGTAAAGCCGCGCACGCGCATCAGACCGTGGAGTGCCCCAGATCGCTCATAGCGATACACCGTGCCTAGTTCGGCCCAGCGAATTGGCAACTCTCGGTAAGAGTGGAGCTGGTGTTGATAGGTGAGTACATGAAAAGGGCAATTCATGGGTTTGAGCTGATACTGTTGCTCCTCTACAGTGATTTGCTCAAACATACTCTCTTGATAAAAGTCCAAGTGCCCGGAAGTTTGCCAGAGGTCGCGATTGGCAATGTGGGGGGTGTAAAGCAGCTCATAGCCCCCCTGCAGGTGGGCCTGTCGCCAATAGTCTTCGATCAGCAGACGCATACGGGCTCCCTTAGGATGCCAGAATACCAGTCCACCCCCAGCCGCTTCTTGAATACTAAACAGATTCAATGCTTGCCCCAGTTTGCGATGGTCGCGGCGTTTGGCTTCCTCTTTCTGTTTCAGGTAGGCCTTTAACTGGTCTGGAGTTTCCCAAGCGGTGCCGTAAATGCGCTGGAGCTGCGGTTGAGTTTCGTCGCCACGCCAGTAGGCACCGGCGACACTTTCTAGAGCAAAGGCTTTAGGGTGTAGCTCGCCAGTGCGGTTCAGATGAGGACCTGCACACAAATCCCACCAGCAGACCTTATCAGACTTAGAGGGCTTAGCGGATGGTGAGTTGAATAAAGACGGATCGGCTGGCAGCGGTTCAGGGCAGCCGATGTAGTAGCGAGTAATCGGCTCATCGGGGGGAATACTATCGAGAATTTCTAGCTTGTAGGGTTCGTTCAGTTGCTCAATCTGCGTGCGGATGTCATCCCGCTCAACCGTTTCGCGGATGATCGGTAGATTTTGCCCAATAATGCGCCGCATTTTTGATGTGATCTGCTTTAGATCCCCAGGCGTAAATGGGTCAGCCCGGTCAAAGTCGTAGTAAAATCCCGTATCTGTGCAGGGGCCAATGGTGACCTTCGTCTCTGGGAACAGGGTTTGCACCGCCATGGCTAATACATGGGCACAGGTATGGCGAAGTCGCGCTAGCTGCTCTACATCATCAGCTGGACTGGTTTCGGACTGCGGACGGGAGACTTGACTGACCATGAAAAGTCAAAATAAGAATGATAATCATTCTCAAATTATCACAGAGATCAAGAATTGAGTGCTTGCGTAGAGGATCTGGTTTACCAACGGTTACCTATTGCCAGAACTGCTTCCCATCACCCACCTTGAGCTGAACAAGGTTCACAAAGACCAAAGAATTCGAGGGTGTGATAGTAGATGGTGAATGAGCTGGAGTGCTGGAGTGAAGACTCCAGACCCTTCAAAGGGCATATATTCAGAGGAAACGATTGTCCACAGTCCAAACAGGTCATGTAGAGATGGTCCTGTTCTACAGCGTTGTAAAGAGTTTCCCCCGTCAGAGTGACCCGATGCTGCACCTTTCCCATGCGCTTTAGCGCATCAAGGGCTCGATATACCGTTGCTAAACCAATCCGCTGATGTTTCTTGACAAGCTTGTACAACGTCTGAGCCGAAGTCGGTTCAGGCTGCTGACGCAGTACCTGCAATACCGCTGTTTGAGCCCGAGTACAGTGAACCTGAGTCATTGATTTTAAGGATGATGATCGCATCAATTTCGACAAACTGATGTAAGATACTTTGGAAATGATAATCATTATCATAACGGGTTTCCATCTTATGTCATCCACATCCACGCCAGCGCCCTCACAAACTGCCACAGATGCTGTTGAAGCGATAGGGTTATCTGCAACCGGTCAGGTGGTGTACCGTCCCCGACGTCTGCGCCGTACCGGAGCACTGCGCCGGATGATGCAAGAAACAGTACTAACCGCTGCTGATCTGATTTATCCTCTGTTTGTTATGGAAGGTGAGGGACAGAAAGAGGCGGTACCGTCAATGCCCAACTGTTTTCGCTATTCCCTGGACCTATTGCTGGAGGAAGCAAAAGCAGCATGGGAGTTAGGCATTGGAGCCATTGCTCTATTTCCACTAATTCCCCATCATCAAAAAGATAACGCTGGTACCGAAAGCTACAACCCGACTGGTTTAATCCCTCGGGCCGTGCGGGCTCTCAAGCAGACTCTCCCCGAGCTGCTGGTGATTACCGATGTGGCACTTGACCCTTACAGCAGTGAGGGGCATGACGGCATTGTTCAGAATGGTGAAATTCTTAATGATGAAACCGTCGAAGTCCTCGTCAAGCAGGCCCTGGTGCAGGCTGAGGCCGGGGCTGATTTTGTTGCCCCATCCGATATGATGGATGGCCGTGTAGGGGAGATGCGGAAGGCCCTTGATGCTGCCGGTTGGATTAATGTTGGCATTCTTGCCTATTCCGCTAAATATGCATCCGCCTACTATGGCCCATTTCGTGATGCCTTGGATTCTGCCCCCAAGTTTGGCGATAAAAAGACGTATCAGATGGATGCGGCCAATGCCAGAGAAGCCATAAAAGAGGTGGAACTCGATATTAAAGAAGGGGCGGACATTGTCATGGTGAAACCAGCCCTGGCCTATTTGGATGTGATCTGTCGCATTAAACAACACACCAATTTACCTATTGCGGCTTACAACGTCAGTGGTGAATACGCCATGGTCAAGGCTGCAGCTCAGCAAGGCTGGATTGATGAAAAGGCTGTCATGCTAGAAACCTTAACCAGTATGAAGCGGGCAGGAGCCGATTTGATTCTGACCTATTTTGCCAAGGATGCAGCCCTAGCTTTACGCCCCTAGAAGGGCAAGACCCAAAGGGACTAGGGAACCCACACTGTTGCTTCCGGAATATTATTTTATGACAGCCCCCACAGCCCCCAGTTCCACCAAAAGAGGAATGCCCGTCACCATTATCACCGGGTTTCTCGGCAGTGGTAAAACAACACTTTTGAATCACATCCTGAGCAACAACAAAGACCTAAAAGTTGCCGTCCTGGTTAATGAGTTTGGCGATATCAACATCGATAGTCAGCTGTTAGTGACGATGGATGAAGATATGGTGGAACTAAGCAATGGCTGTATTTGCTGCACCATCAACGATGACCTGGTGGATGCCGTTTATCGCATCATGGAGCGGGATGACCGTGTTGACTATATGGTGATCGAAACCACAGGGGTGGCTGACCCATTGCCCATTATTCTCACGTTTCTGGGTACTGAGCTGCGAGATCTCACTCGCCTGGATTCCATCATTGCCATGGTAGATGCCGAAACCTTCACGCCGGATCATTTTGAGAGTGAAGCAGCCTTCAAACAAATCACCTATGCTGATGTTACAATAGTTAACAAAGTTGATCTAGCTTCATCAGACCAGGTGAAAACGTTAGAAGACTATCTCAATAGCGTTAAAGAGGGAGCACGGATTTTGCACAGTCAGCAGGGTCAGGTGCCTCTGCAGCTAATTTTAGATGTCGGCTATAACAATCCCGAAGACTATGCTGGGCTAGAACACGATCATCATCACGAGCATGGCCATCACGATCATCATAGTCATGATCACCATGATCACCATAGCCATGAGCATCACAGCCATGAGCATCATGAGCATGGCCATCATGGTCATCACCACTCATCTCACCTGGATAATGACGGGTTTGTCTCAATTTCATTTGAGAGCGATCGCCCTTTTCATGTAGCAAAATTTGAACACTTTTTACAAAACAAACTTTCAAAGAATATTTTTCGGGCAAAAGGAATCCTCTGGTTTGAGGAAAGTGACCTGCGCAACATTTTTCAGCTAAGCGGTCCGCGCTTTTCCATTGACGGGGAAGAATGGCGCACTCCCCCACGAAACCAACTTGTTTTTATCGGGCGACACCTCGATGGCGATGATATTCAGCAAAAGCTGACGGCATGCCTGGCCTGATTTCAAAATTCGTCAGGCTGGTAATAATTCTCCCTGACGGGCAGTTGCCCCACCATCCGGCAAACTGCAATATCCAGTCTTTCAGTCCTTGATTGAAGGGGGTGATTGGTTTGCGATGGTCCTCTGGACCGGCTTCGCCATCGCTCGATATCTTGATAAATCCATCCAAAATTTACCCACTCGTTATTCATGACCTTTTCCATTTCACCCGACGACATTTGTAACCAGTTAATCAGTACGGAAGCTAAAGCCCCTGTCTCTGACGAAGAGATGCGACAAGCCGTACGTACACTGCTTCTAGGTTTAGGAGAAGACCCTGACCGTGAAGGGTTACGCGACACACCAAAACGTGTGGTCAAAGCCCTAAAATATTTAACCTCTGGCTATCACCAGTCTCTAGATGAACTGCTCAATGGAGCCGTTTTCCATGAAGATGCCAATGAAATGGTGCTGGTACGCGATATTGATTTGTTCAGTTCTTGTGAGCACCATATCTTGCCGATTTTAGGCCGCGCCCATGTTGCCTACATTCCTAACGGCAAGGTGATTGGATTATCCAAAATTGCCCGTATTTGTGAAATGTATGCGCGACGGTTGCAGGTTCAAGAACGGCTAACTCAACAAATTGGTAATGCTCTCCAGGGTCTCTTAAAACCCCAGGGTGTGGCAGTTGTCGTCGAAGCATCTCACATGTGTATGGTGATGCGAGGTGTTCAAAAGCCAGGATCTTGGACCGTCACCAGTTCGATGCAAGGGGTATTTGCTGACGATGCCCGCACGCGTCAGGAGTTTATGGACTTGATTCGCCACAACCCATCATTCCATTAGGAAGTTTTTACCCACACACATTTACTCAATCGCCGGGAGATAAGCATGATGCTTATCTCCTTTCTTGTTGGATACAGGGCAAGACAACACAAGTGTTGAGTATTACCGCCACTCATCTAATCATTTGAACACTCCTAACGGGCCAATTTTTGCGATCTCTTACGTCAATCAACAGGGTGCCATTCCAATGTTGTTCGAGAATGCCCCAACATCGTTCAATGGGATTGTACTTACTTTGGTAGAGCGGATCGACTTTAATTTGGATGAGACGGGTGGCTTGCTGCTCTTGAGAGGGCAGGGTATCTCACCACTGTTGGAGACTATCGACAACAAAGTCACTCGTTTTATAGGAACTGCCAAAATTCAGGTATAACTGTCCACTATCTTCATCCACAATGCCGAAAGGGGTGTAAGTATCTTTATCTTTGCCCCCATATCATGGTCACTGGCACGTGTCTTCCGGAAGTGACCACACCTGAGAAGTTAACCGAGGAATCTGATGAACCACTTTCTCCAGATCTATGGAACCCTACCGCGAGCTGGCCCCGGCTCGAACGAGCTGACGCGGAGAGCATTCGAAATGATGTCGGATGTCCCTGAGTCACCCCGAATCCTTGACATCGGTTGCGGCCCTGGCATGCAGACGATCGAGCTTTTGAATATCACATCGGGCACAGTTGTCGCCCTTGACCTCCTCCCAGAGATGATTGCCCGAGTAAGAGCCAGAGCGGAAAGTGCCGGAGTCTCTGATCGCCTCGAAACCTTAGAACAGGACATGACGGAGATGGCTTTCCCAGAGTCAGGCTTCGATGTTGTTTGGTCTGAGGGAGCAATCTATTTCTTAGGATTCGAATCTGGCCTGAAGAAGGTCAGGAGCTTTGTTAAGCCAGGGGGGTACGTAGCAGTAAGCGAAGCTGTGTGGCTGAAGTCCAACCCTCCACCAGAGGTTGTTAAATTTTGGAAAGAGTATCCCGAGATTGACACCGTGGCTGCGAAACTTGACGTCATTAAGCATATTGGGTGTGAGTCCGTTGGGCATTTTATATTTCCAGCCACGGCATGGACTGAGCATTACTACAATCCAATGGAGAAGCGAATTGCTGAGAGAACATTAGAGTGGAGGGGCATACCGGAGGCGGAGGCCGTGCTGAAAGAGGCTGGAAACGAGATTTCAGTCTTCCGCAGCTACTCTGACTACTTCAGCTATGCATTCTTCGTAATGCGTAATTGAGCCAACTCCAGCTAAGCGATCGCACCGTTATACGCTAGTCAGCTTTGGCCCCAGAATATGGGCTAAACCAGGGCTTGCTCTGGCGTCAATTACCTAACTCCTGTTGGAGATGCTCTAATTCAACCAAAATGTTTTCAATAAGTGTACGTTGGCCAACCTGCTGGCTCTGAGTTAAGGGTTTACCAATAGATTTATTAAGAACTGGTCTAGTGCGTTCCTGATAATCTGCTAAGGCATTAAGGGCTGTTTCTGAAAAATGGGCGAGATAATCCCGAGCAGCATCATTGCTGACGGTAGAGGGAATCTCTGGTTGTGGCGTTTTCTGTGGCGTTTTCTTTTTACGGTCAGCGCGATTAATACAATGACTGGTGCCCCCTAAAACAGCGGCCCCCATGGGATCCGTCAATATCCAACCCACCCATAAATCCACCGGACGAGGTTGCTCAAAAAAATCACAGGCTTTGTATACCCACTCTGTTACGGTTCGTTTTTTCTGTTTCCAAACTGGCTGTAGAGTTTCTTCTAACCATTGGGGAGCGGTACCTGATTGCAGCGCAATAGCGAAACTTTCTTGATAGTGTTGTAGCAAATTTCTCAAACTTAGCCAGTCTCGTAACTCGTTAGCACTCTGGTGAAATCCTTTTTGAATTAGTTGCTGAGCCCGTGTTTGAATTTCTACGCGACGGATATCTGGTTGAGATGCCGTTTCTAGAGTGTTTAATTGCTGCTGCAATGTCTGTTGTAATTGAACTGTTAGCGGTAGTAAACGGAGTAAGCGATCATGGGTCAATTCGGGCCAACGCACCTGTAAGAGGGTGTGGAGGGCAGATTCTAAAGCGGGTAGTCCTGCTTGGGTAGCTGCTGCCATATCTCCTTTAAGGCGGGCTCGTAGCGCCGGTAGGGCATCCACAGCATAGAGATTACTAACACCATGGGGCAAAGTGGCGCGAAAGTCCTGGGCCAAAAAACGCAGCCGATACATCACCTGTTTGCGTTCGTCAGGTTCCATCAGATTGAGAAAATTGACCACAAATACCACGGTGGTAATGCCCCGCTCTAGCAGCCAGTCTTGCAGGTGCTCCCGCTCTGCTAAGGTCATGAGCTTGCGGCCATCCAATAGCTGAATGACCACATCGGTCTCTAGTAGTTTGTTATAAACCAGTTCGTTCTGGGCCTCCCGGTCGTCGGTGCCGGGGAGATCTACCAGCTCCACCCCCGGCTGTAAAAATGGATGGGGACATTTCACATCCACAGCGGTGACATCCTGACGCATACACCGCTGTTCGTCCAGAGTTGCATATTGCTTTAATAAATCTGTGCCCGGTGCTTCTAAGACCTGACCATTAGTGAGGGTAATGCGGCTGCTTAACTCACTACCGTAGTTAACCGTAATGGCAGCCCCCGTGGTGGGAACCAGATCGATGGGCAGGGTTTTATCACCTAGTAGGGCATTGAGCAGCGTGGATTTGCCGTAGTTAAAGGGACCAAAAACCGTAATGCGCAGGGTGGGGTTAGTAATGCGATCGCACTGCTGCAAAACCTGTTTCTTTAGCTCGGCCTGGGTAGAGTCGAGCAGACCTACGGCTTTTTGCAGGGTGGTTACGGATAGATCTGGACTTACCACGCTACCCCCATCATTGTGAGTCTACCGCACTCTGAAACTGGCCCATGGTGGCTGTGATTCCCTGCAGAATTTGTTCGATTTGAGCCAGAGAAATCTGAGATAAAAAGCTATCGGCAAACCAGCTAGCGTTGATTTCTGGGGTGGTAAATAGCCTGGATAAGGCAGTTTCAGAGGAAATGTTAGCTGCCATGGCAGTGATGTGGGTGTGGGGAAAAGCTGCCCCGACAACGGGAGCCAGCCAACAGAGAAACGCCAGAAAAAGGACAATGAATACTCGCATAGAGTAGGAGAGAATTGTTCTATCGTTGTTGAGAATGAACAATAGCTAGCATACACCTAAGATCTATAGATATAAGAAACTTTAGGCCATTTGTGCGTCAGATTAGTGTTGTAATGTAAGGCTTTCAGGGATACTTGTTGTCCTGACTAATCTGACAGATGCTGTAAGATTAGAGCCGACGAATTGGCGTTGGCAGAGTGCAAACTAAAGTCAGAAATATCAGAAATATAAGAGTTGGAGTACCTTTGATGGTTTTGATGACTTTGGTGGCCTGTCATCATACTGCGCCCACAGCTCCAGATGCCAGTACGGCAGATTTGGTCGATTCATCTCCGTCTGTACTACCGTCGCCTCCTGAGGAGAAATCCCAGGCTCCGGTCCCCACCGCTGAAGAAATTGCCGAAGCCGCCCAATATCGTCAGTTGGGTTTGGACTATCGTGGCCAGGGCCGCTACGAAGATGCCATTACGGCATTACAAGACTCAGTGAGATTAGATCCACAGAATCTTTCTGGCCAGGTGATATTAGGTTGGACCCTCCATCTAGCAGGGCAGGCAGATGAGGCAATCGCAGTTTTACAGCAGGCTCTTGAACAGGATGCTTCCCATGTGCCTGCCTTAAACGCGTTGGGCATTGTTTACCTGGTAGACGGTCAATTAGAAGCCGCTGTGGAAACCCATACCCAGGCGGTGGCCTTAAACCCTGACAATGAAATCGGCTATTACAATCTCAGCCTCGCCTATCATCGTCTTCAAGATTATGAACAAGCGATCGCAAATGCTCAGCAGGCAGCTACTTTAGAACCCGGAAATCCTCATCCATGGGTAGCTCTAGCTCTTGCCCAGTGGGATAACCAAGAGATCAATGCCGCACAACAAACCTACCAACAGGCCGTTGCTCTGGAACCACGCTATTTGGATAGCTGGTTTCTAGACCATCTTCAACAGGCTGGCTTCAGCCCTGAACAAATTCAACTAACTGAAGAGATCCGACAAATCTTTTAAGCATTGTCTACCGAAGCGCATCCACAATCGATGGCCGCACTCCCAGATATCGCACCACCAAAATATACAGCCAAACATTCCACAGGGCCATAGAAAATGCAGTGGCCATGGCTGCACCAACAATGCCAAATAGCTGAATACCGAGCAGATTCAAAATTACATTGGCTCCAGCACTAATGCCCATCACCCTGGCTGACTGGTTTTGATGACCGGTCATGGTAAGTAAATAACCCACCGATCCGGCACCTACATTTACCAATTGGCCCAGGATCAGAATGAACAACACCCCCTTGGCCGCTACAAATTCGGGACCAAATAATTGCAGAACAGGGCCAGCAAAACCAATTAGTACAACCGCTGCTACCAGGGCCGGATAAAACATCCAGCGGGCAATGGTAGAAACCAACTGTTGTAGACCCTGGTGATCTCCCTGGGCATAGAGAGAGGCAATTAACGGAGCCGAAATCGCATTCACAGAGGCCAAAATAAAAGGCACCCATGACGAAGTTTTCAGCGCAGCACTGTAGATGCCCACCTGTTTAGCACTCAGAAAAACGCCAATCATCAAGGTGTCCGTCTGACTGAGCACCATATATGAGCCCCCAAATAGCATCAGTGGCACTGCCGCTTTCCACCACCGGACGATCTCATAGGCAGGGCGAACGTGGCGAATTTTAACATCCAGGCTTTGCTGAAATAACAGCCATTGCAGCCCCAGGGTGAGTAAGGCCGATAACAGGGCGAGGGAAATCGCTGCTGTACTGGTGAGGGGGCGTTGCGATCGAAAAACAGCAGCCATGGCAATCAACAACAGCGGCTGCAAAATCAATGATGGCGCATAGGACAATACAATTTGTTGGAAAGCACGAATAATCTCTTTTTGCAGGCTAACCAGAGCCACTATGGGAATGGTCCAAATGCCAATAGTAAGAGTTACAGTGTATGCTCCTAAACTATGGATAGGTTTTACCCACAACAAAATTCCAGTGCCACAGAGGGAGGTAACAATACCGATGGCCAATGTCTGCCACCAACTACCCCAGATCATCCCCTGCAGGTGAGGCCAGTCTTCCTGGGCCTTGTAGGCCGAGATAAATCGCAGCACTGCCGTCGGTAATCCAAATCCAGCAATAAAGGCCCAGAAAACCCCCATTGCTGTTGCATAGTCATAGATACCGTACGCAGCTGTACCCATCCAACGAGCCAGCAAGATCTGAGAACCGTACAAAATACCAGCACTAATAATTTGTACCGCTAGAGCTGCCCCTGCTCCCCGTGCTAGCTTGACAAAGACATTCGGTTGCTCCAAGTTCACCCCTTGAATAGTCACAGAAACATCCTAGCTTTGTAGTTTTCTACAAAGGTCCATAGTTATTTTTATTCAATAGATTGAAGGATTTGATTATTGTCGAAATCGCTGCTTAAAAATTACGGTAGGTATACCGTTAGACAGAGTTTTTCAGCTTTTTGCAGTGCACTGTCATCGGTACAAACGAAATGCGTAAATATCTTGTGCAATCTAAACAGCAGCATTAGTAGGTCAAAATCAGGGGCAGCTGACCATCAATAATGCTCTAGCATCTACAAGAATCATCGATAGTGAACATGGAACCATGGGCCCCACATTCAACGAAGCACCTACCGGCAAAATATTAATTGTTGACGATCATCAAGTTGTACTCAGCGGTACCATTGACATCCTGCGTCAGCACTATCCAACCTATGAGCTGTTAACTGCCAAAACAGCCCAAGAGGCCCTGGAGCAACTGGCGAATCATCGCCTCAGCTTGGCGATTTTAGATTTATCCATTCCTGAAGCCTATCAGGAAGACGCCAAAGTAGAGACCGGCATCGAACTGCTCAGGCAGGTAATGAAACACTATCCTGAGCAAAATATTGCTGTACAGAGTACCTACATTAAGGCATTAGTACGAGTCAGGTCAGAAATCGACAGTCATCAGGGTGGGTTTACCATTGTCGACAAAAGCATGTCGAGCCAGGATATCTTTCAGCGTATTGACGGCGCGCTCAAAGGCTTTAGCCATACGCGAGGTATCAAAGCACTACAGGCTGGCATTGAACTTAAACCAGAGTGGCTAGATGTCTTGACCCTGGCGTTTCATGAAGGGTTGCAGGATAAAGCCATTGCTCAACAACTCAATGTACAACCCAGTACAATTCGGCACTACTGGAATAAACTCTACGACGTGCTTGAAATTGACCCCGAAATCGATAAGAAAGAAGGCAAAAACCTGCGCAGCTTAACAGAAATTCGTGCGCGTGAGCGGGGGCTACTGGACTAATGGAAGAGCAGAGCCGCTGGGAGAAAATTCTAGATGGGTTTAAAACCAGCCTCTGGGGTCTAGGCATAATCGCTGCAGTGTTAGGGGCTCGTTCTTTGGGAGTCTTTCATGCCGTGGAGCTGGTGACCCTGGATCGATTATCCACGCTTGGCGCTCAGCTATCTGAAAAGACAACGGATCCAAACATCATTATTATCGAAATTGATCCCACATATCTTGAAGGTTCAGCTGAAAAAGGCTATACCATTACGGCTAATTCTCTAGCAGAGGTTTTAGAGGCCATTTTCAAACATGGTCCCAAAGTAGTGGGTACAGATATAGTTTCCTATCGAATTACTGGAGACGACCAAAGTAAGCTGCAATCAACTATCAATCGCTACTCCAACCTAATTACCGTTGAAGAGACTTCCTCGGTTAACCCAGCAAAACCGTTACCCTATTTTTCTGATAGTCAATTGGCGGAACAGGTTGGATTTAATGATTTTGTTGTGGACAGAGATGGAGTTGTCCGCAGAGCACTTCTAGATTTTTTCCCTACTCGTGATGACTATAAAATTTCATTTGCTATTCAGGTCATTAAGGCATACTTCAAAGATCAGAAAATAAATGATGAAATCATTGAATTAGAGAATGGCACCATAGATCAAGGTACTATGCGTTTTGGGGAAGTCGAAATCCCTAGAATTAGAGCTACGTACGGATATCCTAGTGATGAAATAGAGGGCGTTCAAACGCTTATAAAATATAAAGGTGGAACAACCCCGTTTCAGACGTTCAGCGCCAGTGATTTACTGACTCTACAGAGTCAACCAGACGAAATCATTAGAGATAAGATTGTTATTTTAAATCTAGAGGGATCTGCAGATAAATATCCCATACCGCTAACTACATTTGGTCGTGTTTTAGACAATTCCGAGCTAGTCAATGGTATTGAAATACAGGCCCATATTATTAGTCAAATTATTCAGACGGTGGGGCATAAGAGACCTCTGATTCGGACGAATCAGAGTGTCCAATATGGCTTTTTAATAGTTTTCTCAATCATAGGTATTGGCTGTAGCCGATTTTCAAAGGATACGTTGGGTAGCTTTGCCAGTTTATTGATAACCCTCTTCTCAAGTATTCTTTTAAGTTATCTTTTGCTGATACAAATAGGTTTGTGGCTACCCCTGGCAGCAACGCTGATATCAACCACGGCCAATGGTTTAATTTATATCAACTACACCCAGAATAAGCGTCGTTGGGAAGGGATGATAGCAAAGCTAGACCTTGCTCTTGAAAATGAGCGTCAGCTGTCTGACGAGTTAGCGTCTCAACGCCAAAAGACGATTGAGCATATGTTTGACTCGATTCACAATGGTCCCCTGCAGACTCTTGCCAGCTTGCTCCGGCGTACTCGGGATGAGACTATCAATCTACCTGATATTTGCTTGGGTTTGGAAGATCTCAATCGTGAGATTCGCTATATTGGCGATTCTATTAAACAGGATGCAAGCGATAAAAAAGACAGCCTTGATGTTAGTTATGCAGGCACTAAATTTGATTTGGATATTCCACTTCAGGAACTCTTCCAAGAGGTTTATGATGCTATGCTATCGAGGCCGTTTATCGGGTTTTCTAACCTCAAATTTACGATCATATCGTTTGACTCTATTGAGTCAGAAATACTGACTGTTGAAGTCAAGCGTAAACTGTGTAGATTTTTAGAGGAAGCATTAGCAAATGTTGGTAAACATGCCGTTGGCGCTACACGGTTAGTTGTCACTGGCAAGAATGTCGACAATTTCTATGAGCTTACAGTTGCTGATAACGGCCCTGACTTTAAACCTAATAAAACAGAAACTGGAGAAGGTACACGTATAGGTTGGGAAGTTGAGAAGTTAACACGGGGGAAATTTATCCATAGAGCTAATAAACCTAAAGGATTTTTCTGTCAGTTAACATTTCCAGTGTCTACTTGATGGAATAAATAAAAACAATGATAAAAGCATTATTTAAAATTAGAAATGGGCATATAAAGCTTGGGAGTTAAAACATGAATTCTGATGGTTTAATTCCTGAGTTCTAGATAACGATACGGAATTACTAGGCGTCACTTTGATAAATTAAGGAGGTGATTA
Organism: Cyanobacteria bacterium P01_F01_bin.13; assembly: GCA_039191365.1. GTDB lineage: Bacteria > Cyanobacteriota > Cyanobacteriia > Phormidesmidales > Phormidesmidaceae > Leptothoe. The sequence goes on along the minus strand of JBCCXQ010000030.1, from coordinate 20,619 downwards.
AAACGGCTACATTAAGAGTGACAAACCAGCTATGGCTTAATCTTGTCATAGCGGTGTTAATTTCACTGCCGATTATTTCGATGATGGGCAGTTCTGCTAGTGCTGGATATACTCCGATACCACCTGATTCGGAACCGATAAATGGTGGTAGGAGAGGTAGTTCCAGTAGTTGACTATTTCCGCAAGGAAATGATTTAAATCACATGGGCGTGGTGATTCTACATAGAATCACCACGCTTTTTTAGTAAAGTGTTGTGAGCTTTGTAGAAAAGTACAAAGGGGATTTAGAGAGAATATTTGATGGGTCTGGAGAAAAGCAAACCAAGGTCTGCATAAAAGCAAATTGTATTGATAAGGAACCTTGGATATTCTGTAATTGTTCGATAAAGCATCAGTGATTTGGCTGACTTATCTTACGTGGCTAGCTGATTTTAGTTACGCCACGGGGTCATAAATCATCTAAGCCAGGGTCACTGCCTTACTCTAAACAACTCTCACCTTTCGGAGCTTGTGTCATGCCATTTTTTCCCTTCTTTCTAGTTTGCTTTATCTTTTTTATCGCATCAGAAGCTACTAAGCCCAAGAAAAAGGAAAAGAAAGATAAAAAGCCCAAAATCGTGATTGAGCTGCAAGACTAACGGTAGCGCTAGTTAGGCCAATCGTCTGAGTAAAGTACCCTCTAAACCACGTCAGGAGAACTTCACCATGATCGTTCTATCTTCAATTCATACAATGAGAATGCAGCGTATAGAGCTATTTACAAGTTTGGTGTTGTTCTTGTGGCATAAGCTCAGACACTCACCAAGCTGTGGTGTTGACTGCTGCTAGTCGTTCGAGCGGGCAATAGCCCATAGGTTTTAAAGTTTGCTGTGACAGTAAGGGGTAAAGTGCGCTTTCGGGCGTCTTTGCTCCTTTTTCTTATGATTGGTGATTGCTCATTTGAACCAGTATTAAGTAGATGGTCCTAATCAAATGTGGGGTATCAACTCAAGGCGGGAAGTAATTCTGGGTAAAGGAGATAGAATATAGAACTCAGAATATAGTAGGGGCAATGCTTCTAGCTCCTATATTCTAGATTCCCACCTCACCGAAATTTCCCGGCTTAAATTGGTCCCCCAAATGTGAAACGCTAAAAGGTTTTCCTGAGAATGTAGGAGTCAAACTATAGAAAGCTTCTACCTCCTGAATCCTATAATCTAATCATTTGCTAGGTCTTACAAATAGTTGAGTATACCTACTTAGTTTTGTTCATCACGATTAAACCGCAGATTATCTAGGGTTTGGCCAGGGGGGAGATCGATAAATACGCGGTCGCCTGGAGTTACTCCGTCCAAAATCTGGATTCGCTCGCCCACTTGGGGACCCAGGGTGACGGGACGAAAACGAATATTTTTATTGTTTTCACCAGGGACTAATACACCGGTCTCTCCCCCCTGGGTGACTACAGCGACTGCTGGTACTACGAGGGCATCGCTGAGACGATTACCTAAAAATGCCACATCTACATTCATATTTGAGCGCAGCTGATCTAGACCGTTTTCTAATTGAATGCGGACTTGAAAGATGGTGACGTTTTGGCGCTCAATGGCTTCTGGGGCAATTAATCGCACGGTCCCTTCAAAAATCTTTTCTGGGTAGGCCGTAGAGGTGATCTCTGCTGCCTGGCCCACCTGGATCTGGCCCAAATCGGCTTCAGGTACTTCTGCAACAATTTCTAATCCGCTGGCAACTGCAACAATGGCGCTGGAGGTGGCTGAAGCGGCCTCGGACGCTGATGTGGTGGGGGTGACAAAGGCACCGACGGTGGCAAATTTTTGGGTGACAACGCCGCTGAATGGGGCTCGAATAATAGTGTTGTCAATCCGGATCTCAACGGTGGAGACTTGTCCACGGGCTCGCTCTACACGGGCACGGGCTTGGGCCACGTCCTCTGGGTCGGGATCGTCTTCGAGATCGTTGAGGCGCTCTTGGGCTTCGAGGATACGTGCTTCTAGCTGGTTTACGTTGGCGCTGGCACTGTCGACAGAATTTTGACTGTTGTCGAGTTCGCGGGCTGAAATTGCACCCTGGCTATAGAGGTTGCGATCGCGATCAAAATCCCCCTCCACCAGCCTCAATCTCGCTTCAGCTTCTGTCAACTGAGCTTTTACGGCTGCTAAATTTGCTGCAGCTTGCGAAAGCTGCGGCCGATCCGTCCCCTGCAATAAGTCCTGCAGTTGGGCTTCCACCTCTGCTAAATTCGCCTGGTTTTGACGCAGCTGGGCATTTAGATCATCAATGTCCATGCGGGCCACCACCTGGCCTTGTTTCACCGAATCACCTTGCTCTACCAGGAGTTCAGCCACAATGCCTGAATTTTTAGGGCTCAGGTTTACCGTACGAAATGCTTCTACCTCACCGCTAGCATTGATACGTACGGTAACTTCTGTTGACTCCACCGGCACAGTCAGTGTTGACACATCGTATTGATTGCCTCGATAACGATTAAATGCAACAGCTGCACCAATACCCAAAAGAGCTAACGCCATTCCACCAAGAATTAAAGGGCGCTGCTTGAACAATAATTTCACTGCCTTACAATCTTATCCTTACACCCAGACATGATTAGTACTGCATCAAGGTTGAATCTATGTCTTACAGAGCACTGGGAACAAACCAGTACCTGATCGCCTAACTAGCTTAGCGAATTTATAGAAACAATACTGGATAGATTCCGCAGGGCCTGGCATTCAAATCGTTGCTGGAAAATAACAGACTGATAAATGTTAGATCGCCCTAGAAATTCTGCCAAAACGGCCTTTCGCTTCAGGCGATACATGGACTCTGGAATCCAGTCATATTCCTGATGTATTTGGGACTCATACTGGGTAAATCGCTGAGGCGAGGCTCCTAAAATTGCTAGATCAATATCCACCATCCAATCGGCTAATTCAGCTGGAGCTTTTGCTATGGAGTTAGGAGAATTTAAATGACAGGTAGTCATAATCAGCGAGGTAACCTGGTCAATTAGCTCTGGTGCCACATCGTTAGCGAGGAAAAACGCTGCAGCTTGCTCGGCACTCCGCCGTTCGTTGTCAGATAGTTGGGGTTGATAGACGACATCGTGATACCACAGGGCTATCTCTAGGGTTGGCTGTAAGACCAGATGATCTGGAGACCCTATTGGCAAAAACTCTTGTGTGCACCAGTCGAGCAGGTCTAAACACTCATTGATATGTTGAGCCGTATGATAGGCCCTGTGAGGTTCTCTATAGGCCATAGCGATGCGATTGAACTCTTGCTCTATCGCATCGCTATTACTTATACCGAGTTGCTGGCAAAGTCGTCTCCAACGTTGCTGTCTCAGGGACCGATCATGGGTAAACGTTAGAGACAATTTGCGATGGTATTAACCCCTATTCCCTGATAAAACTGCCGTTAGCTCAGTCGGAACCAACGCTACTGCCTGGTTTCTCGAAAAGTCGGTCAACGCATTCCAGGCAGCTCCAAACAGCTGGTTGGGTTGTAAATCATCTTTCACCAGATTCCACAAACGGGCTACCTCCTCGGTATGGAGGCGATTGTCCTCGGTTAGCGCAGCAAGAATTTGCTGACGCAGGTACTGGCCTTCATCAGACATTAAAAACTGCATACCTAACCCTGCGGTTGGAATCAGGTTAAAGCCCTGGTCACCCTGGGCAATACGAATCATATTCTCCAGACGCTGCCATTGAAAGCGACCATCCTTGAACAATACCTCAATTAGTCGCTGTCGCAGGGACTTGGTTTCTCCCATTAGGAGCCGTCGAGCCACATAGGGATAGGCAATCTCAACAATCTTAAATTCTGGATTGAGGGTGAGAGCCAGACCCTCTTGAGTTACTAAAGAGCGAATAATCAAAGCAAACTTAGCCGGTACTCGGAAGGGGTATTCGTACATTACTTCCGAGAATTTATCGGTGATGCTTTTAAAGTTGAAGTTGCCAACACTTTCCCCAATCGCTCCGTCAAAGACCGCTTGTAAAGCCGGAACGATGGGACGAACATCTACATCCGGCGTCAGAAAACCCAGTTTGACAAAGTCATCAGCTAGCTTGTCATACTCCTGATTGATCAGATGCACCACCGAATCAACCAGGGTTTCCTTCATATCCTGGCCAAGCTGGTCCATCATGCCAAAGTCGATGAAGGCCATGGATCCATCGGCCATGGCAAAGAGATTGCCAGGATGGGGGTCGGCATGGAAAAAGCCAAACTCTAGTAGCTGTCGTAACCCTGAGGATACTCCAATAGTCACTAAGTCGTCAGAATCTAATCCTGCTGCCTTGACTCGTTCAATGTCGGTTAACTTCAGGCCATCAATCCACTCCAGTGTAAGTACTCGAGTGCTGGTGTAACGCCAGTAGATAACTGGCACCTTGACCTTAGGGTCATCGGCAAAGTTAGCGCCAAAAGCTTCTGCATTGCGACCTTCATTCAGGTAATCAATTTCCTCAAACAGCTTTGAGCCAAACTCATCCACAATTAGAGTGAGATCATGGCCCAGGTTGAGGGGTAACCATGGCGCAATCCAGCCTGCTGCCCAACGCATTAAATATAGATCTCGGCAAATGATCGGCACCAGACTCGGGCGCTGAACTTTAACAGCAACATCTTCGCCCGAGTAGAGTCGGGCTTTGTAAACTTGCCCCAGACTCGCTGCCGCTACTGGTTCTGGGGAAATATAGCTGTAGACCTCATCGGGGGTACGCCCCAGCTCTTTTTCAATAATCCGACTGGCCACATAGCTGTCAAACGGTGGCAGCTGGTCCTGGAGCTTAATCAGTTCATCTAAAAACTTTGGATTTACTAAATCAGGCCGGGTGGATAGGGCCTGGCCTACCTTAATAAACGTGGGTCCCAAATCCGTTAATATTTTGCGTAGCTGAGTAGCTCGTCTGGCTTCGTTTATTTCTCGACGACCCAGGGCTCGGTCTAACAATAGCCCAACTACAAAACTACCTAGCATCAGTGCCACCGAGAGGGCTCGCCAGAGCACTGTTAAAAGACGAAAACGGTAATGGTTTGCGATCGCAACCGCATCATACCGCCGCATCTTTTCAAGATCGGCCATACGTTCTTATCTCCTAAGCAAGATGCCCAGTCAAGAAGGCACGGTGACACTTGGGTGGGACGAGTATCATCAGCCTTCGCCCTAAGCAATGTGAACAGCAAGGAATTCCAGCCTTAACCGTCCAACAGTAAATATCTTAATTATAGTATAGATAACTACACTATTTTTTAGATTTCCATTCGGCCAATTGATTGGGTGTTACTGTTCTGCAGACAAAAAAGGAGCACCAAACATTGGTAGCTCCCAAGCTTATTCACGTGCTAATACGGCTCGCCCTATTGAGGAACGAAATCCGAACGGCATTGGCAGCCCAAATGGCTTAGATGCTTAAATGATGGCGTTCAGAATGGAAGTAAGCACTGAGAGTAGAAAGGCACCGATAATCGCACTCCAGATGCCCCAACGTAGGCGGAAACCTTCAACTAGCTTGGCAGATAGACCAAACAGGATCAGATTTAACAAAAGACCACCCAAGGTGACTAGCCAAAGCAACCCCCCTAAAACGGGTAAGCCTGCAACAATGCCAACAATGCCGTTGAGGACACCAAATACTAGAGCAGTAATCGCTGTTTTACCAAAGCTGTCGGACTCAACACCAGTAGGTAAAAAGGTGATAATCACCAAGGCAATTGTGGTAATCAACCAGGTAACAATGAACGGAATAAAATAGGCCATGACAGGGCTCCTTAGAAGCGATAACTACGGGAACAGACTCCGTGTTTACTCGTAGCGATTTCGCCTGAAGTATATCAAAATTTTCTCTATACGTAATTAAAGGAGTGTTAAGAGAAACTCGCCGTCATTACGGTTATTTCAGTCGATTCAGCCATTATGCTGAGCAATAGGCTTGATAAAACCTGTTAGCTCCGCTGTATAAAGTGTGTTGAGATAACCATGGCTCTAACTAAAGGGTAAATCTAAGGGGTAGATCGATAGTACTGACGCAGCCGTTGCTGAAAATTCCCCCAATATTGCTCTAGTTTATCTGGGTCGAGGGCAAATAACTGGGCGGGGGTGTCTTCAAGTGCGATCGCAACCATGGCCCGCTCTACTCGAATATCGTAATCTCGATAGACCCAGTTCACTGCCCAACAGTAAGCGGCCACTTGCAAAAAATAATCTTCAATCCACTCTGCCTGCTTAGGACGACGCGCCGTTTTCCAATCACACACCAGCAGCTGACCGTTATATACCATCAATGCATCTGGATAGCCAGCAAACTTGAGGGGATGCCAAACTGCCCCTTCCACCAAGAGGACTTCATCAATATTCTCAAGGACTGGCTCAATCGATGCCCAAAATCCTTCGGTTCCCTCCGGCAGCGTCCAATCCTCCTGGCGTAGATAGGCCTTGATCACCTTGTGAATTTTGGTCCCGGCCCGCGATGCCTGGGTTGTAATCTGATTTGCTGTTTCAGCTCCCACCCGTTCGCGCCAGCGCCACAGACGTTGCTTGGCTTCCCATGGCTTAGTTGCCGACAAAACTGTTGTCACCCCCGGTAAGCGCTGACCCTCCACCTCGTAATGACGACGACGATTGACCGAAACCTGCTTCGCCTTGAAATGGGGCAACATTGATTCAATTACCTCCCGTAGGGACATTGCATGCAACGCCCCTACGGGAGGGCATACCTATTGAACTGCAAAGGACTCGATCATCCATTTGTCATCCTGCTTCTTAAGGGTATATTCAACCGTCAGCTGCTCCTGGAACGAAGCCGCATCACTCAACACACCAAATTGATAGGCTTCAGCGTTTTCCTCAACATCAGCAGTGACCTTAATTTGGTCGTCACCAATCTCTTCAGTCGACAGGTTTTGAACCGTTTGCTCATACTCCACGTGCACCCCATCTCTTTGATTGACTTGAACCCGTCGGGTCCATTCAGAAAGAGCCGGTTCCAACAAAATACCTTCCAAGGCTGTCACATCCCAACTTGGTCCCATGGCCTCAGCCTTGGCAGCATACCAAGATTGAATCGTCTCCTCTGCAATTACCTGTACATCGTCACTGACGGCTAAGGGAGAATCTTCAGCTGGGATTTCAATGGTTGGACGTGCCACATCAATATCTAACGGATCACTTTCGATCTTCGGCCCCCCAAACAGACCTCCAAACCAGCTCAGTAGCTGCGCCATGATCAACCCAAGCAGCCCTAAAGCCAATAAACCCAACAGCAGGACAAGGGCTAATCGGCCCCATTTAGGAGACGATGACCGCCGTCGCGATTTTACAGGGGGCTCATCAAAACCAACGCTGGTACTCATTTCAGTCAGTTGCCCCTCTGGGGATAGGCTAGAAACCTCTTCAGCTGTATAGGTCGGGGTTTCAACAGCGGCCGCCCCTGCTCCTGCCGCTGCCGCGCCTAATCCTAACGCCTGCGCGGTGCCAAAGGACGAGCCGCTCGTTCCAAATCGGCTAGTGGCTCCCGTGTCTTCGGGGGGCATCGCTTCTAAATACGCCTGTACCTGTTCATTGGCAAAGTAATCCTTGAGGGTGACACTGCGCTGATCCAAATCCCTAAAAAATGGGAAAACGTCTTGCTGTAACCAGCGCTCAGTGTATAGACACAGTCCAGGAAGCAGGTCGGGTGCCCCAGCGGAATGACCTTTAATAAACGAGATCGGTTCATTTTCATGGCTGCGTTCAAGGGCATAGGTAGCCTCTTCGGTTTGGCCCAACAACACCGCACATACAGCCTGCTCCAGGTAGACATCCTGGCGCTCGGTCAGTAAAGCAAGACGCTGCTTTGCCTGGCGCACAAGGTTTGGCTGGTGCTTGGCAAAGCCTCTGGCTAAAAGGGCGTATACAGATAAATAAATACCGACGGAAGAGGGGCGCTGCGCTTCAGCCTCAAAAATATCCTGCTGTTCTGCCGATGTTAGATAGCTGCGCAACTGCTGTACAAAGCGTAAAAAGTCCTCAACGTTTAATCCTGAGGCGTCATCGTTAGCACCATCGATGCCACCCCGGGTTTCTAACATGGACTTCAAAAGGGTGATCCCTTGCTGTCTAGCTGATTTGTCAGCCAGAGGGCGTGCCACCAGTTCCAAAATCCGATAAGGCTTGAGCTTATCGAGATCCGCTTGAATATCCGCCTGCATTTCAGGGAATACACTTTCACGAATCATCAGCTCTAGGCCAGTTTCCAAGGATTCTGCTGCATTTTCGTACTGATGCTGCTGCCACTGCTCTCGCCCCAGCTCCAAACAGGCCAGTCCAACGGTGAGCACAACGTCAGCCAGTGCTGCTTGAGAGTTGTCCCCCAAACTGCTAGAGCCACTACTTAAATAAGGTCGTCCTAGACGAATCACCAGCTCATATTCACCCAGCTCCAATAAAATAAGGAGTGCTCCAATCAGCTGGTCATCTTGAATGTCAATTGAAGCTGGGGCAGCCCCTGCAGCCAATAGTTGTGCATCGTAAGTCTGACGCTTAGCTGAGTCCTGTAGAGCTTCATAGGCGATATCGATCAACTGCTTGCGCGACTGAATCGCAAACTCTGAATATTCCCGGCGGGGTAGCTGTAGGGTGCGGTCGCGGTGAGCCTGCTCCAGTTGTTCCGCTGTCGCTTGCATGGGCAACCCCAAAATTCGGTAATAATCTAGCGGAATTTGCACAGTGATTTCCTTAGCATTCGAGTTTACTGCGATTTATGTACAGGACCTTGCAGAACGTTAGGGCAGGTATTGGTGTACGCGTAGCCTGGATATAAGCTACCTAAGCCCAGTAAAACAATCGCCTACCAAAAACCGCATACATAATAGCGATGAAATGTTGATATTTGAAAGCCTTAGCAATGAATCAAGCTTTTTAGACGATCGAATTAAGAAACTAGGACCGTAAATTTACCCTGTTTTATTGGTGTTTGGCCATAGGTCGAAGCCTGTAAATCTACTGTTTCGCTAGTTTATCCACCGTAGCAATCCTTAAACATCGTATTTAGTGACGATAGCCGACGGCATTTATCTATTGGTAATATCCGCTTGAATTAAGTGAATATTCGAACAGATTAAAGAACATCGGTCACCGGGAAAGCAAGATTGTCGTTTAAAATTATGTTCGGTCGATTTTAACCTAATCGGGCCAACGACCATCTGCGTTATTACGAGTTGATCATGAATTGATCACTTTTTGGAATAATCATAATTTGTATTTGTATTGCGGCGAGGCGACTGGCGAGCCAATGGTTCAGGAAAGGACATTACCAACATTTCAAGCGACTTCTGCAAAGATCGATAGGCAAGAGGGGCTGAGGCTCTACGAAGATATGGTCCTGGGCCGATACTTTGAAGATAAGTGTGCCGAGATGTACTACCGGGGCAAAATGTTCGGGTTTGTGCATCTCTATAACGGACAAGAAGCCGTATCCACCGGGGTGATTAAGTCGATGCGCCCCGATGACTTTGTATGCAGCACCTATCGTGACCATGTCCATGCTCTAAGTGCCGGTGTACCTGCTAATGCGGTGATGGCCGAGCTATTTGGCAAAGAAACCGGCTGCAGCAAGGGCCGGGGCGGCTCGATGCACATGTTTTCCAAAGAGCACAACCTGCTGGGAGGGTTTGCCTTTATTGGTGAAGGTATTCCTGTAGCTTTGGGGGCTGCTTTCCAGTCACGCTACCGTCGCGATGCCTTGGGCGATGCGGCTGCTGATCAGGTGACGGCTGCGTTCTTTGGCGATGGCACTACTAATAATGGGCAGTTTTTTGAGTGTTTGAATATGGCAGTGCTGTGGAAGCTGCCGATTCTGTTCGTGGTGGAAAATAATAAGTGGGCCATTGGTATGGCCCATGAGCGCGCGTCATCCCAAACCGAGATCTACCGCAAGGCCAGTGTATTTGGTATGCCTGGATATGAGGTGGATGGTATGGATGTTCTGGCTGTGCGGGATGTGGCTCAACAGGCGATTGCTCGCGCTCGTGCTGGCGAAGGCCCCACACTGATTGAGTGTTTGACTTATCGCTTCCGAGGGCACTCCCTGGCAGATCCCGATGAGTTGCGATCGCAGGCTGAAAAAGACGAGTGGCAGGCCCGCGATCCCCTGGTTCGGATGGAAGCCTATCTGGTTGAGCAAAACCTGGCCGATGACGCTGAGCTAAAGGCAATCAAAAAGCGCATCGAAGCCCACATTGAGGACTCGGTTAAATTCGCTGAAGAAAGCCCTGAGCCCTCCCCTGATGAGCTTCATCGCTATATCTTTGCGGAAGAATAAGGTTTTCAACTCAGAATCCAGAGTCTGGGAAGGGATAGGCAATAGACAGTGGGCAATAGAAACTGCCTATTGCCCACTGTCTACTCCCCACTACCCCAAACACACAATTGCAGTTAGCAAATTATTCACAGGTATCTAATGGCAGAAACACTTTTATTTAATGCTCTACGAGAAGCCGTAGATGAAGAGATGGGCCGGGATGAAACCGTCTTTGTTCTCGGTGAAGACGTTGGTCACTACGGCGGTTCCTATAAGGTGACAAAAGGTCTGTACGAAAAATATGGTCCCCTCAGGGTTTTAGATACCCCCATTGCTGAAAATAGCTTTACCGGTATGGCTGTAGGGGCAGCGATGACGGGGCTGCGTCCCATTGTGGAAGGGATGAACATGGGCTTTTTGCTGCTGGCCTTTAACCAAATTGCCAACAATGCAGGGATGTTACCCTACACCTCCGGTGGAAACTTCCACATTCCCATGGTGATCCGAGGACCTGGCGGTGTGGGTCGTCAGTTAGGTGCTGAGCACTCCCAACGTCTGGAGGCATATTTCCAAGCGGTGCCTGGTCTTAAGATTGTGGCCTGCTCTACGCCTTACAACGCTAAGGGACTGCTTAAGTCTGCCATCCGTGACAAGAATCCTGTCCTCTTCTTTGAGCATGTACTGCTTTATAACCTAAAAGAAGATCTACCCAGTGATGAATATCTGGTGCCCTTAGACAAAGCGGATGTGGTGCGCTCGGGTAAGGATGTCACCATTCTCACCTATTCTCGTATGCGTCACCATGTATTGCAGGCAGTTAAAGGTATTGAATCCCAGGGGTTTGACCCAGAGGTGATTGATCTGATTTCCCTCAAACCCATCGACTATGACACCATTGGCGCGTCGATTCGTAAGACTCACCGGGTAATCATCGTCGAAGAATGTATGCGAACTGGGGGAATTGCCGCTGAGATTATCGCTTCGATCAATGACCGCTTCTTTGATGAGTTGGATGCTCCAGTGATGCGCCTGTCTTCTCAGGATATTCCCACTCCCTACAATGGTCGCCTGGAAAGTTTGACCATTGTGCAGCCCAAGCAAATTGTTGAAGCCGTTGAAAAAATGATGACTGCCCGGGTTTAGTTCATTAGCCACTGTTATTAGATAGATATTGGCACAGAGGATAAACGTATCCCCTGTGCTTTTTTATTGCTACTGGGGGATTAATCGGGTCAATGGCGGCAACCTATAATAGGATGTTCTGTTGGATAGCTCAGTTGAACAGGTGTATGGATAAAGTGGAGAAGGACCATGGGTAAACAACGCTCGATGTTAGTGGTCATTGTGGGGCTTGCGATCGCAGCGGTTATCACCATCGTGCAACTGCCCACCCAGCTAGGTTTAGACCTGCGGGGTGGTTCCCAGCTAACGCTTCAAGTCCTCACCAATGAGCAAGTTACCCAAATCTCCGAACGGGAACTGGAGGCAGTTCAACGGGTAATCGAAAACCGTGTCAATGGTTTGGGGGTATCCGAAGCCATTGTCCAAAGCTCTGGTAAAGACCAGTTGCTGATCCAGCTACCGGGTGTCAGCGACCCCGCCCAGGCACAGCGGGTACTCGGCGGTACCGCCCAGCTTGAGTTTCGTCCCCAAAGGCAAGGGACTGAAGGTCAGCTGCAAGCCGTCGCTCAAATTGTCAGCCAGCAAGAACTTCAGCAGACTGCATTACTGGCTGTTGGCAATGGTGGGCTTTCAGAAGAACAAACAGCAGAACTGGAAAAACTCACCACTGATCTGCAAGCCAGTCGTGAAACCCTGGTCGAACTCTTTGACTCCACTGATTTGACAGGGGATAAACTTGCCGATGCCATTGCTCGACCCAGGGGCACCGCTGGTCAATCCTGGGAAGTGGTAATTGACTTTACCAATGAAGGGGCAAATATGTTCTCTGAGCTGACCCGTAACATTGCCGGTACGGGGCGTGCCCTTGGTATTTTCCTGGATGATCGTCTGATTAGTGCCCCCACTGTGGATGTGGAATATGCAGCGACCGGTATTACCGGCGGTAGTGCTGTGATTTCTGGTAACTTCAATGCTGAATCATCTAAAGACTTAGAGATTCAGCTGCGGGGCGGGGCTTTACCTGTCCCCGTTGAGGTCGTTGAAAACCGCACTGTGGGTGCAACCCTGGGGCGCGACAGCATTCAACGCAGCCTTTATGCTGGCATTGTGGGGCTGGCCCTAGTACTAATCTTTATGGCGGTTTACTATCGCCTTCCCGGCATTCTGGCTGATGTGGCTCTAGTGGTTTACGCGCTGCTGACCTGGGCTGCTTATAACATTTTAGGTGTGACCATGACGTTGCCTGGAATTGCCGGTTTTATTCTCAGTATCGGTATGGCAGTGGATGCAAACGTACTAATTTTTGAGCGTACCCGTGAGGAACTGCGGGCTGGTAAAACTCTCTATCGCTCCGTAGAGTCAGGATTTTACCGGGCATTCTCCAGCATTCTCGACAGTAATGTCACTACTTTAATTGCCTGTGCTGCGCTCTTTTGGTTTGGGGCTGGCCTGGTGAAAGGATTTGCCCTCACCCTGGCGGTAGGTGTTGCAGTAAGTTTGTTTACAGCATTTACCTGTACCCGTAATCTGCTTTTCTTTATGATTAGCTTTCCTCAATTTCGCAAGGTGGACTACTTTGCCCCTAGCCTAGCCGCCGATCTGTCCTCTACTTCACAGCCGTCATGAAACTGAATGTTGTCAAACAACGAGGTATTTGGTGGCTCGTTTCCGGTCTTCTGGTATTGGTTAGTATTGTTGCCATGGCGCTGTCCTGGTCCCAGTTCAACGGACCGGTGAGACCAGGGTTAGATTTTGTTGGCGGTACTCGACTGCAGCTAGAACGCCGGTGTGAAGATCAGACAGCTTGCTCTGAACCTATCGATATTGCCGATATTCGAGACGTTTTAGATAGTCAGGGTTTAGAAGGGAGCAGCCTGCAATTAGTAGGAGATTCTGGTCAGGCCATTTCCATCCGTACTCGCAACCTCAGCGTAGATGAGCAGGCCAGTCTGCGCTCAGCCTTGGAAGAGAACCTGGGGCAAATTGATCCGACTGGTTCCAAAATCGATGTGGTTGGTCCCACCATCGGTAAACAACTTTTAGTGGCTGGTCTGCTATCCCTTTTGGTTGCTTTTGCTGGCATTACCGTTTATTTGAGCCTTCGGTTCAAATTTGACTATGCTTTGTTGGCACTGGTGGCCCTTATGCACGATGTCATCATTACTTTGGGAATTTTCTCTATTTTAGGGCTGCTCTTAGGCTATGAAGCCGACAGTTTGTTTATCGTGGCGCTACTTACCATTGTTGGTTTTTCCGTCAACGATACTGTGGTTATTTATGATCGCATTCGAGAGAACTTTAAATTGATGCCTGAAAAGGGAGTGGAGCAAGTGGTTAACGAAGCCGTTAACCAAACCTTAGGACGCTCTATCAACACCACCATGACAACGGTGCTGCCCCTGTTGGCCATCGTAATTTTTGGAGGAGATACGCTTAAGTTTTTTGCTCTGGCCCTGATTGTTGGCTTTTTAGCCGGTGCCTATTCTAGTATTTTTATTGCCAGTACTCTGCTGGCCTGGTGGCGCGCGGGTGCTAACTCCAATAACGATATGGCCGCCCCTGCCACTGAATAGCCTGCCACTAAATAGCCATCGCCCTGGGGGAAATTGTTAAAACTATTGGCGTTGCTGATCTCTGGTATGATTTCATATCCAAAGAATAGACGTATAGCCATTCTGTTAGCTCATTTCATTCTCTCAATCAGCAGCGGTCAATAGTCAATGTGACATATTCCAACGGTTCTAAACATATCGAAAGCCCCCATTCCGACATTGCTACCGAGAAGGCCATTGAAGCGCTGCGACAACATGCCTTAACAATGTGGTGGCGATTGACGGTTGGTGTGTGGTTAACGGTTGGGCCTTTGACCCTGTGGCAGCTACGCTCAGAAATCAGCTTACTGTTGGACTATTTCACCTGGACCTCTGTTTATTACGGCTTGAAATATAATTTTTGGGGCGCGTTAGGTTTTTTTCTATGTGTAGGTCTGGCAAGTGCACTGGTTGTACGTGAGATTCGCCACCTAACCCTGGGCATTTCCCCCATCGAGCGTAAACGCCTGGAAAAGCAACTGGCCCAAATTCGTCGTCAGGGGCCTTCTCATCCTTTATGGTCATTGGTCAATCGTCCGTAGGTGCGTTCCATGGAATGCACCTACGGGTGCCAAAACCTTCAATAATTGCAAACTCGGTGAGTATTTTGGAAATCTCATCGCTAAAATGTCGAGTCTATAATCTTTGGTTTTCTACCCATGCGACTTACGACCGACCGATTAATTATTCGTGATTGGCGTCCGCTCTACGATGCCCAGCACGCATCTGATATCTATGGCGCTCCGCGGGTTATAAATTGGCTATCAGGAAAGTGCGATCGCTCAATTCAAGTAACCCAAGAACGACTACAGCGATACTGTGAGCGTAGCGTCAATGGTTTAGGTTTTTGGGCCGTCATTGAAAAAGCAATTGACCGTGCCATCGGGAGCATTTTGCTAGTTCCGTTACCCAGCAGCAACGGAACAGAGATTGGCAACATTGAAATTGGCTGGCATTTTCGTCCCGCTAGTTGGGGATATGGCTATGCGACTGAAGCTGCTAACGCCATCCTCAACTATGGATTTAAGGAGCTACAGCTATCTACAATCTACGCTGTTGCCCGTGCAGATAATCTGCGCTCTCAGCGAGTGATGGCCCGGCTGGGCATGCAGTCTTTAGGCTCCACTGATGATTACTATAGTCGTACCTTAGAGCTTTATAGCGTGTCAGCTGCTAGCTACTCTTCGGGCCAGCTTGCATCAATGGTAGACAGTACCGTATCGATGTCAGCACCGCTGACATAGTTCACCATTTCAGTCCAAAACGTCCCAGTACCCACTGCCGCAGGCATCAAATCAGAGCCATCAAAACGAATGGTTTCAGCCTGGGCCAAGACAGAGGCCATTTGCCGGATGCCGTCGTTGGGATACGTCGCTAAATCTACGTCTCGATGAGGGCTAATGTAGCCACGTGCCGCCCAGCTATTGTGGGGAGTGGCCGTGGCCAAGTATTGTATCGCGGCTTGAGCCGCAGGTGTATTGTTGGTTATGGCCAGCACCAAACCACCAGTCAAAAGGGGCGCTGTTGGTCCATCTCCCGGCAACAAAAATACCTGGGTGTCTCGTCCGGGCTCAACCGTATCAGGCAAAAAGTCGGTAATAAAGCTGGCCTGACGGTGAAGATAGCACCCCGGTGGCTGGTCAAATAAAGGCGCTGGAGCATCCCCAAAGGGGGTGCTAATGGCTCCGACCACACCGCCTCGCACATAGCGATCATTGCGAACAATTTTTCCAAATGTCTCCATCGCTTCTTTTACCGGTGGAGAGTTAAATGGAATCTCGTGGGTAACCCACCGGTCATATATCTCAGGCCCTGCTGTACGCAACAAAATATCTTCTACCCAATCGGTTCCCACCCAGCCGCTGGCCTCCCCGCTTTCCATGCCAAAACACCAGGGAGTCTTACCGGCTGCAGCGATTTTTTCTGTGAGCGCCATCAGCTCATCCCAACTGCTGGGAATGTCATAGCCTGTTGCCTCAAACGCATCGGGGTTGTACCAAACCAAACTTTTCGGATCGGATCGCATCCATATACCGTAGACGTTTCCATCCACCGTACCCAGATCGACCCAGTCGGAACCGAAGGCCGTGGTCAGGGTGGCTAAGTCCATGACATCGCCTAAAGGGGTGAGGGCTCCTTCTCGGGCTAAATCTGTCATAAGACCAGGCTGTGGAAAGATTGCCAGGTCTGGAACATCTCCTCCAGCCACCCGGATCGGCAGCACTGTGGTAAATGCATCAGTGCCTTCATAGACCACCTCGATCCCTGTCTCGACTGTAAATGGGGCAAAGGCCTCTTCAACAATCTCTTGGCCAACACCAGTTAACGACCCTAAAATTACCAGAGTATTGTTATCGCGGTTATTCTGAGAGTCACGATCACAGGCGGTTAACAACAATAAAAACAGACTAAAGATACGAACAGAGAGGGAGGGGAATTTCATAACATTGCACCTCAACTAGAAGCGCTGGTATAGAACCTGAGGGCAAATTGCCAAAATAAACGCGAGGCATAAAACAAACCACCGGCCAACAACCAGGCACCTGCTAACCAGGTAATTTCAATGCGGTTTAGGAAGACCTGGGCAGGCACGGTGGTCAAAAATGCCACCGGAATTATAAAGGTAAAAAAGATGCGAAAGGCGGTTGGATACGCCACAATCGGAAACCGCCCGGCTTCTAAAAAGCTCCGCAAGACCTCTGTCACGTTGTAGATTTTGACAAACCAAATGCTGGTGGCACCCAACATAAACCAGAGGCTATATAAGCTCATAAAACCTAAAGCCAGTGGTATTAAAGCCGCCAGATAGTTGCCTAACCTCAGCTCCAACTGGTTGCCTGCATAGATAACCATGACCAGACCTAATATCAGGTCCGGAAATCCCCAGGGCGAGATTGTTCGGGTAGATAGCCAAAACTGGGAGCTAATGGGTTTTAGTAGGACAAAGTCTAGGGTGCCTTCCTGGACATGTTTAACAATCCGATTGAGATTGGGGCTTAAAAATGTGGCGGCAAAGCCCTGGAGCATGGTGAAAATGCCTAACACCACCAGTGCCTCTTGCCATTGCCAGCCCTGAAACTCATAGCCGGTACGATAAAACAAAAACAGGCCAAATAAATTGCCACCCAATGCCGTCAGGCTGCTGAGGGTGGCAATTACAAAATTTAATCGGTATTCTAGTTCAGCTGCGATCGCAACTTCCCAAAACAGTCGCAACACCCTTAAATACCGCTGCACAGAGCTAAATCCTAAGTCACTGGCTACAGTACCAACATAACTCAGAAGCGTTGTAGGGGCATTTCATGGATCTTGTAGGGGCATTTTCATAGAACGCCCCTACAAGATTGCTCACTAAGCAGAGTGCTGACCGTCAACGTAACGCTTAAGCTCACCCTGCAGACGATAGCGAGCCCGGGCAATGCGAGACTTAACAGTTCCCAAGGAAACCCCTGTAATCTCAGCGATCTCTTCGTAGGGCAACCCTTGAATTTCTCTCAGGACAATCGTGGTGCGGAATACTTCAGGTAGTTCAGCAATAGCCGCCTGCAAGCGCTCGTAAAATTCGTGGGTCATCATGGTGTCCACAGGACTCGGATCTTCTGAGGCAATCTCCCAATCAACCTGACCATCATCCAAATGACGAGGCGCATCTAAAGACAACGTACCGGCATGACGCTTGCGCTTGCGCAGCTCATCGTAGAACAAATTGGTGGTAATGCGGCTCATCCAACCCTTAAACTTCACGGGTGACTGCAAGCGATTTAAGTTTCGATAGACACGAATCCAGACCTCTTGAGCCAAATCAGCCCGATCGGACCAGTCGGGAGCTAGATGATAAAGCTGACGATCAACATGGGACTTATACCGACGCATTAGCTCTGAAAACGGCGCTTGCTCCGGATAACGCTGGCGCTGACATACGTTGATTAACTCGGCTAAATCTAACTGATTGAGTTGTTCAGTCGTAAGCTTTTGGCTATCTGGCTGAATGGTTTGAAATGGAGAAAACTGAGTAACAGAATCAAGACCTCTAGTGGATAAAGCGCGTGCGTCGAGTTGGATAGTAGTCATAATAAAAACAATTCAGGAAGCTGTTTAATACCGGAGGCTGAATTGGTTAGGTATGTACCTAAATTTAGTTAGAAAGAATGGCAGTAATTTGGTGCCGATATAACAAGTCTCTCAATGAAAATCACTGAGGTTGTTAATCAGTTCAAGAAAATCTACCTCTGTCAACATCAGCCGTCTAACCGAGTGTTTCTCTTAGGAAAAATCGCTCAATACTACTTTAGTCTGTGGCTAATAGGTAGTCCGTAAAGTGTTAGTTAAGAGATGGGCGATAAAGGCTTTTGTTTAGTGTAAAAATTCAACTTAATGGGTAAAAATATTGAGCTTATGAAGAGGGTTGAATTTGCTTTAAAACTATTGCAAATAAGCCACATATTAGCTTCGTATAGCTAGGCTTAAATTTATATTTTCTACACAATACTTACGTACCCTACGTGCTTCTAACTTAAGGGCTTCCCGTATCTTTGAGGAGTTGGCCACTGCAGCTGTTTGAGAAGAGCCATGCTGATAAGTGGAAAATTTACCTATGCGCCCATACCTGAATAGCGCTTTAAACCTCGATGCCATAGCCAACGGTTTAGACCCCAAAAGAGCACACACCAAACCAGGGTAATTACAAGGCTTTTGCCGATATTGATGGGGAGACCAACAATCAAACTGGCAGGTACATAAATTAGATAGGGAAATGGCGTCCATAACACTACTGAACGTACTGCATCGGGAAATAATGTCAGCGGTGCTACCATGCCCGAAAAGAATATGTAGAGTAAGAACGAGAATTGTTCAATCGCCGTTGCCCGCTCAACCCAGAACGCCACCATGGCATAGGTGTATTGCATTAGAAAGCGCAGGCAAAAGGCTAGACTAATGGCGATTAGGCCCCAAAAAATATGGGCAGGTTGCTGACGTGCCGCCGGATAAAGCCATAGAAATAGGCCCACTAGGGCTGCGATGAAGGGAAGTCTGGCTAACCGTTCAGCTAAATGGGATGAAAAATGACGCCAGCCTGGGTCCAGAGGCTGTAGCAGCAGCGGCGATAGTTTGCCTTCTAGCACTTCCCGTTCAAAATCCCAAATCACCCAAACCACCGTTAGCTGCCGCACCACAAAGACTGCTAAAAAGTAGCGCACCACATCATCGGGTTTAAGCTCAAACTGACCACTGCGGGCGGCTTCCTGCCAGAGTCCCATGAGAATCAGGGGAAATGAACCGGACAATACCCAAAACATCAGCTCAGCTCGATATTCAAGCATGTAGGCGTAGTAAACCGATAGCAGCGTCGGGATTACGCGTAGGAGACGCTGAAGGTAACCGAACAGGCGCATAGGGAAATTGCAGCGGGCGTAGGACTAGTGTAGTTGGTTATGCTGACGGTAAGGATGATGGGGGTAAAGCAATGCTCAGGATTTCTAACCAGGTATCGATTCCCGATAGTGAAATAGAACTGCAGGCGATGCGATCGCAGGGAGCAGGCGGCCAAAATGTGAATAAGGTGGCCACAGCGATTCACCTGCGATTTGATATTCCGGCATCGTCTTTACCGGAAAGTTATAAAACTCGACTGCTGACCCTAAACGATAGTCGTATTACTAAAGACGGCGTCATTAATATTAAGTCCCAGGCCCACCGCACTCAGCTACGGAATAAGACCGATGCCTTAGAACGGCTCCAGCAGCTGATTCGGTCTGCCATGGTAGTCAAGAAAAAACGTAAACCCACCAAACCCAGCAAGGCTGCTCATAAAAAACGTCTCGACAGCAAAGCAAAACGTAGCCAGCGTAAAGCTTTACGCAGTCGCGTGAGCTATGAGGACTAAGAAAACGGCCATTAATATTTTGGAACGTTACACCCTACAACCCTATCCAGTAGATCCTAGATATCCTGATGAACTGCTAATACAAATAGCCTATTTCTGGACTCATAAAAGTCAGGCCATAGCCGAGGCAAAGATCCATGCGATCGCTACCAATGGCATACTCCCGCTCCAGCGTGCCACCGCCATTAATCACCCGATGCAAAAACGCCATCAATACCAGATGGGGTGCGATTTCATGGTAGGCCGCACTGTTCAACAATGATTCACCATGCTGCCGCCAAAAATCCAAAAATGCATCTAGCAACGCTTGAGTATCCAGCTTGCCATCTATCGTTAGCCAGGTGGGAGAAATTGTCGGCAAACTATCCTGGGGACCTTGCACCAAAAATCGGAGCAACACCTCTCGGTAAATGGGGTTAGCTACCACCAGACCTCCCCCCTGACGACGTTTAAGCAACCCCAGATCCACTAAATACTGTCGATCATCATTGGAGGTAACCGGTAACGATAATCCTGCCAACATTGGCTCCATAATGGTTTTGACCCGTTGTTCCCGTAGTCGCTCCGCCAAACTGTCAAGATGCGTATCTCGACGCTCCAAGAGGATTTCTTTGGCTTGTTGGACGAGTTCTGGTGTGATGGTGACAGCTGGCTCGGTCGCTAAGAGCTACCCAATAAATAAATCATCCTATAATAGTCAGAGCAATCGATTATTTCTAAATCAGTTCTGTGGCAT
>JBCCXQ010000029.1:0-37875 GCA_039191365.1 Cyanobacteria bacterium P01_F01_bin.13 | reverse complement strand
TCATAAGCTACCTCAATGCCCCTATCAAAGGATATGGATAATCCGCATAAGCCAAGGAGCAGCTTGCCCATGAGGACAATAAGCTGGGTACAATATTTTATGAATTAGCGCGTCAAGTTAGCGAGAAACAACGGAATTTCAAAGGGGAGAACCTTTGGGCAAGAGGCTACGCTGTTTCAATAGTGAGATTTGAAGAGGATGCTATACGCCGTTAGCTTTTCTGTCAGTTAACACAGTTATTGTCGCCATAATAATTGTTTTGACAACAAACATAGATAAATTTATTTTGGGCATTGCGATCTTGGCTAAACCAATGCAGCGTAATGGTTCTCAATTTATTAGCCGCCAATAGTTTAGTAGATATTTTCAGTATTGTGAGTGAAATAGGGAACGTTAGTTATAAGCTATCTGGCTTAATCTGGAGCAATTTTCTGTGGTTACAGCTACCACAAACTTTCAATAATTATGGATACAACCCTAGATATAGCAGCTTCTTTAGAGCATGTCCCATTAATTTTAATTGTGGACGATGATGCTATTTCGAATTTTATGCTTTCTGAAATCTTACGCAAAGATGGTTATCAGACTTTGGTAGTTGAAAATGGTCAAGCTGCTCTATCTGCATGTCAAAAAGGATTGCCAGATATTATTTTAATGGACGCTGTCATGCCAGTTATGAACGGGTTTGACTGTTGCCGATCACTACACATACTTTATGGTGATAGTTGTCCTCCGACCCTTATGATTACTGGCTTAAATGATACTGAGTCAGTGGAACGTGCCTATAAGGCAGGGGCTGTAGATTATGTAACAAAACCATTTCATTGGGCTGTGCTCCGTGGGCGTGTTCACCAAGCCATCAATGCGCACCTCGCTCATCAAAAACTCAAACAGGCGTTGGCAAAAGAGCGATTACTCCTTCAGGAACTTAAACTTGCTAATCAGCAACTTCATCGTCTTGCGTCTATTGATGATCTGACTAGCATCGCCAATCGTCGTATATTTAATGAGAAAATTGAGAATGAATGGGAGAGACTATGCAGAGAGCAAGCACCACTGGGGCTTAGTCTGATTGATATTGATTGCTTTAAGGCATACAACGACACGTATGGGCATCTAAATGGGGATAAATGTTTACGCCAAGTTGCTAACATAGTAAATACTTGTGCCCGTCGTCCTGCTGATATAGCAGCTCGCTATGGAGGAGAAGAGTTTGCTTTGATCTTACCTAACACAGATCTTGAAGGTGTTATCTGTGTTAGCAAGTCGGTACAGAAACAACTTCAAGAACTTGCTATTCCTCATGTCTCATCTATGGTGAACCCTCTAGTGACCGTAAGTATTGGTGTCGTAGCGGTTGTACCTACTCTTTCTGATTCCCCTCAAACTCTAATTAGCTGGGCAGATCAGGCTCTGTATAAGGCTAAGAATAATGGCAGAGATCGAGTTGTTGCTTTTTCCAACTCTATGGTTACAAAATAAGATTTTGTGACTCTTTTGCAGGCACTGTGGCATTTTTCAGTTTTAGTGATCACTGCGATCAAGTTATTTTTTACTACGCTGATGCACAAACAGCTTTGGCTTTATTCTGTCACTGCATAGCAAATGCCCTGATGCATTTCCTCATTTATAGAGATATTAAGTGTTGCAAAGCAATTGTATGCTCTGGCACACAAAAGCAAAAATAATTGATTACGCTTGCAGTATACAAGTTTGTAATGAGCATGATTCAGGGCAAGTGCTTGAGTTCCTGGACCTGTTGAATGTGAGTAAGGAGCGGGACAAATGTTGTTCAGCTATGAGGGCCAGCGTATCCCTCAAGTGACCTTTCGGATTGTTGTTGAGGATGAGTGGTACGATCTTTCGACAGCGGATCTCTTTGACCACAAGACCGTGGTGGTGTTTGCCGTGCCGGGAGCCTTTACCTGTCCATATTCTCCTATTCAGCTACTAGGCTACAACGAGTATGCCGAGGCATTTCGAGCGAACGGTGTGGATGAGATTCTGTGCATTTCGGTCAATGATCCATTTTCGCTGATAACTTGGGCTCAAGAAGAAGGAGTCAATCAGGTGCGCTTTATCCCCGATGTAAAGGGTGATTTTACTAGCAAGATGGGGATGATGGTAGACCTTTCTAATAAAGGGATGGGGCATCGTTCCTGGCGTTATTCCATGCTGGTGAAAGACGGGGTTATTGAAAAAATGTTTGTAGAACGAGATGGCTTTGAGGCGATGCCTGTGGTTTCTAATGCCGAGACAATGTTGAACTACATTAATCCAGAAGTCGAGAAATCTAAACAGACAACGGTGCTCATGCAAATGTGGCGGACAATGCTCTCTGCATAGAACAAACAGCGGTGCAAAAAAGAAAGAAAAGGGCACCGAACAACAAAAGAGTGACCTGCAGTTTCTACTAGGCAAGTTCACAACTTACGCTTGACGTAGTTTACGTGCCTAAAGCGTTACAGCACCCGTTCATTAATAATAATTAATATCACAGACTTATTTCTAAATTAGAATTATTCCTAGATAGGATCAAATCAGATCTTGATCTGCATGCCTACAAAGACACGAGAGAGGATTATTATGAGCAGCCAAAGCAGATGTCCGTTTTCAGGAGGAGCACAGAAATTCACAGCTGGCCATGGCACGTCGAACCGAGACTGGTGGCCGAATCAGTTGAACTTGAAAATTCTCCACCAGCATTCACCCCAGTCCAATCCCATGGGTGAGGTGTTTAACTACGCTGAGGCGTTTCAGAGTCTCGACTTAGATGCCGTAAAACGGGACATCTTTGAATTGATGACTACTTCCCAGAACTGGTGGCCAGCTGATTATGGTCATTACGGGCCGCTCTTTATACGGATGGCCTGGCATAGTGCTGGTACGTACCGCATTGCCGACGGCCGCGGTGGCGCGGGCACTGGTAACCAGCGATTTGCACCCATCAATAGTTGGCCTGACAACGCCAACTTGGACAAAGCGCGCATTCTGCTTTGGCCGATTAAGCAGAAATATGGTGAGAAAATCTCCTGGGCGGATCTGATGATCCTTGCTGGCAACTGCGCCCTGGAGTCAATGGGCTTTAAAACATTCGGTTTTGCTGGCGGGCGTGAAGATATTTGGGAGCCCGAAGAAGACATTTATTGGGGGCCTGAAACTGAATGGCTTGGCGACAAGCGCTATGCCGGTGATCGCGAACTTGAAAATCCCTTGGGCGCAGTTCAAATGGGTCTGATTTATGTAAATCCAGAGGGACCGAACGGTGCTCCTGACCCGGTGGCCTCGGGCCGAGATATTCGTGAAACATTTGGTCGGATGGCCATGGATGACGAGGAGACAGTTGCACTGGTGGCCGGTGGACATACGTTTGGCAAATGCCACGGCGCTGGCAATGCGGCACTTGTAGGTCCTGAGCCCGAAGGTGCCAGCATTGAGCAGCAAGGTCTCGGCTGGAAGAACAGCTTTGGTACTGGTAAAGGTATTCATACTACCACTAGTGGTATTGAGGGGGCATGGACCACTAACCCGGTAAAATGGGACAATAACTACTTCGAAAATCTTTTTGGCTACGAGTGGGAGCTGACGAAAAGTCCTGCTGGTGCACATCAGTGGGTGCCGAAAGGGGGGACAGGTTCGGATACGGTACCCGATGCCCAAGATCCATCAAAACGGCATGCACCGATTATGACTACGGCGGACATGGCCATGAAGATGGATCCCATCTATAGGCCAATTGCGCGACGCTTCTTTGAGAACCCGGACCATTTTGCAGATGCGTTTGCCCGTGCTTGGTTTAAGTTGACACATCGCGATATGGGTCCCCGCGTACGCTATCTCGGCAAGGATGTCCCTGTAGAAGAGCTGATCTGGCAAGACCCTGTTCCTGCAATCACTCATGAATTGATTGATGAGCAGGACATTGCCACCCTTAAAGGTAAGATCCTTTATTCAGGGTTGTCTGTCTCTCATCTGGTCTCGACTGCTTGGGCGTCGGCGTCTACGTTCCGTGGCTCTGATAAGCGCGGTGGTGCGAATGGAGCACGCATTCGTCTCGCACCACAAAAAGATTGGGACGTTAACCAGCCAGCTGAATTGGCTGCTGTGTTGCAGGTTCTAGAGGCCATCCAAACGACCTTTAACAACTCGCAATCTGATGGGAAGAGAGTTTCACTTGCGGATGTGATTGTTCTGGGTGGCTGTGCAGGCGTCGAACAAGCTGCGAAGAACGCTGGATATGATGTGATGGTGCCCTTCCAGTCTGGACGTACAGATGCATCCCAGGAACAAACGGATGTGGATTCCTTTGCCGTACTCGAACCGACCGCAGACGGGTTCCGCAATTACCTTAAGGGTAAATACTCTGTATCGGCAGAGGAACTGTTGGTGGATCGAGCACAGTTATTGACGCTGAGCGCGCCTGAGATGACGGTGCTTGTCGGTGGCCTGCGTGTTTTAGGGGCAAACACCGGACATTCTCAATATGGTGTCTTTACTAAACGGCCCGAGACGTTGACCAATGACTTCTTTGTGAACCTGCTTGATCTGGGTACAACGTGGAAGGCGACCTCTGACGCTGGAGATGTATTTGAGGGGTGCGATCGCACCACCGGCGAACTCAAATGGACCGGTACCCGTGTTGACCTCATCTTCGGTTCGAACTCTCAGCTTAGAGCCCTGGCAGAAGTCTACGGATGTGCAGACTCGCAGCCAAGATTTGTTCATGATTTTGTAGCAGCATGGGACAAGGTGATGAACCTTGATCGATTCGACCTGACATAGTCTTAGCAAACAGGTCTACGAGAGTTTCTCAGCGTAGCCTCAACCTCCAGTCATCAGCTGATTTAATCAAGTTGAGGCTACGCCAAATTTCTGGGACTCCAGGTTTGCTATCTAGCTTTTTTGCGATCGCCGTGTGAACTATGAACGCCATAAAAATAACAAACGCTCACTATCGACTGGGAGCAGAGATCATGATGAATGAAGCAACATGTCAACTATTTCGTGGAGTTCTCTTTATTTTAGATTTGCTAGAATTATTGGCCGACCCGCTGTTCTGGCTAGCTGCCACTTGTCTATGGCTGTATTATTGGATGTCTGTCTTTTGAAGGAGTAAACATGGAAACAGGTTTTTGGCTTCAGAAGTGGGAAACAAACAACATTGCTTTCCACAAAAGCGAAGCTAACCCTTTACTGGTCAAATATTTCAAAAAGCTTTCTTTAGGAAAAGGCAGGCGTGTCTTCGTGCCTTTGTGTGGTAAAACCCTTGATATTGCCTGGTTGCTTGCTAATGGCTATCGTGTTGCTGGTGCTGAATTGGTAGAAATAGCTATTGAGCAATTGTTTATGGCGCTTGGGATAGAGCCAACAATCTCAAAGACTGGTGATGTAAAACACTACAGTGCAATAAATATTGACATATTTGTTGGCAATATCTTTGATGTATCTAACGAGATGCTCGGTTTAGTAGATGCGATTTATGACAGAGCTGCCTTAGTGGCCCTGCCCGAAGACATGCGTAATCGATACACAGCGCACTTAATGGAGATTACGAATAAAGCGCCGCAGTTGTTAATTAGCTATGAATATGACCAAACCTTGATGAAAGGTCCGCCTTTTTCAATTAGCAATGGGGAAGTAAATCAACACTATGGAGATAGGTATGATTTAACTCTCATTGCCAGCACAGATGTACCGGGTGGATTAAAAGGAAAATGTGCAGCAAAAGAGAATGTTTGGTTACTCCTTTAAAAATTGATGTTGTCAACGTAGTTACTAAACAAAACGATCTGACTACCCAGGCAGTCAGATCGTTTGCTCAATTCAAACTACCCAATTTATTAGACGCCCAGTTTGTAAACGTCTAACGCCCTAGTAGTTAGCTAAGACAGTGCCTTTTCTGGCCGCTCTCTCTGCCAGTAGCTGTCTAGCAATAGTCCGTAGTTCCTTAGGAATACGAGGAATGGGACCTTTGACTAGCTCCTCAGGATAGGAGTCAGGAATGGCTCTAATCTCAGGAACATTCCCGGGACCATCTGCAATCAGATTTGACTTCAGGCTGGGATTATCGCCGCCAAACCTGGACTTATCGCTACCGCAAGCAGCCCCAAATAGCGAAAATGACCGCGAAAATCCCACAGCATTTCGACCAGTTTGTGTATCGTACCCTCGGGGGTAGGGAACAAACATCGCTCCGAAGTTTTGGAGGTACTCATCACTGTCTAAATAGGAATCAATTTCTGCTTCAAAGCCACCTTCTGCAATGATTTTGATATGTTCAGAAATTTCGGCGTAGTTCTCGGGAGCACGCCCTAATAAATGCTTGAAGTTGAGTTCAATAGCAGTTACATTTGTATGCCTTTCCCAGAACAGCATTCTATAGCGATCAGATTTCGCTAGCTTGCGAATAAACTCAAGGACGCTAATTTCACCGCTACGTATCTGAGATTCTGCTTCCCTGCAGCGCTCACTCTCCATCAGATATGCATTGCCAAAGACCTGTTTGTAAGCGGCAGCAATTACTAAGTCAGCATTCTCTGCCGACAAAGAATCACCAACACACTCTGCGATGAGATTACCTGCAAATGCATCACGGTACTTAGTCGCAGCGGTTTTTGCCTTATCTGCAGCAGCAGTCAAAATCTGGATTTGACCATTGATAGCTTGAGGTGGAGCTGGTTTATCAATGGTGACAGGCTTTTGAACAGGGGCAGGAGCGACTTCGGCTTTAGGCTTACTAAGCTCTTTTTTTTGATCTGGTTTATTTTGATCTGGTTTATTTTTATCAAGTATCGGCAGCTTGAGGTTCTTAGATTTTTCCAAGACGCCAGATAAACCTTTAATCATTTCCTAAGCCCTAAGAAAAAACAAATTTTTAACAGATTTATAAATCCAAACAGCTGAACTATATTCAGTGTTATTAATTATATGACGATATCGCTCTCATTTTCCTGTGGGAAATTAGTTTGAAATCCACGTAGGACAGAGGATACAGGGCAATCCTATCAGCGGGGATGCGTCCCGTCAATGGAATTGAAAGGGGTAGGAAATTAGCTCTGTCAGTGTCGCGGCCAGCGGGGCTCTATTTTCTGAAACCTTTATAAATAAGAGGACTGAGCGAATTTGATGCCGATGATCCCTGGCTTAGGCAAACACGGATTGCAACCCATACGCAGGCATTTAGACACCAGTTCCCTTGTTTTAGAAGATTGAAAAACGTTACAAAGCGTAAACCAATAGCCGTTTTTAGGGATATTTATTAGTTTACTGCTGTACCTCATTCAGGTTTAAGAGGGATCAGGTTAATTTCTGATCCCTTTGTTACTCTGGGAGCGTTTGGCAAAAGGTTTTAGATAATGGACGGGTTGAGTCTGGGAAAGGTACGAGGATTAGGTAGGGTCCTGGGTGTCCTTGTGTGTCTTTGGATACTAGGGTTTGGCTTAACGGGCTGTGCTATTTCACAGGTGAGTGCTGAGGAACGGTTATTTTTGGATCTGTCGGTGGAGCCAGTAGACCATGCTGTACTGCCAATGGATAGATTTGAAGGAACGCAGGTGGGTGGGCTGTCGGGGGTGACCTATGATCCTGGGCGCAGGCGTTTCTATGCCCTGTCTGATGATCGCCAAAATCCCCGGTTTTACACTCTGGCGCTGGACTTGAGCCCCACGGCTATTAAGAATGTGACCGTTGATGCGGTCACGGGGCTGAAAAACAGCGATGGCAACTCTATCGCTCCTCTAGATGCTGAAGGGATAGTGTTGACCCCTGGTAACACTTTAATCGTGTCTAGCGAGGGGTCTCCTCGGCAGAAAATCCCACCAAAATTGCAGGAGTTTGAGCTGACAACAGGACGGTTGATGACCAATCTGCCAGTACCAGAACGATATTTGTATGGTTCTGGAGATGATAAGACTACAGATGGTCAAATCCAGGGTGTCCAAGAAAATATCGGCTTTGAAGCGCTGACTATTAGTGCCCCCGGTGGCTCCTATGAACCCTTTCGACTATTTGCGGCGACCGAAGGCCCCTTATATCAGGATCTAGATATTGACCCGGAAATTCCCTTTAAGAACCGTTGGCTCCATTATCTAGTTGGTCTCGATCAGTCCATGCTGATTTCAGAACACTTGTACTCCATGGATGAAGCTCCCTTAGGGGCCGTGCTCAACGGACTGTCAGAAATTTTATCGATTGATGTTGGGGGGCATTTTCTAGCGATTGAGCGGGCTTTTGGCCTTCAGGGAATGTCGATCAAGCTATATCAGCTGGCAACTGGGGTGGCCACTGATGTCAGTGCGATCGCAACCCTCCAGGGCGATACTAGCGGCATCACCCCTATTCGTAAACAGCTAGTGGCTGACCTGACGCCATTAAAACCCGACAACCTCGAAGCCATGACCTTAGGGCCAAGGCTGCAGGACGGCAGTCAAAGCCTGATTATGGTAAGCGACAATAACTTTGATCAGCGTCAAGAGACCCAGATTTGGTTATTTAAGCTCAGCGGGCTCTAGGACTCTTGAATCAGCCCCTGGTAATTTTTCCTTTTTTCAAGGAATGAAAAATACATTGGAGTATTTGATTGAGTACTTCATATTTACCCTTTGGATTGACTGCTATGTGGGGATTTCCTAACTTTTTAGGGTGGTAGCTATCAATTAAACTAAAGGCCTTGCCCCAGCCTACTCAGTGCGCATGATAACGATTTATACCCATATTCTGTATAATTCTTGCTAATCATGAAGGAGGCTTAAGGGCATAGGATGAAAGTAATTGTATTAGGTGGAGATGGCTTCTGCGGCTGGCCTACTGCACTGCATCTATCCAACGCAGGGCATGAAGTTACCATTGTCGATAATTTATCGCGACGCAATATTGACAATGAGCTAGAAATCGCTTCTCTGACTCCTATTAGCTCCATGACCACCCGTCTATCAGCGTGGCAAGAAGTCAGCGGTAAGACGATTGATTT
Source organism: Cyanobacteria bacterium P01_F01_bin.13 (assembly GCA_039191365.1). GTDB lineage: Bacteria > Cyanobacteriota > Cyanobacteriia > Phormidesmidales > Phormidesmidaceae > Leptothoe. Next base: position 28,907 of record JBCCXQ010000029.1, on the reverse strand, counting down.
TGTCAATCTTGACATTGCCCAGGAGTATGACAAACTCCTCAATCTAATTTGCGACTATGCTCCCGACGTTATTGTTCATTTTGCTGAACAGCGGGCTGCCCCTTACTCCATGAAGTCAGCAAAACATAAGCGTTACACCGTTGATAACAACCTTAATGGGACTAACAATGTACTGTGTGCCATTGTTGAGTCTGAGCTAGATATTCACGTAGTGCACCTTGGCACCATGGGTGTTTACGGCTACGGTACAGCGGGTATGAAAATTCCCGAAGGCTATTTGGATATTCAGGTGGTTACTGATTCGGGCAAAGTCATTGAGAAACAGATTTTGCACCCGGCAAATCCTGGCAGTATCTATCACATGACCAAGACCCAGGATCAGCTTTTCTTTGCGTACTACAACAAGAACGACCAGGTACGAGTAACGGATCTGCACCAGGGGATTGTATGGGGGACTAACACCCGTGAAACGTCTATGGATGAGCGCTTGATCAATCGTTTTGACTACGATGGCGACTATGGCACCGTACTCAATCGATTCTTGATGCAAGCGTCTATTGGTCATCCTTTGACGGTGCATGGTACCGGTGGTCAGACCCGTGCATTTATTCACATCCAAGACACGGTGCGCTGTGTGGAGCTGGCGATCGATAATCCCCCCGAAAAGGGAGACCGGGTAAAGATTTTGAACCAGATGACAGAAACTCACCGAGTACGTGATCTGGCCCGGATTGTGGCCAATATTGCCGGTGCTGAAATTCAGTACATGGAGAATCCCCGCAACGAAGCTGCTGAAAATGAACTGGTGGTAGACAACCAGTGCTTCCTGGATATGGGTCTGCAGCCTACTCAGCTGGACAAAGGTTTGATGCTGGAAGTAACTCAAATCGCTAAGAAGTACGTTGATCGTTGCGATACTTCAAAGATTATCTGTACTTCGAAGTGGACGAAGAAGGCAGCCCCTGCCCCTACTCCGATTCCAGCGAGTTAAGTGGTTGACGCACAGTCCTAACCGATAGCGTGGCACACATAGTTTATGACATCGATAATTGCGATAAGGGGTAAATAACAACAGCTATGTGTGGCTCAAACTGCTGAATGTATTCAATGGTTTACATACCAGGACCTTTGTAATCATATCTGGTTAAAAAGCAGGAAATGACTTAGTTAAGAACGTTCCCCTAAGTTTATTTTCTGCTTTTTGCTGTGGTTGTTTTTTTCATCTATCCTCCTGTTTAGCTCTTAGCGTTGAAGCCCTTCAATCTGGCGTCGTCCGCTGCTGCTGCCAATATTACCGAAGAGATTGTCAAAAAAATGGTGAACTTACGCTTGAGATTTGATCAGTTTCGCGATTGAATAATCAACAGCCCAGTGTTTTTTGATACATTTGCCTTCAATTATTGCTAAACGTATGCGCATCGCTCTGTTTACTGAAACCTTTCTTCCTAAAGTCGACGGCATCGTAACTCGCCTTAAGCACACTGTTGAACAGCTCCAGGCCTTAGGTGATGATGTATGCGTATTTTGCCCAGAGGGTGGTTTGACAGAATATAAGGGGGCAAAAATTGAGGGTGTTTCTGGGTTTCCGATGCCCCTATACCCTGAGCTTAAGCTAGCGCTACCTCGACCTTCTATTGGTGAGGGGATAGAGGCATTTAAGCCCGATTTGATTCATGTGGTAAATCCGGCTGTTTTGGGCTTGGCGGGTGTCTATTATGCCAAGGCGTTAGAAATTCCTCTGGTGGCCTCATACCACACTCATCTACCCAAGTATCTTGAGCATTATGGCTTTGGCATGTTTGAGGGCATGCTGTGGGAACTGTTAAAGGCAGTGCATAACAATGCTCGCGTCAATTTATGCACATCTACGGCCATGCAGCAGGAGCTGACTGAGCATGGTATTGAAAATGTCAAAGTTTGGCAACGGGGTGTAGATACGGACTTATTTCGCCCGAGTTTGGCCAGTCAAGAAATGCGCGGGCGGTTGAGCGAAGGACATCCAGAAGCCCCGCTATTGCTCTATGTAGGACGGCTTTCTGCAGAAAAAGAAGTGGATCGGATTAAGCCGATTTTGGCGGCAATTCCAGATGCACGGCTGGCATTGGTGGGAGATGGTCCCTACCGAGAAGAGTTGGAAGAACATTTTGCAGGTACGCCAACTAATTTTGTTGGCTATCTCGGTGGTGAAGAGCTGGCCTCTGCCTATGCCTCAGCAGATGCATTTATTTTCCCGTCCCGGACTGAGACTTTGGGTTTGGTGCTATTAGAGGCAATGGCGGCGGGCTGTCCAACAGTGGCCGCTAACGCTGGTGGTATTCCGGATATTGTTACGGATGGCACCAATGGCTTTTTGTTTGATCCTAAGGATGAAGAGGGGGCAATCAAGGCCACTCAGCGACTGCTGGCAGCCCGGACAGAAATTGAACTACTGCGACGGAATGCCCGGATAGAGGCCGAACGCTGGGGGTGGCGCGGGGCGACTCAGCAGCTGCAGAAGTTTTATGCAGAAGTGCTGGCTATGGATGTGCCGATGGCAGCATAAGAATTACTCCTGACCGAGGTGACATGCTCACCTCGGTTGAGGCTGTGCTGATGGTGGCATCTCCCCATAGAATTTCGATGTTGTTTGCGAACTGACCCGTTAGCGCTGGTGCGATCTCATTCAACCCCATGTGCTCTTCACTCTCTCCCGTATTAACAATCACGACAATCCTTTCGTGCTCATCACTTCGAGCAAATGCATATATCTCTCCCTCTGCCGCCAGGGTTTGATAGTTACCAGTACATAAAACTGGATGCCGATGTCGTAAAGCAATCAAATCCTTGTGCAGGTTTAGCAATGGCTGATTCCAATCGGTCTTTGCAGGAAAACTACGACGACAGTCTGGATCATGGGCACCTGCTAGGCCCACTTCGTCACCGTAGTAGATGCTCGGTGCACCGGGAAATGTCATCTGTAACAACACCGCTAGTTCAAAACTGCGCTGATCGTCACTAATCACTGTAATTGCTCGGGCAATATCATGGCTTGACAACAAATTTAACTGGGTCAGCTGAATCTCCCATGGATACAGTGCCAACAACTCGTCTATTTTCTTGGCATAGCCCTGAGCATCTAGAGCCGGATAGGGAAAGTAAGCCGGTTTTTCCACCAGAGACATCACCACTTTTTCCTTAGCGGTGAACGCGAGTACTGGCCCTGTAAACAGATAGTTCATTACCCCATCAAACTGAGTGCCATCCAGCCATTGACGGGCATCGGTCCAAATTTCTCCTACAATATAGGCCTCTGGGTTAATGGCTTTTACCCGCTGCCGAAACTCTTGCCAAAATCCCTCCGCCTTGACATCAAAGGGGACATCCAGCCGCCAGCCGTCAATACCTTGACGTAGCCAGTATTCAGCAATCTGCATAATGTACTCCCGCGCTTGGGGATTGTCATGGTTAAACTCTGGCAGGGCGCGGTTGTCGTACCAGCTCTCATAGTTAGCGGGTTTAGCGCCGTCATAAGCTGATAATGGCCAGCTCTCCACCTTAAACCAATCCAACCAGGGGGAGGTGGGGCCATTTTCAAGAATGTCATTAAAGAAGAAAAAACCCCGACTGGCATGGTTAAACACACCATCGAGAACAACTTTGATATCGCGCTTATGGGCCGCCTCCAGTAAATCGGCAAAGGCTTGGTTGCCCCCAAGCAGTGGATCCACCTGGTAGTAGTCATGGGTGTGGTACCGATGATTACTGGCAGACTGAAAAATGGGTGTGAAGTAAATGGCGTTAATACCCAGATCCTTTAGATAATCCAGGTTTTCAGCAACTCCCCACAGATCACCGCCTTTATAACCGCTGTCTGTAGGAGATGCGTCCCACGGCTCTAGGGGGACCTGCATGGCTGGTGGCAGCTGTTGTCGCTGGGTGCGGGCAAAGCGATCGGGAAAAATTTGGTAGAAAACTGCGTGTTTAACCCAGTCAGGGGTTTGGACTTGCATGGGGGCTATGGAGAACTGCACCGCCTAGGGTAGCGGGTTGTGGGTGTAATACGCCTAGACGTTAGGATGCTTAAAGATGTGCTATTTCTATTCACTTACTTCCATACAGGCCGATTGGACACTTGGCAGTTGGATGAGCAAGTAGTGGCAGGTACATTGCCTACCACTACTGATATCAGAACCGACAATCACTTGCTGGATCTCAAAGCAACCTATGGTCTTCTGGTAAGGATCCTCATTCTGGCTGTAATAGAATGATAGACCTGAGCGATAGCACCTCTAAAGTAACTCCATACGTGTTGCAATCCATTATTGGCAGCTGCATAGGACTGAGACAGGCTAGTTCTCAAATAACCCCACCATCCCCCAGTTGTGTTTGCCGTATTATCTGGAGCTGCACATATGGCTTTTACCATAACACTGTGAAAACAAGTGAACAACAACAAATCAATCGACCAGCGTCCCAACTTTGAGGTTGTTTTAATGTCGTCAAGATGACCGTAAACTTGACTAACCAAGATAGATGCCAGGATCCCTGTCCCCACTAAAACGATAAACAACTCCAGAGAAATTCTGGATTTAGATCGAACTCTCAACAGCAATTCACCAACATTTGAACCTAGCAAAGCCGTTAATGCAATTACCATTCCCTTAGATAAAATCAGAGCCTCAAGCAAATCTGAGAGGCTTTTGTCTGCATTTGGATCCTGTGCAATGAACTCTGCAAGCAGTGAAGAAACAATTATTCCGAGACTAAAAAGAAACCAAACCAAAATTTCTCGAAAAATACTTTCTAGAAAGTATTGCTTGAAAGCGTCCCAGCTTAGTTCTGCAGTGACATTCATTAGGACGATAATGAGTGCCGCTACCAGCAGGCTAATGGACATGGCAAAATCTTCTATTGATAGTCTATTAACCAATGGTTGATCCTGCGCTAAACCTGGCTGGCCTGAAAATGCTAACAAAAACAAAAGTGATGACAGAAGGATCCCTAGAACCTTGAAGGATAAAAACTTGGAAGGAGCGATCAAAAGCGTTGATCTTTTAATGAATTTGGACATTTCCAACATTTTCCATCAGATGAACCTACAGTGAAAATCAGACAACCTCAAGTGACCTCAGGTAAAACCGTTAAGGCGTTTGACTTACTTTCATTTAATTCAACTAAGTCTTTAACTACCGATTAGCAGCCTGGTTGCCCGAGAGTTTTGTGTTTTCAAACAACTTGCTGTGCAGACAAATTAAGTGTGGCAAATATCAAGGTGGTTGGCAGGCTCAAAAGTCTATAAAACCGGAAAAAATAGTCATCAAAATATATTGCTTGCATGGCAACAGATTATAAAAAGTCTTGGCTAACCTCAGAAATATCAGTTCGTAGAGTCATACGGTGATCCAGAAAGTCATATGACTTTTGATGTAATTCTTTCTACTGGGGTGATTGCAGCGTAGTTATGAGTAAGTTGAATAGGCCTGTAAGCATTGTTATATAAGGCTTTCGTGAGGTAATGCCGTCATTTCAGGCCTTACTTTTGCGCTTATTGCACTGTGCGGCATACGTGCTCACAGTTTCCCCATTAAGGTATGGATAGTAGGACTAAGGTGTTAAAGTCAATCGGCAATGTTAGCATAAGAGCCATTCAGAGGATGGAATAAAAAATGCTTTCATTTTTAAGCTCGTTATTCAATCGAAAGTCGAGTGAGCATAAATCATTGCCTCGGGTTGAGGCAATACCATCGCCAAAGAGCCAATTGCTCGCTAAGGTATCTGAAACAGTTACGCCTCATGACGTCGGACGCATTAAATTTCAAGGCACTGCTTGGAGAGCCAGGGCATTCTCCGACAATGTTTTTGAATCTGGCGCTATTGTGCAAGTTTTATATCGACGAGGAAACGTATTGATAATTGATAAGGCTTTAACTGAGAAATAAGGCCAGAGTTGACTTGCCCCATCCTCAGAGTTGCGGAACAATCACTTATTCAAGTCGAGAGCCTTTTATATCAGATGGGGCAAAAAATAAAGACCTCGCCGACACAAGTACCAAATAATTTGTTTTCTCGGAACAACAATTTGGTAACTCGAAATTTTACGTGGTCAACGAGGTTGTCTTTTAACCTACAACCTCCTAAAACCATCTGTCTATTTCATGTCAGAGATGTGATAAAACAACATAACCCTTAGTAATCTATTGAATTTCGTTATCGTAGAGCCGTTCCATGGGACGGCTCTACGATGAAACGGCCTATCCAGACAATTGGACCTGCGAGCCCATCGCTGTCTTAGTTACGTCAATCCGTGTCTGAAACGCTTCGCGGAAATGGGGCATGTGGGTCACCGTTAAAATACAGGCAAAGTCAGGTGCGATCGCATTGATCGCTGCCACCAGTCGATCGCATCCCGCCTGATCCTGGGTGCCAAACCCCTCATCGATAATCAACATTTGCAGCGCCAACCCAGACCGCTGGGCCAATAGACGGGCCAGGGCTAAACGAATGGCAAAGTTTACCCGAAAGGCTTCGCCACCGGAATAGGTTTCATAGGCCCGGGTGCCCTGGGTATCGGCAATCAGAATATCCAACGTATCAATCAGTTTTTTGCGTCCCGACCGCTGAGTAACAAACTGCACATGGAGCTGATGGGCACTCAAACGACCTAGAATTTGGTTGGTTTCCGCCTCCAACTGGGGGAGCAGATTTTCAATCATTAGGGCCTGAATACCATTTTTGCCAAAGGCTTGTTGCAGCTCCTGGTGGACTCTTAGCTGATGTTGATGGCTGTGAAGCTGTTGCCGCTGCTGATCTGCCTGTTGTTGTAATGTCTGCAGCTGTTGGAGCTGCTGCTCTAACCGGCCTAACTGGCCTAGCTGCTGTTCCCGCTGGGTTTGCAGTTGCGCCAGGGTGATATCCAGCTGCTGGATTTGGTCAGTGACATCGGGGAGCAGGGCGGCTTCAATCTCATTTATCTGTTGGTTGAGGGTATCGCCCTGGTGTTGCTGCTCAGCCTGGGCAACCATTAACTCCTGGCGACGCTGTTCCAGGTCGGGCAGAATAGCGTTTGCCTGCTGCAATGTTTGATACCGCAGTTGCCAGGATCGCAGAGACTCTAACTCGGCCCGCAGCTGTTGGTGATACTCAGGGCTGTAGTCTAGCTCTGCCAGGGTAGTTTCTAGTTGTACCAGTTCGGGAGGAGGCTGTTGGTCGAACTGTTGGAGCTGAGATCGCAGTTCCTTTAGCTGGGTTTCCACCCCAGGGCGTTCGGCTAATAGCTGCCCTAAACGGCGTTCTGTCTGGGCCAGTTCAGTCTGTTTAAATTCTGCCCAGCGGAGATGCTCCACCTGGTTCCGCACCAGGGCGTGGTCTCGTTCGTCGTATCCCAAGGCACTCAACTGTTGTTCTAGCTGTTGATATTCCTGCTGCAGTTCAACGGCATAGTCCTCCGAGTCGAGACACTGTTCTAAATGTTGTCGTTCCTGCTCCAATGCTGCAAGCTGGGTTGTGGCTTCCGTTGCTGAGGTTAGCTGAGCCTGGAGTGCTCCGCGTTGCTGGAGTACAGTACTATAATGTTCTAACTCCGCTTCAAGTTCTCGATACTCACACCGCAGTACCTGGATCTCTCTCTCACAGGTGGTCAATTGTTCTCGAATCACCCAAATCCGTTTTTGCAGCAGGTCTCGTTCCTGTTGAAGTTGGGCCGTGACCTGGGGACCATGATCCTTGAGAGGACGTTCACACAGAGGACAGTTGGCATCAGGCTGATGCAGCAGTGTCAGTCGCTGATTCAGCTGGAATAGCTGCTGTTCATGCTGACGCTGTTCAGTTTGCAGCTCAGCCATAAAGTCTCGCCGCTCCTGTCCTTTCTGGCGTACCTGGGCTTGATAGTCTCGCCGCTGCTCTAGATAGGTGAGCTGGTGCTGTACTTGGGCTAAGGTTTCGTGTAGTTCCGGTCGCTGTTGGGGAGTCAGAGTAGCTTGGGTTTGGCTAATAACCTCTAACCGGGCTTCTAATCGGGCCGAAGCCTGCTTTAAGTGTATGTGTACCTGCTGTCGTCGCTGCTGTAGTGGCGCTACTTCCATCTGACATTGATCCAATCTGCGCAGCTGCTGACGAGCCGCTTGTAGCTGCTGTAAAGTTGCCTTTACGGTGTCCCGCTGGTCATGGCTGTGTCTAAGGTCTGCAATGGTTTCATCCAAGGATGTGAGTTTGAGCTGAGTCCGACTGATGGCGGTTTGGAGATCTACTCGCTGTTGTTGTTGCTGTACCTGTAGCTGTACTTTTTGGGTATGGGCCTGCTGATATTGCTGAAATCGTTGGGCGTACTCTGCTTCTGAGCGCTGTAATACTTGCAACTGTGCATAGCCATTCTCAATGTCTGCGGCAGCCTTCTGCTCAGTCTGAAGCGTTTGGTATTGCTGATTGAGGCGCTGTCGCTCAGAGCTATGTTGAAGCTTATTTTGATGGAGGTGGCTAAGTTGTTGCCGCAGGGTTTGGAGTGATTGCTGCTGTTGCTGTCGCTGTTGCTGTTTTTGTTGTAAATTATCCTGCTGTTGCTGGGTCGTTTGCTGTTGTTGTTGGATATGGGCAATCTGGTCTTGCAGGGCACGATGGTGGACTGAGATCGCACCCTGGCCAGCCAGCTGTTCCTCTGCTTGATTCAAGGCTGCAACTAGGACCCTAATCTCAGCCTGCAGGTCACGTCCTCTTTCTCGTGCGCCCTCGACCAGGCGGTCATATTGGTTGAGTTTTAAAAGATCAACCAATATTTGCTTACGTTCACCAGGGCGTTTCAACATAAACTCATCGGCCCGCCCCTGCCGTAGATAGGCCGAATGGATAAATGTCTCGTAATCTACTTTTAAGTGTTGCAGAATCAGCTGCTGTGTTGCCCGTACCCCTCGCTGAGTCAAGCTTCGAAATCCTTTTAAAGTCTGAATTTGAAATTCCAAAAAACAGCCCTGTTTGCGTCTGCGCCCACGTAAAATCCGATAAACTTGCCCCTGGTGTTCAAAACCGAACTCAACCTTGACCTCGGTTTCTCCAAGATGGATGACATCGTCATCGGTCGCTACCCGGCTATGCCCCCACACGGCCCAGGCGATTGCTTCCAGCAGAGATGACTTGCCTGCCCCGTTAGGACCGCAGATACAGGCTACATGTAACCCTGCAAAGTCGAGAGTGGCCTCTCGATAGCTCAAAAAGTTAATCAGGGTTAGTCGCTTTGGAATCATGGCATAGCATTTCAGCCTATGCTCACCATAACAAGTACATACGATCTTTAGTACTTGCGATCTGATTTTTAAATGACTCAGGATCCCATCGATCTGGTTTTCTTATGTACGGCTATGCAATTCCAGTTTTATCCTTAAGAGAGATAATTCTGAAGTCGATCCGCCATATGGTGTATCAGAGTCCGTGAAACTGCCTAAACCAGTTCAAATATGAGTGTACGGATAGCAAACTTTATCTATCCTTAATCATGGACTTGTAATTTCTTCACTGGCACATCAGAGGAGGCTGAGATCATGGAAGGTTCTGTAGTTGCGGACATGAAGGTACACAGTCAATACAATTGTTATCGTCTGAGTCCTGATCAGATGAATGCGATTCAGGATAAAGGTGTCTCTGTCCAGTTAACCCCGGGTACCAACCTTGTCAAGCTTCTTGAAGGGGATGTTACCTATACTGCGGGCACTGGAGACAAAGCAGATCCCTGGATTTTGTTATGGATTTATGGTGGCAAATTCATCAATAGGCAAACCAACGTGGAAGTTGTGGCCACATGGGCTTCGTTAAACGGTTATGACGATTCCTTGGTGATTGATGTGATTGAACCTGCAACACTCTGCGCCTTTTTGTTCGATACCAGTACCGGTAATCACAGTGGTGAACTAACCCTATCGGTCACCACGATTTAACTGTAAGCAATTCTCCAAGACTGACTCTAGTTTCGTTTTTGTACTCTACTCATTTGGATTCAGAATCGTGTATCGAAAGATGTCTTTGGTCAAATTCGCCGCCATTTTTGTTGCCGCAGCTACAATCTCTCAGGTATCTGGTGAAAGCCTTTCTCGACATGCTGTTTTAGCCCAGTCGTTTGGTGAGAATCCCGATGCCTTCCCTATTCCCGGCTCTTTGCCAGACGACACAACGCTAACAGTGGATGGCTCTACCAGTATGCGGTTTACTAACGAAGACCTGGAGAGCCGGTTTGAAGAACAGTACTCCAATATCGATGTTGAACTCAACGCTAGCCGTACGGATGAAGCATTCGAAGCACTGGTTGACGGTGATATTGACCTGTTGGCAACAGGTCGTCCTCTGACTGCTGAGGAGAAGGCTCAGGGAGTAGTAGAAGTCCCTCTAGAGCAACGGGAAAAGTTGGCCATTGTTGTCGGTCCCGACAACCTGTTCGCAGGGGATCTCACCTTTGCTCAGTTTGCTAGCATTTTTCGAGGAGAAATTACCAACTGGTCTGAGTTGGGCGGTCCTGATTTGCCGATTCGCTTTGTAGATCGGCCTGGCTATAGCGATACCCGCCGGGCGCTGGGTACCTATAAGGTTTTTGAGGGTAAGCCCTTTGAGGCAGGGATCACGGCTGATCCTGTGGCTGATGATGAGACTGATACTGTGGTCGAGTCTTTGGGAGCAGATGGGATTGGGTATTCGGTGGTGTCCCAAGTGATCGATCGCGATGATGTGCGCATCATTCCCATGCACAAAACCTTGCCGGACGATCCTCGCTATCCCTATTCCCAATACCGGGGGTTTGTTTATAAGGAGGGGGCAGGACCAGCTGCACTGGCCTTTTTGGGGTTTGCTATGACAGAGCCTGGTCAGGAAGTGATTACCTCAGAACCAGCGGCCGCCGCCGCCCCCGCTGAAGCGCCTGCTCCGCCTGCTCCTGCTGAGACTCCTGTCCCCGCCGATGCGCCTGTGGCAGTTGCTCCTGATGCCGGCGCAGCGGGGGCAGGTAAAGGTGGTTTTCCCTTCTGGCTTCTGCCGCTATTGGCGATTCCACTGCTGGGGGCATTGTTATGGTGGTTACTTAGAGGTGCTGCCGCCCCGGCGACTGGGGCCGCTGGCGCTGCTGCTGGTGCGGCGGCGGCTGGGGCTGCTGCTGTTCCAGCCCAACCCCGCATGGTGCTCACACCCCGTGATTGCCGAAATGCTTATGCCTACTGGGAAATTCCCCAAGAGCGTTTGATGGAGACCAAACGCCGGGGTGGAGAGACCATGATGGTGCGTCTGTATGATGTCACTGGTCGCGGCAAGAATACTCCCTTACCTGCACCTGTAGCTGAGTTTCCTTGTATAGAATCCAATCCTGACTTGCATCTACCCATTGCTACAGATGATCGTAGCTATTGTGCAGAGGTGGGCTATATGGGTGAGAACAACCAGTGGATGCCCATTGCTAAGTCTGATCCAGTGCGAGTACCGGCTTGTCCTAAGGCTACTCCAGTCACATCTGTTCCAGATACCAGTACAAAAAAGGTAGCCCAGACTCCCGGTGCGGACGCTCTAGGAGGAGCCGCAGCATTAGGGGGCGCTGCTTTGGCAGGAGCCGCCGCTGTGGGGGCAACAAAATTAACAGGGGGCAAAAAAGCTCCTGAAAAAACTCCTGTGGATCCAGGGCGTATGGTTTTGACTCCACGCAGCGCTGAAGATGCCTATGCCTACTGGGAAATCCCCCAGGAGCGTTTGGCTGATGCCAAGCTTCGGGGAGGAGAAACCATGGTGGCCAAGCTGTACGATGTGACTAAACATGGTGCTTCGGCGACACTACCTGAGCCTACAGCTGAGGTAGTGTGCACAGAAACCGATGTCGATGCTCATTTTACTATTCCTGCCGATGGTAGCTACTGTGCAGAGGTGGGGTATCGGACACCATCAGGTGAGTGGCTACCCCTGACTCAATCAAACACAATCCAAGTGGAGGCAGGAGCGGATACTGGTAAATTTCCAGGAGCTGCTCTCTTGGGTGGTGCTGCTGCCGTTGCCGCTGGGGCTGGCGCTGTTGCTTTGGGCACTGGTAAGTCTAAACCTTTAAGCGATGGGGCGTTGGCGACGACTCAAAGTCGGATCGTACTAACCCCCCAGTCTTCGCAAAAGGCCTATAGTTATTGGGAAGTGCCTGAAACAGCGAAGTCGGCCCTGAAGGTCGAAGGAGGCCAAGATTATCAGCTACGTATCCATGATGTTACCGGTATTGATATTAACCAACAGTCTCCCAACAGCACCCTAACCTACGATTTATCAGAACCAGATTGCGATCGCACAGTTCCCTTACCCAACGATCAGAGCGACTACGTAGCGGAGGTGGGCTACCAAACCGCTTCCGGTGATTGGCTGATGCTAGCTCGATCTGCCCCGGTCAAACCAGTTACTGTACTACCTGATGCCCTGGCGAATAAAACAAATGGGGGATCTGAGACTACTAAAGCGGATAGTTCAACAACAGGGGATACCGGCACAGCCGCTGGAGGACTAGCTGCCGCTGGAGGGTTAGCCGCTGCTGTTTATCAAGCGCGTCAGTCTGATCCTAAGTCGTCTGATTCTAAGTTGAGCGCTCAGGATGTCATAGACAAAACCCCTGTATTACCCTCACGTGAGGGGGTTACCCAAACTGTCAAAGTCCATTGTCGCAACAATGCTGTCATGTTTGATGAAGGACAGCTGCACCACATTGAACATGACGTTGCCAGTACATACCAGTTAACTCCAGGCGTATATGTATTCCGTATTCGCGATGGCGTATTTAACTATGATCGTGACGATGCTCACCCCGGTGAGCCCTTTGTACTGCTATGGATCCATGGTGGCACTGTCGTTAATGAAAAGACTGGGGTACCTATCAGTTCAACTTGGACCACACTGAACGGATATGAAGATACGCTGGTTCTAGATGTTAGAGAACCAGCCACCCTATGCGCCTTCTTTGTTGATACTTATCCAGACGACAATTTTGGAGAAATCACTCTCTCAGTGATTAAACGCTAGCAGCTATCAAGTTGTCCACAACAATTCAATTCATTTTTTTTGGAGAGTCAGCAATGTTTTTTGAAGTGTTAAGTGCTATCAATGACCCCAATAAACAAGCTAGCATTGGCCAGTTGGAACAAATAACCAATTCAGTTCAACAGTTAGCGGGTAGTCAAGGTGTAAATCCCAGTCAAATGCAATCGATGATGACTGTGTTGGGAGGCGCTCTACAGCCCGTCTTGAAACAAAAACAATCTCAACTAGGAGTTGGTCAACTTGCATCTATGCTGGGTCGTACTAATGAACCATCTGTGTTGCAATCTATTCTCTCTCCGGAGATACAACAACAGCTTGTTCAGATGGTTTCTCAAAAAACAGGTATGCAAGCATCTGTAGCTCAGGCAATATTACCCAAACTACTGCCCATGGTGATGGGGTTATTTAATATGGGCGCTTCTGAACCTGGAAGTGTGGGTAGCACTAATTCTCTTCTAAGTGCTTTCTTGGATAGCAACCGAGCTAACAACAGTGATTTGGGAAATGTGATGAAATTTGCAGGTCGATTTTTGAACGTTCCTAACTGATCAAAACTGTTGCGTCCCAAAACAAAGAATTCCCAAGCACCTTTTAGCTGTACAGCCTTAGTTCCAATATCTGTGCAGTCAAAAATCAGGGCTTAGTGGCAATGCATGTTCTGAATGATAAACCCATTTAATCTATTGTAAATAGCCTGGTGTATTAGGCTATTTACAATAGATTATCACTGTAGCGTAAAGCTTCCATGGATATCCATTTTAATGGTCAACCTGACAGAGTTTATATATAAACATAAAATAAACTGAGTGTGAAATTACAGCACCTACCTCCACAGTCGATACATGCCTAGGAGCTGATATAGTAGTATTTTTCCTGAAGGATAGGTCAAGTTCTAGGATATTAGGGTAAATCTATCGATTCTGTATCTTTATTAGAAACAGAATGCGTATTTTTAGCGTCTTACCACTAGATTAGTCCTAGCGGAAAATATGTACATTCCACAGGACATTGGGGCACATTTAGAACTTAGAAGTGAAGATTCAATTGAATTCTATTTATTTTTTTGATGTACAGGTGTTCCATGGCAACCTCTTCAGACATATTTTTTGGACCTTATAAAGTCCTTATCCCTAGTTCGCACATTCAATAGAAACATTCGTATTATTTTTGCGGTCTTGTCATGTTGAATCCATATAGAGTTTATCGGATGTAGTTTCTAGAAATTCCTTTTTTTGATAGTTTATTTTTGAGGGAACCTAAGCCTGTCTGTTTGTGGGAAGAGAAGTCAGGGAAACTTTTACTTTGTAGATATTTCAAGGGGTACTGGTGGCTAATTGTTGATTTTATCCTGATGCTCTACTTTCGAGCTGTGAAAGTTATCCGCTAACTGTTTATATAAAGCTTTATCTCATAGTTAAGTTTTCTCCATCTTTCGTTTCTGCAACATCAAATCTGATTCCCAGAAGCTTTTTTGTCTGCCCCAGGGCATATAAGCCATGATTCTATGAAATACTCATTTATTAATCAGCCTAGAGAAGAAGACTGTGGAATTACCTGTATCGCCATAGTTGCTAAGCACTATGGGCAGAAATTCACCCTGTCTCGCATGCGTGAAATTGTTGGGACAGGCCATTTAGGGGCATCCCTGCTAGGGCTACAGCAGGGCGCTGAGGCACTGGGTTTTCAAGCTCGTTCCGGTCAAGCAACTGACGATATTTTTAAACGGATACATCGATTGCCTTTGCCTGCCATTATGCACTGGGGCAGAGATCGTTGGGTTGTCTTTTATGGCAAGCAGCAGGACAAATATGTAGTTGCTGATCCAAGTGTTGGCATTCGTTATTTAACCGCAGATGAAGTCAAACACAACTGGGGCGACGGGGCAATGTTGCTACTGGTGCCGGACGAAGCATTTTATCGTCTGTCGACAGATAAGCCAAATAGAATCGCAGATGTCCTGCAGCAGCTTTGGCCCTATCGAATTTTCCTACTACAAATATTGATATATGGCCTGTTTATCGGATTTTTATCCCTAACAGTCCCATTTTTTATTCAATTTGTTACTGATGACGTTTTAATTGGGGGCGATGTTCATCTCCTATCCAAAGTGACGGGAGCCACACTGGCCTTTTTTATTATCAAAAGTCTACTGAATTTAGTGCAGGTTAGCCTGGTTGCTAACATCTTTCAAAAATTAGAGCTGGGGTTCACCTTGGAGTTTAGTCGTAAGTTGTTAAAGCTGCCACTAAACTATTACGAGACCAGACGCAGTGGTGAATTTGCTGGGCGACTTAAGGATATTTCTCGCATTAATGAGCTTATTGTCGATGGAGCGGTTCAACTGCCATCGCTTTTTTTTACGGCCATGGTATCACTCAGCTGTATGCTGTTCTTCTACAGCGATCGGTTGACAATATTCGCACTGGCAATAGCGATGTTGATGCTGTTATCAACCTTGATACTATTGCCAGTCTTTCAGGTACGTATTCGTCGTTTGCTATCTTTAAAGGCTAAAAACCAGGCCCTTCTCATAGAAGTTTTTAGGGGGGCCATGACGTTTAAGACAACGACGGCTCAGCCTCAGCTTTGGAAAGAAATGCAGGGCCGATTTGGTAACTTGGCCAGTCAGCAAGCGGATACTGTTCAACTTGCTTTTATAAGTAGTCAGTTGGCGAACTTATTGGCCGGAGTTGGTAGCATTGGTATCTTTTGGATGGGTTGCACCATGGTGGTTAACCAAGCATTAACCCTGGGTCAGCTTTTGGCCTTTAGCATCATGAGCTACAGTTTTTTAGGATTCATTGGCTTTCTGGTCAAATTTGCAGACAAATTCATGGCAGTCAGAACATCTCTGCAACGATTTGATGACGTTATTGAGATGGAAGATGAGAGCCCGGATGATTGGCTAAAGCCTTTGGTTGAGATACCTTCGGATGGGGACATTACCTTCAATCAAGTCAACTTTCATTATCCGGGTCGTTTCAAGCTACTAGAAACGTTTTCTCTAACGATTCCTGGAGGGAAATTCTCAGCTCTGGTGGGGGCTTCTGGTTCTGGAAAAAGTACGATTGCTAAAATTTTGGCAGGGTTACACCCCTATCAGTCCGGTAAAGTACTGGTTGGTCCTCACAATTTACGTGAATTGTCTACTGAATGTGTACGCCAGCAGATTGTTTTGGTCTCTCAAGAAACTCATTTCTGGAGTCGCTCGATCTTAGAGAACTTTCAACTTTGTGCCCCAAAAGCCTCCTATAAGGAGATTGTGGAAGCCTGCCGTATTACTGGTGCAGATACATTTATCAACAATTTTCCAGATGGTTATCTGACGGTTTTAGGAGAATTTGGTGCTAATCTCTCAGGGGGGCAGCTGCAGAGATTAGCGATTGCTCGGGCTCTAGTACTTAAGCCATCTATTTTGATTCTAGATGAATCTACCTCTGCTCTAGATCCTCTCAATGAAGCCGAGCTGTTACAGCGATTGTTAGACCATCGCCAGGGTCATACGACACTATTGATTAGTCATCGTTCCAGTGTGAACCGAATTGTTGACTGGGTAGTCGTCATCAACAATGGGGAAGCAGATATTGCGGGCTCTCCAGAATATCTACTTAATCAAAAGGGTGGACATCTACAGTTTTTAGAAGGGGTACCCCCCGATTTCTTAGATAAACGCAAGCGTTTGGTAGCCAGAAGTGGCAAAGTAATTTCTGATGTTCCTTCATTGCCAGGACATTTAGACCCCT
This sequence comes from Cyanobacteria bacterium P01_F01_bin.13, assembly GCA_039191365.1. Classification (GTDB taxonomy): domain Bacteria; phylum Cyanobacteriota; class Cyanobacteriia; order Phormidesmidales; family Phormidesmidaceae; genus Leptothoe. The sequence goes on along the minus strand of JBCCXQ010000029.1, from coordinate 12,162 downwards.
AGCAAACTTACACAAAGCCATTTGTATTCAGCTGTCAATTAAGTGTGACCTATGAAACATGATGACGCCTCTTCCAATAGTGATCTTGCGATTGAGCGTGTCCAGTCACCTACGGGGGCATTAGCAGTAAAGCAAGATTTTCAGGCTAGACAAGCATTTGCAGAAGACTCTCGGTTACTATCATCACCGGTTGTTGATAATTTCCTACCGTCTCCTAATCGTTTACTGGTCTTTGGTAGTTTAGGATTGGTTGGTGCACTAGGGTTAGGGGCGTTGGCTTCAACATTAGTCACTCATCGTACTACGGTTAAAGTTCAATCCGTAGTGGAACCAGTAGGTGATGTACAGGTTATACGATCTAGTGTAGAGGGAGTCATTGATTCTATTTTTGTAGAGGAACATGAACTTCTGGAACCAGGACAGGTGATTGCGTCTTTTGAGAACTCGCCCCTACAGACCAAGGTATCTCAAATTGAAACTCAGATAGCTAGTACTAAAGAGCGTATAGCCCAAATAAATGGTCAACTTAAAGCATTAGAACGGCAGCGGATGGCAGAGTCAGCCTGGTTGCAGCAACTAACCATAGCAGGATTAGGCGTTGGTAATAGTCTGCAACAATTTGAATATTCAAAGGGCCTTCTCCTAAATTATAAGGACGATCTTAAAGCTCAGATGAGGAAAGAACGCAGACAATTGGAGAATGTTCAGAAGCAAATGGATGAGTTGGAAATCCGTTCACCACAAGCTGGCCATGTTTATGACCTAGCAATAAATGACGAAGGACAGGCAGTTGATGCTGATGAAATCATTGCTAAAATTGTGTCTGACGAAGTGGAATTAGAGCTCAAGGCGCTAGTATCTAACCTTAAGGTTAAAAATGTTAAAGTGGGCTACCCTGCTGAGATGGATTTGCCCAGCTGTGCGCCTCTGCGCTTTGGCTCTCTACCAGGTGAGGTCAGCGCAGTTGAGCCAGTTCAACCGGGTGCGGAAGATGGTAAAGATATTTTAAATAAAAATATCCCTGAAAAGGCTTACATGGTGACGGTGAAGACTAAGACAGAAACCCTCCAGGGTGATTCACATACCTGTGAACTGTTGCCTGGTATGGAGGGAGAATTAACAATCGTCGCCAAACAAGAGAGGCTTTTAAACTTCTTGTTAAGAAAACTTCGTCTTAAAATAAATATTTAATTTAATGCACAAGGGGACCACCGTGGGACAGTCTGATGAGCAGCAACAAGAAGATGCGCTATCTGTAGCAGGGGGCAATCTTGCCCTCAGAGAAGCGACTCTAGTAGCTGACGATCTGGTATTGGATGCGTCAGCGCTTCCGGCTGAACTTCAGCCAAATTCTGGAGAGTCTAAGCCCAGTTCTTATTCTGTAGAACTCTTTTGGGATGAGGCTCTAGTGACCGAAACAGAGTTACTTTATGGGGAAACTGCTTATCCTCTAACGGCCATTGAATCATTACAAATTCTAAAATTGCGGCGCAGACGCTCGATTATTCAGAAAAAGATTAGCAATTTTCTAGCAGGAATGATGGCCGCTGCTGGAATTGTACTACTTCTAGGTCCTCTGGCCTGGTTTATAAGGGTTTTGGGCCTGTTATTGGTTAGCAGCAGTATTGGCTACGCCATCTATTTTAACTGGTGGGTTGAGCAGCGTAGACGCGGCGAATTTGGACTTCTTATGACAATGAAAGCAGAGGCAAAAGTAGTTATTACAAGCCATAGCTTGAAAGCGATTCAGGCCCTTTACCAAGTTTTGTTTCGTCGTCTGGATGCGGTCAATCCTGTTGACGAGTCCCTGATGGTCAATATGTATACAGGCGAAATAACCAATAACTACTGAAGGCGCTTAGGAGCCTGCTGCTGTCGTTACGGGGCTTTGCTTACCCATGCCAACTCTGTACGTCTCAGACCTTGATGGCACCCTACTTTCCCCTACTGCCACACTGTCTGCCTATACCCGTGAAACCCTCAACCGGCTGCTAATGTCTGGGCTGTCTTTTACTGTTGCCACCTCACGCAGTGTCAGTTCGGTCGGTCCCATTTTCCAAGGTGTCTCACTGCCATTTCCGGTGATTGAACTAAACGGGGCGTATATCACTGAACTCACTACCGGGCAGCACCTAGTGGTTAACAATATTGCCACCGATCTAGCCGCTGACATTCTGTCTTTGGTACAAACCCGCAACATTAAACCCCTAATCTCCAGCTATGATGGCCAGAACGACCATGTCCATTTCACAACGGATGTAAATCCCGGCATCCAGTGGTACATTGACGATGCCAAACGCAATGAGGATGGTCGCTGGCATTGTTGCAATGATCTGACGAACATCTTTGACGAACAGGTAATGCGATTTACACTGATTGATACCAAAGCTCGTTTGACAGCATTGGTGCAGATATTATTAGAGCGTTTTCCCAATCGTCTTGATTTGCATCTGTTTGAAAATCCCTATCAGCCCGCCTGGTACTGGCTTACCCTCCAGGACCAGCGGGCCACCAAGGCCAATGGAATCCGTGAACTGCAGCTGCTCCATAACTTGCAGGGCCATGACCTGACAGTATTTGGAGATCATAATAACGATATTTCTATGTTCCAGCTGGCGGATGTGGCTGTGGCCACGGCAAACGCCACATCAGAACTGCGACAGTATGCCACCGAAATTATTGGTCACCACAGTGAAGATAGCGTGGTGAAATACTTAGAAGCCCGTTGGTCAATGGTGAATGTCTGACGCAATATCCTCCTCCTCCGGGCAAGTCCCAGATACAGTGCCGTCACGCCCTCGCAAAGGACGTCGCTATTTAGCGCTGGCCGTCGCCACTTTGTGGCTGGTGCTGGCCTGCTGGCAGGCCCCGGCAGTGAAGCTGGCTAACACCAGCCAAATCCGGGGAGTATGGATGACAAATACCGCCGCTGCCATTAACTACTTTAGTTTTCGGTTGGATGATGCGGTGGCAAACCTGGCCAAGCATCGGATTAATACGCTCTATCCGAGTGTTTGGAACCAGGGGTACACCCTGTATGGCAATGAGGTTACTAAGCAGGCAGGGGGACATTGTTGTGATCGCATTGCCAATGTTCCCTTCTACCCGTTTGATGATATTCTCTACAGCCTCACCCGCCAGGCCCATCGTCACCATATGCGGCTGATTCCTTGGTTTGAGTACGGCCTGATGATACCGGCCTCATCCCCCATTGCCAGGGCCCATCCTGATTGGTTAACAACTAATCGCGCTGGGGACATTGTTCCGGCTCCCTTATCAGCCCATCCGCTACTTCCCAAGCCCCTCAAGAACTTTCAACTGGAGATTAGTGGGGGCAATATTGCCTGGCTTAACCCCATGCACCCTGAAGTGCGTCAGTTTTTAACAGACCTAATTGTTGATGTCGTTAAGCGCTATCCGGTGGACGGTATTCAACTAGATGACCATTTTAGTTTGCCGGTTTCCATGGGGTATGATCCCTACTCACTGCAGCTCTATCGCGATAGCCACGGGGGGGCACCGCCACCAGACGATCCCAGTGCTCCGGGTTGGTTAGCCTGGCGAGCCCACGCCATTACCTCGCTGTTGGCGGAGATTACCCAGGCGGTAAAACAGGTGCGTCCAGAGGCATTGATTTCTGTTTCTCCCAATCCACCAGGATTTGCCTATAACAAATATCTCCAGGACTGGATCCATTGGGTGAACCTGGGCATTGTGGACGAGGTGGTGGTGCAGCTTTATCGCGATGATCTTGGTATTTTTGAACAGGATTTGTACAACAGCGGATTTCATAATTTGCGTGACCAGGTACCCATTGCCATCGGTCTTTACACTGGACCGCTAACCGCTGCAAAAGATTTTAAGCGTACCATTGAAGAGATTTCAGCGGTACACCAGGCGGGGTATGGTGGGGTGTCGTTCTTTTCGTGGGAGACCACCTTTTGGATGCTGAAAAAGGTATCCGACATAGAGCTTAAACAGACTTTGGAGCAACTGTTTAAGTTTTAATAGTGATTACCAGTCTTACGATGGTGAACAGCGGTTTTGACATTGCCGTCCATCACCTTACCGCCTTCAATGGTGGCATAGACAACCCAGTGGTCGCCGCAGTCCATTCTGTTTTTGACGGTGCATTCCAGGTAGGCAATGGCATCTTTGAGAATATAGGCTCCATTGCTGGCCACATCAATATCCACTCCTTCAAATCGATCTTCACCGGGTGTAAAGGGCTTGAGAAATTGTTTCATGGCCCCCAAATGTTTGCCTTCACCCAAAATGTTAAGAACAAACGGATTTCCTGGATAAATCAGGCTTTCAATGGCCCTCTCCTTGGCCACGGCAACAGTAAACCCAGGAGGATTAAAGGTGGCCTGAGCGACCCATGAGGCCAACATGGCACTGGCCACTTCACTTTGTTTGGCGGTCACCACACATAGGGAGCCAACCAACCGGCCAACAGCTTTTTCTACATCGCTGGCCGGGGTACGGGGGGCTTTAGCACGCTTGGCTTTCTTCAGGGCTTGGGCGAAATCAGTACCAGCTTCTTCGCAGTATTTAAGGGTGACTTCGTCGGGTTTAAATTTGACGCGAATCGGGTCAAAACCAAAGCTATAACCACCGTCTCGCAATTTGTTTTCGAGCAGATCAATCGCTTCACCACTCCATCCATAGGACCCAAAGACGCCAGCCAGTTTATTTTTAGAGGCGGTGGCCAGGAGTAGTCCCAGGGCGGTTTGAATTTGAGTGGGGGCATGTCCCCCCAGGGTGGGGGAACCGATGATAAACCCGGCGCAAGTTTCAGCAGCGGTTTTAATATCTGTCTGGGGGGCCTGCTCAGCGTTGATGGATTCGACGGCTACCCCAGCTTTAGTGATTCCGCGCGCAATGGCCTGACTGATGGTGGCCGTGTTGCCATAGGCGGAGGCATAGATCAAGGCAACGGTCAGGGTTTGTTGAATTTGTTGCTCACACCACTGTTTATACTGCTGAGCCAGCTCGTGAATGCCATATTGCACCATGGGGCCATGGCCAGCTCCGTAGAGATGGGCCGGAAATTCGCTGAGCTTTTCGAGGGCAATGGCCACCTGTTTGGCATTGGGGGCCATTACCGTATCGAAATAGTAGCGGCGATCGCCCAGTAGGGTTTCCCAGTTCAGATCGTACGCGTCGTCACCGCAGATGTGGGCGCTAAAAAACTTGTCGGTATAAAGCGTACGGGTGCAGGGGTCATAGGTGCTGAGGCCATCGGGCCACCGGGGTGTGGGTATTGGCATAAATTGCAGCTGATGGCCCTGACCCAGATCCAGAATATCCTCAGCATTTTTGATGACAAAGAGAGGTTTCTGTAGGGGAAGCTCGGCGGCCTTAATGGCGATCGCACCTGGATTTGAACAGACAATCGTCACCTGGGGCGCTTCACTAAGCAGGTGTTGGAGAGTTTCTAGACGGTTGGGATTAATGTGTCCCAGAATAATGTAGTCCAGCTGGTCGAAGGCAACGTGCGATCGCAACTCCTCCAAAAAAATTGTGGTAAACGACCCCCCTGGGGGATCAATCAACGCCACCCGATCCGCTTGAATCAAATAGGAGTTAGCCGTAGTGCCCTTCTCTAGCGCATATTCAACCTCAAAACGTAGTCGATTCCAACTGCGGGAGCGCAGGGCGAGGGTATTAACTGCGATGGGTAATACTTGAACATCTCGCTGTTTTGTTTCCGTCATTTTGCGCTTTAGTGTCCCCGTCAATGGTCTCCTTCCTCTATCTTAGAGGTATTGCCCGTAGCCTACTATTGGTTCCGCTAATCACATGTGGGCCAAAATTAGACGATAGTTATCACGCACTAAAATGCAACGAACCCAGGCCATTATCCGTCGCGATTTAGGGCATCAGCGGTTTTGGTATTGGCGTGGTTGGCGGGTGCGCTACACCTATGTAATACCCACCGATCCGGTGGCTCAACAGCAAACGCCGTTAGTGTTAATCCACGGATTTGGTGCCAGTTTGGAACAATGGCGGTCTAATCTCCAACTGTGGGGCCAGCAGCGACCGGTGTATGCTCTAGACCTTTTAGGCTTTGGCCACTCCCAAAAATCGACCATACTGCTGGGAGCCGATGTTTGGCATGCACAAGTCTATGACTTTTGGCGGGCGTTCATTGGGCAACCGGTGATTTTGATCGGCCATTCCCTGGGGGCGCTGGTGGCGCTTACGGCCACAGCCCATCACCCAGACCTGACGCAGCGACTAATTTTACTGACATTGCCCCTGGCCCGTCAGGAGCTAGTGGCGGGCTGGTTAGATCGATTGGCACGCAAGGTAGAAGCCCTATTTGCCACCCCCCTACTGCTGCGACCCTTATTCTTAACGGTGCGTCGACCGAGTTTTATTCGCCGGGTGCTCACCAGCATTTATCAACGACCCGAACGAGTCGACGATCAGCTGGTGGATATGTTTACCCGTCCCACCCTTGAGCGAGGGGCTGCACGAACGCTGTGCTATTTAGTAAAATCGCGCACCAGGGCAGAGTTTAGCGAGGTGACGGCCGATCTGATTCGACAGGTGTCGATTCCGATTTTGTTACTTTGGGGAACTCGGGACCAGGTGTTACCCCTGGCCTGGGCACAACAGATTCTCAAGGTAAATCCTCAAATCGCCTATCGGGCGATCGATGGCGCTGGCCATTGTCTCTATGACGAAATGCCTGACCAGGTAGATGCGGCTATCAACGCCTGGCTACGGACGCTCGCCTAAGTCTGTGGCCAAAAAGTCTAAAGGGGAAATGCAGGGCCGGTACTGGAGCGATTTTTCATATGTTGACGCTGACGCAATCGGCGAATAGCAGCGGCCCGTCGCTGAATCGGTGATTTGTTTTTGTCTAAATCGATAACATTTTCCTGGGTTAGGGATGATGATTTCGGTACCCGATTTAGACACAGTTCTAAATTGCTATAGTGAGCTTCTAACTGCAAGGCTCGCTGCACTTCGTCAATTCGCTTAAAGCGCTCAGACAGATCAGTGGTCAACATTTTGGCCAATACGCGTTCAAAGGGTTTGCTGATATTGACCGAACGCTGCCAGTCGAGTTCTTGATTATCTGGGTCGATGTCAAACTCCAGGGGAGATTTCCCCGTTAATAGATACAAACAGGTAACCCCCAGGGCGTAGATATCACTGCTGTAGGTGGGACGCAGGGCTAACTGCTCCGGTGGGGCAAACCCCATCGTACCCACAAAGTGAGTGGTGGGGCTGGCCGCATGGTCGCCAGGATCATCGTCGTGGTGGAGACATTCCCGTACGGCCCCAAAGTCGAGCAGCACCAGGCGATTATCTTCTCGACAGCGAATGATATTGGGGGGTTTAATATCTCGGTGAATAACCCGGTTTCGATGGATGTAGCGCACCGCTGGCAGCACTTCTGCTAAAAACTGTTTAACCACCGGTTCTTTCTGAGCGCCGTTTTTACGAACTTCACGGCTGAGGGTGTCGCCATGAACATACTCCTGCACCAGGAAAAACTCCCCTTTAAAGGTGAAGTAATCCAGCAACATGGGAAGTTGAGAATGGCTGCCTAAACGTCCCAGGATTCTAGCTTCGCGACGAAATCGCTGTTTAGCTCGCTCCAGGGCAATGGGATGGCTAACTTTGGGAAAGAGCTGTTTGATCACACATAGGGGAGAGCCGGGGAGCATGCGATCGCGAGCTAGATGGGTTACCCCAAAACCACCGCGACCCAAAATGCGTACCACCTCATAGCGATCGCGAAAAAGCTGACCGGAATCACAGAGCTTTTTGCTAAGACGAGGATCTTGACGCTCTTGGGAATTAGGTTCGGACATGTGGAAAGAAATCGGACGATTAACAGCCGCGGGTCAGGGAAGCTTAATCCATGGGGTACGCTGCTAGCGATAAATGCCCATTGGCCAAATGTCCGCAATGACGGTCATCATATATTACGGCCTATCAGTTTGATTATGGCCCATCTATCGAAGGTTGTAATCTGTTGACATGTCTCTACGTTAAAACTTAGCGAGTTTACATAGCTTTGGGTAACCAAAATTGGAATGTACTGCCCTGATCCACTTGACTGCTAACCTGAATCTGTCCACCCTGTAGCTCGACCAGGCGCTTGCAGATAGCAAGGCCAATGCCCGTACCGCCAGATCCCCGACTACGGGAGCGATCGGCACGCCAAAATCTTTCGAACACGTGGGGTAAATCGGCGGCGGCAATGCCAATACCAGTATCTTGGACCGCTAGCCATACTTTTTGCCCCTGACACCAGGCCCTGACAGTGATTTGGCCAGTGTCAGTATATTGCAGGGCGTTGCTCAGCAAGTTGATCAAAATTTGCTCGGTGCGGACGGGGTCGGCAGCGACATCTGGTAAGTCAGGAGATATATCTACGACAATTTGCGGAGCTTTTGACAACTCTTTTGGGGCCAGCTGCTGATCTTGAAACCGCTGAGTGACCTGTCGAATCAGAGGAGGCAGCGCCAGGGTTTGTTGCTGAATGGGCAAATAGCCTGCCTCTAATTTAGATAGTTCTTGCAAATCTTCCACCAGTCGCTGCAGCCGTTGAGTCTCACGCATTAACCGTTCATAGGTTTCAGGAGTAGCAGGCAATTTTTGATCGCTCAGGGCTTCTAAGTAGCCGCGAACAATGGTGAGCGGTGTGCGTAATTCGTGGGATAGATCGCCCACCAGGTCCCGGCGCTGTTGCTCCACCCGTTCTAACTCGCTGGCCATGCGATTAAAACTATGCCCCAGCTGATGCAGCTCTGGAATATCCGACGGGGGAACTCGGGCTGCCCAGTCCCCGGCGGCAAACCGCTGGGTGATACCTTCCATGCGGGTGAGGGGCCGAATGATGCGCCGAGATAGCCAGTAGCTAGTGCCCCCAGCCACGCTGACTCCCAGCAGTACCGACCACACCATACCTCGGGCCCAAGCATCGGCAAAACTTTCTAAAATTTGCCCCCGCATCTGTTGAATTCGGATGCTCCTGCCCTCTAGGCGCTCGAGGGTAACCACAAAATAACGAGGGGTGGAAAGACGACTCACCCCCGCCAGGGCAATGATGGCTACCGCCATAACAATCAGGTGGGAGATAAATAAGCGGGTGCCCAGGCTAGTTTTTGGAGAGGTTTTTGTCATGGTTGCAGGCTCGCTGTCCCCACAGCACTATCTTCAAATCGATAGCCCACCCCTACCACCGTCTTAATAAATGTGGGCTGGGTCGGATTAGGTTCGATTTTTTTGCGGAGACGGGCAATGTGGGTATCCACCACCCGTTCATCGCCAAAAAACTTATCGCCCCAAAGCTTTTCGATCAGCTGGGGACGGTTCCAAACCCGTCCTGGATAGCTTAAAAAGGTGGCCAGCAAATCAAATTCTAGGGGGGTGAGGTCGAGGGGGATTGCCTCTGGACCGACGGCAGAGCGCTGGTCAAAGTCAAGGGTAAAGTGGGCGGTCTGATAGATGTGGGTAGCGGCCGTTTGGCGTAAACTGCGGCGCAGTAGCGCCCGTACCCGAGCCACCAGCTCACGGGGGCTAAAGGGTTTGACCATATAGTCATCGGCACCGGTCGAGAGGCCAATAATTCGGTCAAGCTCTTCCCCCTTGGCCGTTAGCATCAGAATATAGGGATCTTTAGGACCCGGTGCCTGCCGGATACGGGCACACACTTCTAGACCATCTAATCCTGGCAGCATCAGATCCAGGATAATCAAGTCTGGCTGAAAAATCGGGACGCGTTCCAGGGCCTCGGTTCCACTGGTGCAAATCTCAGTGGTAAAGCTCTCATTTGTGAGATAAAGCTGAATTAGCTCAGCAATGTCAGCTTCGTCTTCAACAATTAGAATATTCATCGGTTAATTTAGCCTGATGGAAACGGTATCCGAAGGACGTTTGCTACAGGGTAGCGTGCTGGTCCAGGGGATTTGACCGCAATGGTTTAGGGATTGTGCAAAATAGGTGATGAACAAAGTACCAAAGGGCTTGCGAAAACGTAAACAATAGGCCACTATTCAATAGCTTTAATCCCCCTTAGCCATTGACAATTTTGGGGGACTTGAGGGGTAAACTACAGGCCGCACCCATGGACAGGCCAAATTCTGTTTTAGCGAGTGTAGGTAAGTTTTTATGTCCTGTTGGTTAACATTTTGGAGGCGTAGAGCATGAGTCTAGCGTCGGCGTTTAACCTAAGTCGCCTATCGGCCGATCTGACCTACGATTTGAATCGGTCGCCAGAGGTGCCTGAGGAGATCACGGTGCAATGTGCCGTTAGCCGAGGCAAGCTTATGGTGCTGGTGGAAAGCCCTAAGGTGGATACGGTTCCGGAGAACTATGTGTTTGCCCAGGTGGAAACGTTGATTCGCCACCGGCTAGAAATTGATGGTTTACCCATAGAAGCCGAGCATTTGGGGGCTACGGGGGAACCGATTGCGATTAAGGTTTACCTCAAGCAGCATTCCCTGGAAAAACCTAGCGCGGTGCATCGGTTTAACTGGCTGTTGCAGGATAGTTCTGGACCCAGTTTATTTGGAGATGGGGACGATCAGACCTACGAGCCGTTGTTTAGTCGGCAGCCGGAGGTGGCTCCTGAAAACCTGTTTGAAACTGACGATGATGAGGCCACCGGCGATTTGTCGGAGGAGGAGTTTCTTCCCAATCAAGAATCAGCGCTCTTTGGAGAGGAGCCCTTCTTTAGTGAGGAGCTGCCAGACAGTGACGAAATGCTAAACCTGGAAGGCCTCTATGAGCCCTCTTCAGAAGAGGCCGACGCGTCGGTTGGGGCAGATGCACCGGTTGATATGGGTGAGTCGATCTCGTTAGAAGATAGCGACCCTGGGGTCGCAGATTCAAGGGAAAAATTGCCGGTGAGTCCGGCCTTAATGGCGGGGGGGATTGGCCTAGCAGCGATAGTCGCGGCATTGGGCTATGGTATCAGTCGACCCTGTGTGATTGGGGGGTGCGATCGCATCCAGCAGGCCCAATCTCTAGGAGATGCAGCCCTGATTTCCCTCAAGGAAAAGCCCACCCCGGAAACGGTTCTAGAAATGGGCGACCAGCTAAATACGGCTGTAAGAAAACTCAGGCCGATTCCACCCTGGTCGCGGCATCGAGCTAATGCCCAGGCGCTATTGACTGAGTACCAGGGGGAGGCTAATTTACTCAACGCGGTGGCAGCAGCCCAGGAGAATGCGCTGGTTGCCGCCAAAGAAAGCCAGAATCCGCCCCATCCCATTGCCCATTGGAATGGGATTGCCGAGCGCTGGCGGGAGACCATTACCCAACTGGAGGGGATTCCCGCCGGGAGTCCTGTTTATGCGGCTATTGTTGCCCCCAAGCTTGAAGAATATCGGGGTAATCTAGCGGCGATTGAGAAGCGGGCTAACGTAGAGCAAACGGCGGAGGAAACGCTGAACCAGGCTCAGCTGACGGCATCTCTGGCTAAAAACCAGGCGGAGATTGCAAATACGCTATCGGCGTGGGAAACATCGCTACAGTCATGGGATAAGGCGGTTAAGCAGCTAAAACAGGTTCCCAGTGGGACGATGCCCTATGGGGAAACGCGCAAGCTGTTGCCAAAGTTTGAGGCGGATCTGGCGAAGGTGCGCACACGCTATCAACAGGAGCAGGCGGCGGATCAGTTTTATAACGAGGCGGTGCGTCATGCGGCGACGGCGCGTCAGTATGAATCGGAGGAGCAGTGGACCCTGGCGATGTTGAGCTGGCGGGATGCGATTACGCAGATTAAGGGGGTGCCGATGGGGACGTCTCGTTCTACGGATGGTCAAAGTTTACTGAAGACCTATGAGCCTGCCCTATCCAGGGCGCAGGAGAATCTGCGGTTGGCGATGCGGTTTGATAAGGCAAAAGAGAATTTTAGTCGGGTGTGTAAGCCGTCGTTTTGTCAGGTGGGGTTTAAAGGGGGATCGGTCCAACTGAAACTGGTGGAAAAGTATGATGCGCTGGCGGACTTTTCGATTACGGAACCGAATAATCGCGCTAGTGTACCGGCGTCGGATCAGATGATTTTGGAGGTGAATACGCTGCTGCAAGAGGTGATTAATATTGGTAAGCGGACGCAGTTGCCGATTGAGCTGTATGGGGCAGATGGCGGGTTTATTGCGCGGTTTAGTCCTGAGTTGGAAGGGTATG
>JBCCXQ010000028.1:0-38399 GCA_039191365.1 Cyanobacteria bacterium P01_F01_bin.13 | reverse complement strand
TGCTGTGTGCGGTTGGCAGTACCGATGTAGGTCTCAGCTTCGGACTGCTTAGCGCGGTTAGCCTGGTTAAGGAAGGAGGGGAGAGCGATCGCAGCCAGGATACCGATGATGATGATTACTACTAGCAGTTCGATTAGGGTGAAACCGGCGTTGGCTTTTTTCTTGCTAGCCAGGTGCTGTAGTAGCTTGGCACGTAAAGTGGTCTTCATTATAAAAGGTGTCTCCTTGAGGTTTGGGATGTAGCGTTTAGCTCTTCGCTCTTAAGCTACCCATGGGAATCAGATCTATTATCAATTGGGTTGAAAACCTGACAAGCCTTGGTTTTGCTTGATTATTGCTACAGTTATAAGCTACCCGCCTATCTGCACAGACCTATCAGCCAAAGTACACAATTCAGGTAAATGGCTACGATGGTGTCTACGTATTATTACTGGTATCACTACAGATTAAGTGTTTTATTTAGTGGATAAAGGATAGATGCAGACTGCAATCTATAAGAGCAGCTGAGAGGCTCTATGGACTATACACTGGGAATCAAATTAGAAGCGTTCTACGTCGCTAAATGCAACTGTCTGGGCATGGCTGGCTTCTCCACAGGTTTTGGGCGTTGGAAAGAGTTTGGTCGGGTTCGCTAGGCCTTGGGCGTTGATGGCGCTGCGTACCCATTGCATAGTTTCTAAGTCAGCTTCCGTAAACATTTGGGGCATGTAGCAGCGTTTATCCGCACCGATGCCATGCTCGCCAGAAATGCTGCCGCCTGCTTCGACACACAGTTTAAGAATTTCGCCGCCCAGGGTTTCGACGGTTTCAAGCTGACCAGGAATGGCATTGTTATATAAGATCAGGGGGTGTAGGTTGCCGTCACCAGCATGAAATACGTTGGCAACGTCATACCCATATTTTTTACTTAATGTTTCGATTGCGTTGAGTACATGGGGGAGCTGGGCTCTGGGAATAACGCCGTCTTGGACATAGTAGTCAGGGCTGAGTTTGCCCATGGCAGCAAAAGCGGCTTTGCGACCTTTCCACAGGCGTAGTCGTTCGTCGGGGGTGGTGGCGATCGCAACGCTCCTGGCTCCGTTTGCTTTAACGATTTCTCGTACCTTCTGGGCGCTGGCGTCTACATCTGCAGGGGAACCGTCCACCTCAACGAGCAAAATAGCGGTGGCATCACGGGGATAGCAGTCCAGGGCAACGACCTCTTCGACAGCGTTGATACTAAAGTTATCCATCATCTCCATCCCGGCTGGGATGATGCCCGCGCTGATAATATCGGAGACGCTTTTACCAGCGGCTTCAACAGAGTTAAAGTCAGCCAATAGCGTCTGGGCACTTTCGGGTGACTTGAGAATGCGCAGGGTGATCTCAGTGGCGATCCCCAGGGTGCCTTCAGAGCCAACAAACAGGCCAGTGAGATCATAGCCTGGGGGTTCGGGGATATCTCCAACATCTATAATATCGCCGTTGGGCAGCACTAGCTTTAGCCCGAGTACGTGGTTAGTAGTGACACCGTACTTGAGGCAGTGGACGCCGCCAGAATTTTCGGCGATGTTGCCGCCGATGGAGCAGACGGACTGGCTGGAGGGATCGGGCGCGTAGTAAAATCCGGCACCGCTGACGGCCTGGGTGACCCAATTGTTGATCACACCGGGTTGAACGACTATTCGCTGGTTGTCGTAGTCAATATCTAGAATTTGCTGCATGCGAGCGGTGACAATCAGCACACTATCTTCAATAGGCAGGGCACCACCGGATAGACCCGTGCCAGCGCCACGGGTGACGAAGGGAATGCCGTTGCGATCGCAAATCTTGACTGCTGCAGCTACTTCTGCAGTCGTTTTCGGCAGTACAACAATGGCAGGCCGCTGGCGATAGCTAGTAAGACCATCACACTCATAAACTAGTAGCTCCTCTTTACGGCGTACTACCTGATCCTCACTGAGGGCTTGGACAAATTTCTGAATAATTGGCTGCCAGTTACGCTGTTTAGTACCGGTATTTTGTAATGCTGTCCCAGTCATTGTTGGTCGCCAATAGTATTAGATATCTCTTGATCCTAACGCTATTGGTGAACGATTAGAGGCATTGTATCGGTCGGGGCATTACATGTAATGCCCCGACCGATAAATCCTTACACGAGCTTTTCGCCATGGAGCATCTTGTTGGCTGCATCCAGCAAGGCTTCTTCTAAATATGGCTTAGTAAAGTAGCCGCTAGCTCCAAGGTCAACTGCCATTTGTCGATGCCGATCAGCACCTCGGGAGGTCAACATGGCAATGGGGATCTGCTGCAGCCCACCATCCTTTTGTAACCGTGATAGTAGTTCTAGACCGTCCATGCGAGGCATTTCAATGTCACAGAAGACCAAATCACAGGGTAAGCCAGAGCGCAGTTTTTCCCAGGCTTCCTGACCATCTCGGGCTTGTTCTACCCGATAGCCTACTTTGTTAAAGCTCATGGACAATAGCTCCCGCACCGTGATCGAATCATCCACAATCAATACTGTGGGTTCAGATTTCACTTTGCTAGGCTCTTCTGGTGGTGCTTCTTCTGCTTGAGACCATACCGCAGTATTCGGTTCACGGCGAACGCGACCCATGGCCAAATCAATCAACTCTAGGACATCGGCAATGGGCATGACTCGTCCATCTCCTAGAACCGTCGCCCCGGCAATGCCCGTAGGTTTGGGGACTGGGCCTTCTAACTGTTTGATAACAATCTCTTGCTCTCCCATAACCTGGTCAACTTCTAAGGCAATAAAGCTATTAGCACTGCGTAGTACCACAATAGAAACCATGTTTTCATCCTGGTTACCGCCGTACACCCGACCACGACCCAAGGTACGGTTAAAGGAAAGCAGGTCGGATAGATTTTGGAACGGCAGTAGGGTGTCACGCCAGAGAATACAGTCCTGACCCTGATCATTTTGCTGAATGCGCTCTCGTGACACATCAAACATATCTTCTACACCATCCATGGGGAAGGCAATCCGTGCCTGATTGCTAATGCAGCTAAGCGCTTTAGAAATACTTAGCGTCAGGGGTAAGCGGATAGTAAAGTTAGTGCCACGCCCGGGTTCTGAATCGATGGTAATATTGCCGCGAATATCTGCCAGAGATGTACGTACCACATCCATCCCAAACCCTCGGCCAGCAAAATCATCCGCTTGATCCCGTGTACTAAATCCGGGGTGAAATAATAGATCATAGACGTCCAACACTGTCATAGTTTGAACGTCTGACTGAGAAATTAGACCTTTTTGCAATGCTTTTTGTTTGACGATATTGGGAGCAATACCTGCTCCATCATCGCCGACGGAGATCACCGTTTGATTCCCTTGATAAAATGCTCTGACAGTAATGACACCTTCCTCTGTTTTCCCTGCTCGACGTCTCTCCTCCGGAGTTTCGACACCATGGGTAATGGCATTGTTGACCAGGTGGGTCATAGGATCGTAGAGCTGTTCTAGGATCATTTTGTCAATTAAAATATCGCGGCCTTCAACAACAAGACGAGCTTCTTTGCCACACTTGACAGAGATATCTCGTACCGCTCGGGGCAAACGAGATGCAGCTTGGGCAAATGGAACCATACGGGCTTTGTTAAGGCCTTCCTGTAGCTGATTGGTGACCTGTCTAAATTGACGAGTAACCTGGTCAGAGGATTCGACCGTATAAGCAATATCAGAGGCTGATTCGCGCACACGCACAATCAGCTCAATCATTTCTTGGGACAGGGTATGAAATCCTGTAAATCTGTCCATTTCCAAGGCATCAAAGGATTCACCTGTGGCGTGGTCTTCTCGTTCAGATGTTTCTACAGGCACTCCTGCAGAGGCCATTTGATACGACTGACGGCTAGAAATTAAAGAACTTTCTAAGAGTGAACGTTCGTAGAGGTCACGCATGCGCTGACCAACGTCATTGAGTTGCTGCACCTGGAACAACAAATTATCTAAAAACTGGCGCAGTCGTTCCTGGTCCTGCTCTAACGTATTGCGGTTAACAACCAGCTCGCCCACTAGATTACTCAGGTTATCTAAGTGGCTGACCGATACACGCATGGTTTGATCGGTTACCATACGACGCCCTGCTAGCCGATTAGATGTGGGTCGATAAGAAGTAGAACTGGTGGATGTTGTTGCTAGAGTCTGGTCTGCGTCTTGCAAGAGTGCTTCTAGATCGCTAAACTCATCGTCGACATCCGACACATCCGATATAGATAACGCCTCAGGGGCTGGATTGTCCGATGCTTCTGGAGCATCTAGTAAGGCATCGAGATCACCAAATTCATCGTTGCTATCAATAGCAGGAGTGGATATTTCATTGCTCTCTTCTGGTAATTCTGGGAGGAGAGAATCTAGTGACTCTAAATCTTGACCATTCGATGTGTTGTCGGTCTCATCGAACAAATTTTCTACGGGAATATCTGCTGCAGTCGTTGTAGGAGTCTGAGACTCGTCTGGGGATTCTTCAAATTCCAGCTCACCGAAATCGGCATCTAATATACCAATTAAGCCATCAACCTTGTCGAAGGGGGATGCTGTCTCGGCTATTCCAGTGGATAGGTCCAGGTCTAAGCTATCTGTTTCAGCATCGTCCTCAACAACATTATTGAGACTATCATCGTCAGTAACAAAACCTGTAACGATGCCATCGTCTTCTAGATCACCTAGATCAAATTCAATAGCGTTAGGTGGAGTCTCACCAAGAATATCTAAATCAATATCACTACCTGGATCATTCAGTGTGCTAAGACTTAAATCTAAATCAGAAGATGCATCATCCTGAATACTAGTATCCGACTCAGACAGGTCCAAACTGTCTAAATCATCGGTGTTGGTCTCAGACTCTGTCGAAACGTCAGCATCACTCAATAGAACATCTAGAGATTCGTCGGACTCAGTATTATCGCTAAATAAATCATCGAAGCCGTCATTTTCTAAGGATACATCTGAATCGGGCAGCTCAGATGTTAACTCAGGACTTTTGGTCACATCATCAAATAAATTATCGAACTCTCCATCTGGAGAAACATCCTCAGATTCTGTTTGATGTTTTTCAGCAACATCTTCGACCAAATCTTCTTCGGCCAAATCCAAATCTTCTACCGATGCCCATACATCTTCTAGATCTAAATCATCTGAATCTTCCACAATGTTTTGGGCGGCTGTAGTATTCTCCAAGTTGGTCGGACTGAAGTCAGATGTGTCTCGAGGGCCTAAATTAGAGTCATCGGCCCAGATATCTTCTGATAAATCGTCTGCTGCAGGTGCAGCAATATTATCTGCACTGGTATCTTGTGTCCAGAGGTCACTATCTAAAGTATCCGATGCAGTTTCCTGAAGAGTTTCAGCAGGGGTTTCATCGACAGTGAAGAAATCGTCAAATTCAGACTGTTTGGGTTCTGGGTTAATGCTGTCTAAAGCTTCAGAAACAGTTGATTTGGACCCAAAGAAACGGTCTGTAGCTGTTGTTTCTGGCTGATCGCTTAGCAAATCGTCGATATCTTCCTTGTCAGTAGTTGCTCCAAAGGCTAAGTCGATATCTTCCAAGACCACCTCTTCAGTCTCACTGACTGTGGGGATTGTTAGTTCCTCCGGGAAGTCTGGGCTGTCTGAAATTTCTGGCGAGTTCTCAGCTGCCTCGTTAGAGGCTGGTGTTGGGTCGAGGGTACCAAATAAGTCATCAACACTGGCTTCATCTGTGGCCATGTCATCAAATAGGCTATCAATGGAGCCAATGCTTTCAGATGAAGCGACATCTGTGCTACTTGCTGCAGACGATAGCTCCTCTAAATCGCTATCGAAATGATCTAGGCCATCTGTTGTGGTTGCGGTATTGTCGGTATCGCCAAATAGGTCAGCCAGTTCATTCCCTGACTCAAAGTCATCGGGGCTAGTCCCCAATGACTTTGAGTCATTGTTTAGCAAATCCTCAAAGTCAGGTGAAATATCAATATCCAAAGATTCGGTGGTGGAAGCCTCCTCAGTGATGGGGACGTCTTCCTCTTGCCAGTCACTGTTGAGAGCATCTTCTCCAGTTTCAAAGAGATCGGCCAGGCTAGTGAGTTCAGCAGCACCGACCTCTGGTCCAGAAGGTAAGGTGGCGGCATTATTCAGGAGATCATCTAGAGAAATGCCATCATCTGTAGCTGACAAAGGAGCCTCTTCGTCGATAGGAGATAGGCTTGGCTCTAGTGCCAAATCGTCAATATCAACAGCTGTGCTGCTGTCTTGGTCACTGTCTGTAAATAGAGCATCCTCTGCAAATAACGTATCTAAATCATCGGCAGTGTCGACAACATCACCTTTTGCTGCCAATGTTTGTAGCGTTTGAGAGAGGGGAATCTCAGGCTCGCGCCCAGCTAAGACCAGATCCTGTGCTTTTTTGATTTCTTTGATCAATACGGGGGCCAGGGTGCGGTAGTCATTGTTGCGATCGCACACTGCCCAGCGAGCATGCTTGACCAAATTCATCCAAGTCGGTAAATTAAATTGCTCGCCAAACCTTTCTAGCAGTTGGCAGCAGCCCTCTAGCGCAGAACGGCTTTCGTCAGTATCAGCTTGCTTAAAGCGGGCTAACATTTCCCTCAGCGAAACTGAAACATCGCTGCTAAATACAAGCTTAAGAGCACTTTCTTCCACTGGCTGAGGCGAAGGAGCTGTAGAGGGAGCTGTAAAGGCAACAGGGGCAACCTCCTCCAATAGCTGAGAGCTAGTAGTAGTACCTGTCTCAGCAACTAATTGGTCTAGATGCTCCTGCAGCTGTTGGAAGACGGGCTCGACACCCGCCATAATGCTCTGTTCCTTATCATCCGTCAGTCCAAACGGCCCCTGCAGCTGTTCAAGCAGTTCTTGTAGAGCGTCAAAAACCTGCAAAAACATGGACTCTAGAGCACGATCCACCTCGACTGGAGAATCTTTGAGAATCTTAAAATAATCCTCCATCCGATGGGCCGTGCGCTGCATACTCTCAATACCCAGCATAGCAGCACCACCTTTGACCGAGTGAGCTGCCCGAAAAACTTCATTAGCCATCTCCGAGTTGACAATGGTTGCCTGAAGATTCAAGAGACCTTGCTCAATAGTATTGAGATGATCCTTGGCTTCTTCAATGAAGTAACCCAATATACGTTGTTGTTGTTCAGGCAACATCACCCTCGTCTCCCTAGATGAAATCGAAAATTAGGCCAGTCCTTCAATACGTGATAGCTGTAGCAGCGTTTATCTGCGTTAGATACCTTGACTTAATTCATCTGTCTTAAGCAAACGGCAATACCTTATATCCCGACAGATAGGGGACACAAGCAAGCTACTTCTTCTCATTTTCTACCTTAAACCGCTCTACCGATGTCAGTAGATCACGAGCTACACCCACTAGATTCTGCAGGGAACCCGACACCCGCTGAGACTCTTGAGAAGTCTCTTGGGCCGTGAGCTCCACTGACTGCATAACCTGTGCTACAGCTCGTGAGGTTTCTGTCTGTTCAACCGTATCTGCGGTGATGGAACGGACTAGTACATCAATACGATTAGATACTTGAATAATATCCTCCAAAGAACGTTTTGCCTGTTCTGCTAGTCGTGTCCCCTCAATTACCTGTTGAGTTCCCTCTTCCATGGCCGTCATTACGCCACTGGTTTCACCTTGAATCTGCAGTACGATTTGCTCAATTTCTTTCGAAGCTTTAGCGGCTCGATCAGCAAGCTGGCGAACCTCATCGGCCACGATAGCAAAACCGCGTCCTGCTTCCCCAGCGCGAGCTGCTTCAATACTGGCATTGAGTGCTAATAGGTTTGTTCGAGAGGCAATCTGTGAAATCAAGGCCACAATCTTGGAAATTTCTTGTGAAGATTCCGCTAAACGTTTTACCTTGCGCGTTGTTTCAGCAACAGTTTCCCGAATTTCTAAAATACCGGCCACAGTACGTTCTACCGCTTCTCCTCCCCGTAAAGCCGTCGCCGACGCGGAACGTGCCACTTCTTCGGCTTCTCGAGCACTGTCTGCCACCCGCTGAATTGACTCAGTCATCACCTGAACAGAATTTAGGGTGACGGCTAACTCCTCAGCTTGACGTAAGGCATCTGCCGATAGACTGCGGGCAAACATCTCATTGTCGGAGGAACTCTTAGTTACCTGCAAAGCTGCGGCACTTACCTGCTGTACAATTTCTCGCAAATTCTGAATGGTCAGGTTAAACGAGTCGGCAACCGCTCCCAGAACGTCAGCTGTGACCTCTGCTTGTACGGTTAAGTCACCTCGAGCTGCACCTTCCACATCATCCAACAAACGGATTACCTGACGCTGAAGATCCTCTTTCGCCTGCTCCTGTTCCTGAGCCTTACGCTGGGCTTCACTGGTTGTAGTTAGAATCACTCGAGCCATTTGGTTGAAGCCTGTAGCCAGCTGCCCCAAGTCATCGCTGGAATAGACTGTGGCCCGAGCATTTAAATCTCCTTGCGAAACTAAGTCAAACTGCTGCTGTAGATTGTCAATGGAGCGTTTGGCCTGACGGTCAAGCAAGAAACCCAGACCTAATACGGTTAAGAAGCTAGCAATACCAGCTGCACTGCCCATAGCCGCAGGATATACTCGCGCAATCAAATTTCGGTTCCGTGAAGACGTCTCCTCTGGCAGACGACCTAGGGTAGCCAGGTTAACACCCGCAACGGCAATTATTGATACCAAACCGGCTGCCCCGGCCATAATTAAGCGCTTAGTACTCAAAGAGGCATTACTGAACGCACTGAATGCACTTTCATCTTCCACATTCGCCACAACCGCAGGTGATTCATCGCCTTGGGTAAAAGATGGCAACTGATCGGCAGTTTCGATGCTAAAAATGTCATCCTCTCCAATAATTGCCTGATCATCATCCTCAACCAAGCTAAATCCAGACCCGCCACGGGTTGCCGGATCCTCAGAGAATATCCCTTCAGAATTTACAGAGGGTTCCGTAAATTCAGTAGAGCCTTCTGAAAGATCAAACTCTGGTAAACTTCCCAGGTCATCAAATTCATCAAACTCATCGAGGAAGTCAATATTGCCTCCCTCCTGCTGACTTTCCAAGCCCTCCATGGTGTCAACGCCTGGAAAGGTCTGATCACCACCTGGAAACGTTTGCTCACCAAATTCATCATCTACCGCTAGTTCATCAGAGGCCTGTTCAATACCTGAGAGTGTAGAAGCTTCGTCAAATTGCTGAAAATCCTCTCCTGCAGGTATGCCGTCAGATTGAACGTCAGTCTCAGGTTCCATCATGAAGAGCGTTTTATCTTCTGGCTCTTCCAGCAGACCTGGCTCAGGAATTATGGGACTGTCGTTGCCTGGGGCACTTCCTGTTTCTAGGAAATCATCAACATCTGGAAAGTCGGCAAACTCATCCGCAGCGTCTTCCCCTGAGGGAAATGCCTCGTCAAAATCATCCTGGTCAAATTGCGATAATTCTTGAACTGAGGCTGAAGCAGACTCATCACGGATAATACTATCGAGGGTAATATCTTCTTCTTCAGAAGATTCAACCAGACCTTCTAAACTACTATCTGCAAAGGGATCTAGAAGTTCAGCATTACCTAAATCTCCGCCTACTGATAGGTCGCCAAGATCCCCGATTGAGAATGGGTCATCGCTGACTAAGTCAACACCTTTATCGCCAGAAGTACTTTCATAGTCGGCAGTGGCATTAAACGGATCGGCCATTGCCTCAGTCGCTAAGTCATAGCTGTCGTCACTTGCTAAGACATTTGGCTCTAACGCATTCAAGTCAGTATTCAAGTCAGTAGGGGGATCTGCTGCTGCCGCCTCACTTTGAACGCTAGCACCGTCTTCAAAGGACAAGTCCAGTCCAGCACTCAGGTCGTCCCCCTCATCTCCCATGTCTCCGTAGAGTTCTATGGAATCAAACAGACCGTCTGCGGTAATTTCCTCTATCCCGTTGTCATCTGCCTGTACATGACCTACATCCATCTGCTCAGCATAGGTCAGACCGTTATTGGCATAGTTTACGAACTCGGGGTCGGACGTCAGATTCAAAACAGATTTGTACTGAGTACGGGCTACATCGTAGGCACTGAGGCCGTAGCAATAGATGTGACCTTTGAGCAGGAGCACATTCGGATCGCTCGGGTAGTTTTCTGCCAGTTGCTCAATGATGTCGGCAGCTTGTTCATAACTGCCTTGCATGTACGCGCGCTCTGCTGCCTGATAGGTTTGAGCGTAATCTATGCCCGATGCCATCTGTATTCTCCTGCCAGTCTAAACATCTCCATCTTGTCGAACCCTTAACTTAAGCTGCCCAGCGCGCTGAGCGCAGTATGGCAACGTGGTCTAATAAGCGTAATGAGCGCTCCGAATCGGCATCTAATACCCATTCACCCCTGAGAAAAGGTGCCATTGTATCGGAGTAGTCGCGGGACATTTTCATACGTTCCGCATCTAGCCAATCTGTGCCAACTATCTGATTAACGGCTAAGCCTAACATAGTCCCCTGATGTTCGACAGCAATTACTGGGATTTCTGCCCTGTCGGTATTCATCGGTTGAGGATAACCTAGAAACTGGCCCAGGTCGGCAACCCAAATAACGCGCCCTTGCTCATTAAGAGTGCCAAGTAATAAAGGAGATACATTTGGGACAGGGGTAATGCGGTCGGGGGGATTTTCAATAATTCGGCGAATACCAATGGCTGGCAAGGCAAATTCGTCACTGGAGCCCACATAGAAACGCAAGTGCAGTTCACCATCGGGCGTTTCAATTTTTTGCAATTCAGGATCTTGATCTTGCCCTACTCCGGTTTGAAAGTCTGGATTACCTACCATCTGCTACCTCACAAATCACGAGCATTTCAATCACGTAGCAATTGTTTAACTGTACCTACCAGCTCGGTTGGCTGAAATGGTTTTGCAATGTACGCATCGGCTCCTTGTTTCATCCCCCAATACCGATCAAATTCTTCGCCTTTAGATGAGCACAGTACAACAGGTAAATTTTGAGTAGCTGGGTCGGACTTAATGCGCCTACAGACTTCGTACCCATTCATACGGGGCATCACTATATCTAAAACGACTAAATCGGGCAGATCGCCCTGAATGTATGCCAGTGCTTCTACACCGTCGCTAGCAACGATAACTTTAAGACCATTCCCCTTTAATAAGTCAATAATCATTTCTCGTTGGGCAACGCTGTCTTCCACCACTAAAACCGTATTCATAACCTGAATTTCGCCGTTTAAGACCGGTTCATATCTTGATTCAACTCATTATGCCCCTATAGGGGGAAATAGCTAGTTGAGTAGTATGTCCAGTTAAGTGTGACCATTTTGGCCAAGCAGCGATTAGTTGACCATGCATAGGTTAGTAATGCACACCCTACCGCTTGTGCACAATAAAATACCCGTCTACATCAAAATTATTAAACTTTCATCAAAATTCTTTTGTGAGTGTGGTGGTCAACAATTCACAAAAATAACTACAGTGCAGGTGACAAGCCATGGCAATTGTCAGCTTGTGATTGTTAAGGATTGTTCCAGCTTTCAGGGTTGAGAGTGGCCGATATTTCTTGCTCTAATAGGGTCTCAGGAGCAAGACGTTTGGGGTTGCCTCGACCTACGTATTTTTCTACCAGTGCTAAGAGTTCAGGCTCGCCAAAGGGTTTGGTTAGGTAGTCCGTAGCGCCGACCATATTAGCCTTGACGCGATCCACAAAATTATCTTTGCCTGTCAGCATGACGATGGGGACTGCTCGAAAACAATGGGCCTGTCTGAGCATGGCGCATAGCTCATGACCTTCTAGTTCAGGCATTGCTACGTCACAGAGGATGAGGTCTGGCTTGAGACTAAATAATAGGCTTAGAGCTTTAACGGGGTTTGCAATGGAAGTAACCTCATAGCCACAGGCATCCAACATCATCTCTATGGCCTGTCGTACAGCTAGGGTGTCGTCAATGCACACAATGCGGGGTACGACATTGACAATGGGCTCTTTGAGCAGCTGGTTGGAGGATGATTCTGGATGCTGTAGGAGTTGGAGCTGCCCTTGTTGAATGTAGGGATAAAGTTCTTTGGTAATGCTAAAAATATTGCGATTGAGATAGCGTGAGATTCTGATAATAGAGGTATTGCCGTTAGCCATGGCTAGAACTGGCGGGAGATTTGATGCTGGTTCCAAGGGATTTCCCATGAGTGGGCAATCATAAAATGAGCTGAAATGGGGTTGGAGCTGTAACCAGCCTTGGAGCTGGCGAATAACTCGTTTGACCAGGGGAGGGATGCTAAATTCAGTCAACTGAGGGCTGAGGGATGCCCGAAATCGAAAAGAAAACCGTCCCTGACGTAGGCTGATGACTTCAAAGAGTGTTTCTTCGATGAGACGATGCAGGACAGAGCGGGCCTGCTGGGTGGTGAGATAGCTATTTTCTAGGAGCCACCAGAGAGCACCATATTCGGGCGGTCTCAGCGGTGCTAGGTTAGATAGGCTGATGGCGGTCCAAGGAATAGAAAGATTGAGGGGCTGCAGGATGTCTTGCAACCGTTCAAGGGATTCGCTGGTACGTCCAGCGTAAAGGATGCCACCGTTAGCGAAGAACACAAGCCACGAGTTGGTGTCCTCATCGAAAGATTCGATATAGAGTTCTCCAGTTTGTTGACCAATGTCAATCAGTTGAAAAATACTGCGAATATCCAGCTCGCTTAACTGGCCCTGCATAGATTTTGCCCTAGGGTTTGTCTGAATTTGTTCTGGAAAAATAAAGGCGTGCTTTAGCAGCGGCTGCTAATGGTGCAATTCTTAGCTATGTAGAGCAATCAGAATTGGCACTTGGTAACTAGGTTGGCTACATTGATACACGGCATTAGCTACAATTATTAGCATTTAACCGTAGTGATACGGTTTATGTATGGGGTGACTCTTTTAATCAAATTGTTTAGCTGCGATTTATAAAGTGGCATTTTTATGTGAACAGGATGTGTTGAAGCCTATAAGCTACCCATATGCGCATGTAGGATTGTACATATTAAAGATAAAGACATTACATATTAGGTTATTGGCTAGACTCTCGGTTGCTGGATGTTTATTTTATAAATCGAGTTTTTTACTTAGGGCAGATACACTGGATTGAATTGTTTAAGGTTGCTAGGCAAGGTTTTTTTATTAGATTTAGTGCTGCATAGCTATTGATTTTGCTTCAATATCTTGATATGTACATTGCCTTGGGCTTCTATATTCCTAGCTGAACGAGACGTGAATGTTATTTAAGTAGGTAGCTGCTGCCAGTAGCTATTTGTATAGACGAAGGGGATGCTAGCGTGCGTTATTTGGCCGAAGTTCAGAAAAAAAGTGGGTTTATGGGTGGCAATCGGGCTGAGTTTAAGCTCCTAGCCTGTGAGCGCTCAGAGCAAAACTGGAGCGCGGTATCTGGGGACGAGTTGGTTCCAGCCCCGGATGATGCTGGCTATGGTGCTGGTGCCCTGGTTTTGATTGAACTTTCCAATGGTCGTCAGGTGCAGCGTCACTATGAGGCAGGACGCCAGTTGGTCAGCATTCTGCAAAATTTCTCCAGTCTCAATAAAAAGTTTAAGACCCAGGAAGAGGAGATTGAACAGTGGAAGGAATCCCTCACTTATCAGAGTCAGGCGCTTAATCAACGTGAGTTAGAGCTTGACACCCGTGAAGACGAAGTTAAGCAAGCGACGTCGGAATTGGCTGAGCTGGAAACGCAGAAGACTGAGCTGGAAACATTACGTTCCCAGCTGGATGAGCAAAGACAGGATTATGAACGTCGGAACTCTGAACTAGAGGGAGCCTGGGCTCACTTAAACGGGGAAAAACAGAAACTTGAAGAGCAGCGCGAAACCGTATCGACTCAAGCTGGGTTAGATGCGGGGCAGACCCAAAAATTACGGGATGCTGTGGAACGGCTGATGGCCAATGTGGCACCCATTGAGGATCTCCGTCAGCAGTTGGGCAGTACCAGGGAATCTTTGGGCGAGCATCAAGGTCTGCTACAGGGCTGGCAGCAAACTGGAGCTGAGCAACAGGCACAGCTTCACCCCAAACAAGATGCTGTAGACACGCTTAAGCAGTCTATCCAGCAACTGCATCAGTCTACTGATGCGGAGCGTTCCGCCCTCAGTGAGCTATGTTTGGAACTTCAGCAGGTAAAGGTTGAGCTGGCGCAGAAAAAGCAGCAAAATCAGCTGGTATCGGAGCAAATTAACCAGCAGAGTGGTGTATATCAGAGAGTTTATGAACTGCTGAATACCGGTGACCAAGTGCGATTGGGTAAAAAGATTGATCTAACCAAGCTTGAAGAGATGTCACTGCAAGATTTAGAGGCTTTGGTTGGGAACATGGAAACAGACATGGAAAAAATGTCTGGTTTTGTAAGTGACCAAGAGGAGGAACTGACGTATCAGCAGCAGGCTATTGATGAACTTAAACAAAAAGCAGAGGCAGCCAGTGAGTACGACCGGATGCAGATAGAGGCTGATATTAGTGATGAGCAGGACCGCTACGATATGCTCAATAAGACGCTGGTGGGGCAGCGTCGAAATTTGCTTGAGCGTGAAGAGGTCTTAAGTCAGCATCGGGCGGTTTTGTTACGGCGTCAGGGGCAGGCAACGATTGATAGTCCAGTGGAAAATGCTGCAGATTTGGAACCAGTTTTGGACCATATCGATCAGGTGCGTCAGGAGCTAACGACTCAGGCTTCGGAATTAGAGGAACTAATTGCTGAATTAGAAAATCGCTGTAATGCTCTGAAGGAACGGGTGGATTCTAAGCAGACTGAGTTGGCTAATCAGCTTTCTAACCTTGAGCATGACAGGGAAACGTTAGAACAGGCGTTTAGCGACTGGGTTGGGTTGGAGAGTGCGATCGCAACCCGCAATGAATACCTGGGCACGTCTACCGAAAAGGTGGATGCGATGCAGCAAATGTTTGACAGCGTTTTTGGCACGTTAGAACGGTTTCAGGAGGTCAATGATTACCAGCTGCAAGCCATTGCTGAAATGCAGCAAACGGTTCAGAGCCTATCAAGTGAGCCAGCGGCTGCCTAACCCTGTTCTGTCCTACCTGCGCTAACCGTTATGATTTGGGTAAATGAGCATATTGATCCCTCCGGGATTATTTATTCGGCCATTGCTTGTTGCGATCGCAAAGCGGCTGAAGAGTGTCACGATACGTTTCAAGCAGCTTTGACCGACGAGCAAAAAGAGGCTGGCTGGGTTGCCCGACTGCGTACAGTGGACTCCTGGGAAGATGTCCCGATTAGCGCCCTCAAGCTGTCTTAGGGTCACTAAATGACCACTGAATGCCCATTGTTTCAAGGCCATGGAAGATCACTTTATTAAGCTAAGTCAATTTCTAAAACTCAATGACTTAGTGCAGTCGGGCGGAGAGGCCAAGCACCTGATTCAGGGAGGCCATGTGTTAGTTAACGGCCAAGTAGAGCTACGCCGGGGCCGCAAATTATACTCAGGCGATCAAGTGACCTTTGCTGGTCAGACCTATAAAGTCGTATCCGATGCAGAAGGATAGGTTTAACCCACAACTACAGCCAAACTGGCATAGCAAACCCCGGTCTATGTCAGAAAAACTTTCTTCTCTGGCATAGACCGGGGCAAAAAACGTCACTACCTGCGTGTAGGAGTGGGGTGCAGGTGGCGTTTATCAGCATGGCCATGATGACCATTACTGTTGATAGGAACGCCATGGGGGCCAGTGCCGCGCGGCTGAATCAACCCATAGCCGCCGTGATTTCTCTCGTACATCACATTGATCTGATCGGTTTCAGCGTTGTAAAACACGTAGAAATCGTGATCTACCAGCTGGAGATTTTCCAAGGCCTCCTGCACTGACATGGGGGCCATGGCAAAATACTTAGTTCTCACGACTTCTTCCGGCAGCTGAGGTTGGCGTTTTTCTAGCAGTTCGGTTACCTGTAGATCAGCGCCCTCAGAGTTATCATCAACTTCTATAGATCGCACCGATACATGATCAGAACTGCGCCGCTTTTCCTTATACTTGCGCAGCTGCCGACTGATTTTATCAGCTACTAAATCAATGCTGGCATATAGGTTATCGCTGCTTTCTTCGGCTCGCACCACAGCCCGGTTGACATGGACTGTAACCTCAGCACACTGCCGAGTGGGCATTTTTATTCCACCAGCCACTGACAAGCACACATCAACCTTATGGATCATGCGATGAAAGTGATTAACTGATTTTTCAATTTTCTGAGAAACATGCTGACGAATAGCCTCGGTAATTTCAATATTTTTTCCTTGGATAACAAGCCTCATAAAGCTGCCTCCATTGATAGAAGATAAGCGATTTGTTTCACTCTAGCATTTTAATTTTGAGAGATTTTTCCTCTTTGAAAAGGTTTTCATCTGTTGATAATTCTTTAGATTTAATCTGGGATCGTCTTAGGAGATTTAGGGTATTCGTAAGTTGAATTTTTCTTCTATAATGGGAGGCTTGGCGAATTATTTTATGCTTGATAGAACGTGCGTGGCGGCCCTGAAAAACAAACTATATTAATATTTTTTTAATCTGAAGGTTACTCTATGGTCTCAATGCTAACTGACAGTTATTGAGCTATTTGTTCGATATAATTTGAGAATAAAACTCAGAAAATATACCTCAGTTAAATTACGTATATTTCCTCACAATATCGACGTTTCTTTGATTGGTAAAGATAGAAAACTTATTGTTCAAGATCTTGGATTAATGCACTTTGAATGGGTGTGGCAATACCAAAAAGAACTGGTTGCTGCTCGGAAAGATGCCCCTCAACTGGATGATGTGTTGGTATTAACTGAGCATATGCCGGTATACACACTAGGGACGGCTGCTCAAACCCGTTTTTTGCACTTTGATTTAACGACCTCGCCCCATGATGTGTATCGTGTGGAACGAGGCGGAGAAGTCACATATCACTGTCCTGGCCAATTGGTAGGGTATCCCATATTAAATTTGCGCCATCATCGTCAGGATTTGCATTGGTATCTACGTCAACTGGAAGAAGTCCTTATCCGCACATTGGCCCATTACCAACTCTATGGTCAGCGTATTGATGGGCTAACGGGGGTGTGGGTCGATGGCTATAAATTAGCTGCCATTGGTATCAAAGTGAGTCGGTGGATTACCATGCATGGCTTTGCCCTCAATATATGTCCCGATCTATCAGGGTTCAAACACATTACTCCCTGTGGTATTGCTGATAGACCGGTAGGGTCGATGGCCCAGTTTTTGCCTGATATTTCCATCGATGATGTTAAATCTGTGCTTTTGACGCACTTTGAGCAGGTATTTCAGTTGGTGAGCACGGAAGCTGAAACACCGCTAAAGGAACTGGGTAGTTACACTGAAGATATAAAAATTTAGGTACGTTTCGGCACTGTGGATTTACACCACGAATAAACCTGTGGGACCTGGGTTGAATCGGATTGCTGATACAGTAGCAGCAGCTTCGAATCAGCTGAAATAGCCGTCTGGAATGGCGAACCGTCATATAGGCCAATACAATGGTTTGATAACGGACATTTCGCCTATGCCCGACTATAGTTTCCCTGAACCCAATCCTCCAAAAGGATTTAACTCGGCTGTTCGAGCGCTAATTGAAGTTGATCAAAAACCTGGTTTTTCAGCCTTCTCTGGGCCTACTCAACAGCCATGGAGAGTTCCTTCGCGTGGCTACAATCAGCCGCCTGAAATTAATTCATTGTTGAGGCCGCTAGTATTTGCTGAACCGTTAGCGCCTCTACGTCAACGTGATGAGAAAGCTTTAGAGGAGGTGTTTGACGATGCCCAGGTTGAAGAGATTGTCACCGATATTTGTACCCGTCTGAGACAGCTTTATCCTGAACCTTGCTGGGAAGATGACCCTTTTGAGTTTTTACAAGGTTATCTGTAGCCTCTGTCAGGTTAGTTAGTGCAAGAAATATGCCTTGAAGCCTTTTGGTTGGAACATGAATGAACAGCCTGTCCTATTTCGGTTGGTCAAAAATGAGACAGGTTGTTCGGTTGTGACCCTATTTAGAACGGTATTTCATCGTAGTCAGAAGCGGCAGGACTAGCCGGTGGTGCACTTGCGGCTGATGGACTAGGGGCTGGACTAGGGGGATCACTACGACCTTCTACAATTGGGGGCGCATCCGCCAGCGTCATAGATTGTAATTCAGCGATGCGGTGTAGTCGCTGGACAGTGATTTCTGCCTGTTTTTCCCGAAACCCTTCTGGACGATCAACGCTTTTCATTGTTAAACGACCTTCGATCACCACCCGGTCACCTGGGACATAATTGGCTGCTTGGATCGTCTGAGCCAAGTTACCCCAGCCTACGGCTTTAAACTGGGACGGGCTTTCATCCGGGCGCAAGCCTGATATTTTGACTTTGAACTCAGCAATGGGGGTTTGATTGTCAGAGGTATAACGCAGCTGCGGTACCTCCACAATCTCTGCCATGAGGATGCAATGGTTCATACGACTTGTTCCTCTCGAATACCTTGCTCTTTTTCAATAAAACTTTGAACCCGCTGACGATAGTCCTGTAGATGAGTATCGACCCAGTCCCGGTCGGCGCTATTGGCGAAGATATGGACTAGCGGATCGCCAGCATCGGGCAAAATCAGCACCCAGCTATCTCTCGTGCGGTCAATTACTTTAACACCATCTACCAGTTCAAGAGTATCAGCAGGATGGCTTTCCACAAGATAGCGCATGAGAGCCCCCTTGATGGTCCATGGGCAGCGTAGGGTTTGTACTCGATGGGAGATCCGTGGCAAATCACCCCAAATACGTCCTAGGGACTGCTCTTGGATGGTTAACATTTCTATCAACTTGGCGATGCAGAACATGGCATCAAAGCCAGGGTGGAGCTGGGGAAAGATAAAGCCCATGTCACCGCTGCCACCGAGGACCACATTGCTGCTGGCCTGACAGGCTTCCATTAGGGCCGTGGGGTTAGCCTTGGTACGAACAACATCACCACCGTGACGGCGAGCAATTTGTTCAATGGCTCCTGAGGTATGTACAGGGACAACCACAGTTCCTTTGGGATGAGCTGTCAAAATCATATGGGTCATGAGGGCGGTTAGCATCTCACCACGAATAGGCGAGCCCACTTCGTCCATGAGCACCAGTTGCTCACCATTAGCAGCTACCTGTACCCCAAAATTAGCCTGTAGCGCCTGTACCACTTGCCCAAGCTGCCCCAGCATACTCTCACGTTCAGCGTTAGAAGGCGCTGTTTGGCTAAGGCTTGCATTTAAAACAACCGCATCACAGCTAAATTTTCCTAGTAGTAGCGGTAGGACGGCCCCTGAGACAGCGTAGGCATAGTCAATCACGACTTTAGACTTGCTGTGACGAATAGCTTCCACATTCAGACGCTTTTCAAACTCAGTTGTATAGATATCAACTAAGTTAGCTGGATAGGCCACTTCACCAATTTCATGGATTTGAGAGCGCCTTAGATTTTCTTTGAAATAAGCACCTTCAATTTTCTTTTCCTTCCCTTTGGGAATATCGATGCCCTTCTTGTCAAAAAACTCAATCAGAATCTGATCGGCTCGATCGGGATGGATGCGTACATGGATACCACCAGCTACATCCAGAGTCGGAAGAATGGCTCGAGCTAAGGGGATCGCTGTTGCTTCTAGATTTTGAATGTTGATACCGACAGACATGAGTCCAGCGATGAGCGATCGCGACACCATCCGAGAAATGCTGCGCTGATCCCGTGAAACCGTCACATGGGCACCCGGCTTTAATGTAGAGCCATAGGCGGCCCCCAGTTTGACCGCAAACTCAGGCGTAATATCAATATTGGCCAAGCCTGTTACACCACGCTGGCCAAATAAATTACGCTGAGCCGTATTACCCCAAATCAGATTGATATTTAGAGTTGCACCCGACTCAATTCGCTTACTGGGCCAGACACGCACCCCTGGACTAATTTGTGCCTCTTCTCCCACGGTAGAAAGAGCGCCCACCACAGCCCCTTCTAGCACATGTGCTCGGCGGTCAGCACGGGTTCCACGAGCGATCACACAGGCTCGCAAGTGAGTTTCATCACCGATGATTGCTCCATTCCAAATAATGGGTCGTTTAAGGTCAGCATCGCTGCCCACCGTGACGTTATCGCCAATCACTGTTCCTGGTTCCAGGGTGACTCGTGCACCAATGCGGCAGTTACGACCAATAAGAACCGGCGGTTTGATCACAGCTGTTGGATCGATGTGGGTGTTTTGCCCCACATGTACCCCTGGTGAAACCTCAGGATAGGCAAAATCTACAAGCACCTTGCTATCGAGGGCATCATATTGGGCTTCGCGGTAAGCTTCGAGGTGACCGACATCGCACCAATAACCTTCGGCTACGTAGCCGTACATCGGATCGCCCTTCTCCAGCAGCAGAGGAAAGAGATCTTTAGAAAAATCCTTTTCCTGATTAGCAGGCAGGTAGTCTAAGACCTCAGGTTCTAGAATATATGTACCAGTATTAACCGTGTCGGAGAAAATCTCACTAGTGGAGGGCTTTTCGAGAAAACGCTTGATACATCCCTCTTCATCGGTAATGACTACACCAAATTCGATAGGGTTGGGCACTCGTGTGAGTACCAGCGTCGCTTTCGAACCCTTTTCCTTATGAAAACGAATAGCTTCCTTAAGATCGAAATCGGTAATGCTATCGCCGCTAATCACCAGAAAGGTGTCATCGAGTAACTCAGCAATATTTTTGACACACCCTGCAGTTCCTAAGGGCTGATCCTCCTCGACAGCGTAGGTCATTTGTACGCCAAAGTCATGCCCATCCTGAAAATAATCGCGCATAACGTCGGGCAAATAATGCAGCGTGGCAATCACTTCCTTGATATCGTGCCGCTTTAGCAGATTGACGATATGCTCCGCAATTGGACGATTAAGCACAGGAACCATGGGCTTAGGCAGGTCACAAGTCAGGGGTCGAAGCCGGGTACCAGAACCACCAGCCATGAGTACTGCGCGCATAATTCCTCCTATGATTTTGTGGAAATTCAAACAATTGTTATTGAGGGCAGCCGTAGATGATTAACGGCGCTACCCTTTGATATGGATCCGTAGAGCGTCTACTACGGACAAGGGAATTTTCCTGTTGTTGCTGATTGCATGCAGTGTCAATTGTACTTGTTTTATTAAGCTGACCTTCATATTGATTAAGTCACCTTCAAGATACTGAGTCTACAGCCACGGGTGTTTATTTGCTGTGTCCCGTACCCTACCTCTGCAGACGCTAATGTTCCTGCGGATAAGTTTGCAGGCTATGCAGACTTAATTTTGCTAAATCGATTACTGTGCCGACTACTGTGAGGATAAACACATGCCAACGTTGCTAGGACTTTTATTGCTGGCCGGATATGGCTACGGTGCTTGGAAATTTTGGACCGGGTTTAACCGGACTAACTTTAGTAGTGGCAGACTCTATCTAACCCTGCTTTGGCCTGTATTTATTGTTAGTGCCTCCTATCGTCAGAACTTTACTAAAGCCTTAAAGGGTCGCTAGTAAAGCGTCAAGCTGTAGCGACTATAGCTGTCGTTCTCTAAAAGTTTTAGGGTTCACTGGTGTCGTTAGCTATGCGTGCCAAGCTATAAGCTGGGACTGGAAATTTTGCTCTGATCAACTGTTAGATAGAGCCGTCAGGAAAGAGGATAAATAGGAATGGTAGTAGGCCAACTGCAGGCTGTAGCTCAGAGATTTGATCGAGAATATCGGGGAGATTCTTTTGATCTACCGGATGAGGTCGAAGAGATGGCGGTATTTAGGGACTGGGTTTCTGGTAGCTTGACACCACGTATTACTAGCAAGTTTTGGGAATTGGCGCGGCCTAAAAAAGGCCAGCGATGCCTGGACCTTGGCTGTGGTCTAAGTTTTTTGATTTATCCCTGGAAGGAGTGGCAGGCTGCATTTGTCGGTCAGGAAATTAGCAAAGTAGCCCAGGCGGCGCTTAATCAAAGGGGGCCACAGTTAGATTCAAAGCTTTTCAAAGGCGTCCAGCTTGCTCCGGCTCACAAATTGGACTACGAACCAGCGACATTTGACTTAGTGATTGCCACTGGAGTGAGCTGCTATTACCCATTGGACTACTGGGAGCAGGTAATGACCGCGGTCAAACCTTGCTTAAAACCAGGGGGAAATTTTGTCTTTGATGTGGTAAATCCAGCAGAGGAGTTAGCAGAAAACTGGGCGATTTTGGAAACCTATCTAGGGGTAGATGTGGAGTTAGTTGAATTAGCTCAGTGGCGAGCCTTGATCAAAACCATGGGGGCTAAGGTCACTAAGCAAGCTGCTGGTGAAGTTTTTCACCTGTATCGGGTGCAGTGGCCTTAGGATTTCCATCCCAGGCTAGGTGCTAGCAGATTAGGTCACTGGTGATTGAGTTGGTCAGCGTTTTTCAAGCGTAGCTAGGGGAAACTACCCTTGACTGCTATGCCTGAGGTGCTATCTTGGTGTCTAAAATTTTGTGTTGGCGATTTTGTTGGAAGACTTATAGTTAACGATATCGAGTTGCCAAGCGTGACCTTCACCGCTATATTGCCTTCCATTCGCTAGTCATTTTGCTCCATTGACCTTAGATATCGACCGTGCTGTCGATTGTGCCTATGTCGCCCAGTCCCTCGCTACCCTTTAATTCCCTTCCTGAGGGCAGCACTCTGCCGGGCGGCACGCCTGTGTTTGCGCTGAAAGAGCTAGTGGCTCGACTACAGCGAGAGCAGTACAAAATTCAAGACTTGCTGAGTTCCTTGGGGTTTGCCCTCAGAAGTCTCAACAATATTAGCCAGTTTTTAGAACTGATTCCCATGATTGCCAGCCGGGTGACGGATGCCACTGGTGGTGCGCTGGTGCTGTTTCGTCCTAACGGACAGCTACGGCTGGAGCGGCTGTATTGTCCGGCGAACGATACTTGTCAAACCGTGCGCTATGCTCTGGAGTCGGCTACGCGTCAGATTACGTCTTCTTTAAGTGGTTCTGTAGGCACTAAAGGAAAAGATGGAGAAACGGTTGGACTTACCCATCAAGCTGCTCGCAGTGCGATGATGACGCTCGATCAGCAGCTCAATCACTTTCTGGCCCCTGATCTAAAGCTATTTGGCACATCCATTATTGTTCAGAATGTTGAGCGCGGTCGCCTTTATGTATTTAGTGACGATGTAGACTACGCCTGGACAGAAACTCGTCAGAAGTTAGTGCGGCTGGTGGCGGATCAAACCGCTGTAGCGATTGAAAATGATGAGCTTACTCTAGCTCTACGCAAAAAAGAGCGACTCGATCGAGAACTGGAGCTGGGAGCAGAGATCCAGGAAAAACTCTTACCTCGTCAATGTCCGGTAATTGAGGGTGTGGATCTGGCTGCCCGTTGCCAGACCGCCCAAAAAGTAGGCGGGGACTATTACGACTTTATTCCTACCACCTATGACCAGCTGCGCAGACCTGCTACTCAGCTGTCATCAGCTCAGCCATGGAGCCTTGCCATTGGTGATGTTATGGGCAAAGGGGTGCCTGCTGGTTTGATTATGACGATGTTGCGAGGCATGCTGCGAGCCGAGGTTCTCAACAATCATTCTCCTGGGCAAATTTTGCAGAATCTCAACTGCGTCATGCATAACGATTTGGAGAGTTCCAATCGATTTGTAACGCTGTTCTATGCGGAATATGCCCCTAGGACACAACTACTTTCCTACGGTAATGCGGCCCATAACCCGCCATTGCTATGGCAGGCTGCAACCAATACTATCAGCCGATTAGATGCGGAGGGGATGTTGCTGGGTCTGGATATTGATACTCGTTACCATGAGGGGCAGGTGCAGCTCTACCCTGGAGACGTGGTGATTTTCTACACCGATGGCTTTACCGATGCTGCTAATATTCGCGGTGAACGATTCGATGAAGAAAACCTGATCAAGGCAGTCTCCTGGGCTTGCTGTAATCTGAGCAGTTCCCAGGAGATTTTGGAGTATCTCTTTAATCTTCTACGCCACTTTATCGGTCCTGATCGTTCCAAGGATGATGATACGACGTTGGTGGTGATGCGGATTACTCAACCGGCAGAGTTTCGTCAACTGTCTGCAATTGAGGAATAGGGCCATTCCATGGATTTGGGAGTAGAGGCGTTCCAGGGAACGCCTCTACTTGATGTTATTTGGGTGTAGTGCAATGATCGGTTGGCCCTATTATTTTTCAACCAGTTTTTAGCAAGCCCCATGAGAATTGATATGTATCCTGACTCAATCAGTGATTTCACACTGCCCGATGATGTTTCTTTTCTGCCCCAGCAGACTGCCGTGACAACTAAACCTTTAGTGGGTCAGCTAATCGAAGATAATTTCTTTGACCGTTCCGGTGACATCCTTGGAAACTTTGTAGAGTCTGGCCAGCTGTGGGCGTTGTTAATTGGTGTGGTGTTAGGTTATGCAATTCGCGGTATGACTACTTACTAGCTCACGCCATCATGGGGTAATCTCAGTCAGCGTGTGTCGATAGTTGACACCCTGGACCATTTGCAGGAGTTTTGACGATTTGAGTACATCATCCACCCCTTGGAGTCAGCGGTTTGAGACCGGGTTGCATCCGGTTATTGCCGAGTTTAATGCCAGTATCGGGTTTGATATTGCCCTGGTTGAATACGATCTAACAGGTTCTCAGGCCCATGCCAGAATGCTAGCTAGGGTAGGGATTCTCTCGGATGTTGAGGGGCAGCAGCTGGTGGATGGCTTAGAAACAATTCGTCAGGAATACCGCCAGGGGACGTTTACTCCTGGTGTGGATGAAGAGGATGTCCACTTTGCGGTGGAACGACGGTTGACTGAACTGTTAGGTCCCTTGGGTAAAAAGCTACACACGGGGCGCTCGCGTAACGATCAAGTGGGGACGGATATTCGATTGTATTTGCGATCGCACATCCACACTATCCGCACCTTACTTAGAGACTTCCAAAAAGCACTCCTGACCCATGCAGCGGACCATGTAGACACCCTGATTCCTGGCTACACTCACTTGCAGCGAGCCCAGCCCTTGAGTTTGGCCCATCACCTGCTGGCCTATGTGGACATGGCTCAGCGGGACTATGAACGTTTAGGAGACGTAGTCAAACGGGTTAATATCTCTCCCCTTGGAGCTGGCGCATTGGCTGGCACCACCTTCCCCATCGACCGTCAATACACGGCTGACCAGCTGGGGTTTGAGCGGATCTATTCCAACAGCCTGGATGCCGTTAGCGACCGGGACTTTGCCATCGAGTTTGCCAGTGCTGCCAGCCTAATTATGGTGCACCTGTCCCGCCTGTCTGAGGAGATTATTTTTTGGGCATCGGAAGAATTTCGGTTTGTCACCCTTACCGATAGTTGCTCCACCGGGTCAAGCATTATGCCCCAAAAGAAAAATCCCGATGTACCGGAGCTGATACGGGGTAAGACTGGGCGGGTATTTGGCCATTTGCAGGGGCTGTTGACCTTGATGAAGGGATTGCCCCTGGCCTACAACAAGGACCTCCAGGAAGATAAAGAAGCCCTGTTTGACACTGTCAAAACGGTACAAGCCTGTCTCCAGGCCATGACTGTTTTGCTGCATCAGGGACTAGAATTTAAGCCCCAGCAACTGGCTGAAGCAGTGGCCAGTGACTTCTCTAACGCCACTGACGTGGCTGATTATCTGGCGACCAAGGGCGTGCCTTTCCGCGATGCCTATAACCTGGTGGGGACGGTGGTCAAAACGTCGCTGGCGGCGGGCAAGCTGCTGAAGGACCTCACCCTGGATGAGTGGCAGGCGATTCATCCTGCTTTTGAGGCCGATATTTACGATGCGATCGCACCGCGACAGGTAGTCGCCGCTCGCAATAGCCTGGGTGGCACCGGATTTGACCAGGTTAGACAGGCCTTAGCTCAGGCCCAGGCTATGGTCAAATCCGATTGATATGCTCCCTTACCGATACCGAGAATCGTTCCAGTCGTATACGTGGGCTGACGATGGCGGTGCCGGTGCTTGATAGCCATAGTTCCGTTTTGGATGCCAGGACGTTTCACCGTAGGTGCCAGGCCGCCAAACCGTGCCATGGTGATCTGGATGGTGGGACTTTGAATGCCCTGTCGCATAGGCAGCGGCATAATCTTCAGTGCCATGGGTAGATACCGTGGCGTAGGGTTCAGAGGTAGGAGGCGGCGAATCAGTTGGGTACTTATCTGCCATCGCCTCGCGTCTGGCTGCCCCAGCTCGCTTACACTTGCGCAGCAAAGACTCCCAGGTCAGGTTGGGCTGGCCCAATGCAGCCCGAAACTGTTCTAATAGAGCGTTATCAGCCCTGGCCATAAAGGCAGGACGACGGACCAGGGGGCGAGATGCCCGTAGCGGATCGACCTGAACAGCAGCAATGGCCTGTCTTACAGCCTTACTAATCTCTCTGCGCAGTTCGTGTTTGGCCTTCTGATACTGAGAGTGCCAACCTTTTTCACTGACTGCATATAGAGAGGGCAACCGATTTAAGGCATAGGTTTCCACCTCAATCGATTTGACATATTTAAGAACACGAGTTGGTAGCTGGCGCAGTTGATATTCCACCTCTTCTGCTACCAAAAGTTCCATGACGTTAATGTATTCCCGTGGGGGAGGTGCTTTCACATCAACCATGGCATTCGTCACCTACTTAACAACAATCCTGACATAAGCTCTTTCATAGCTAGATCGATTGGATCTACCCAGCCGTAAAACTTATGCAGCTCCGACATTAGATTTGGTGACACATTTGAAAAGTGACACTCAGGAAACGCTCTAGACATAAAAGGTATTTACAAGTGAATAAGTAACTAAACCTTCTATGCAGGAATAGATCCAAACCACTAGATGATTTTCCGGATCAATGTTCACGAATCAGGACAATTATTTAGGTAAAAACCGTCAATTATCCTCAGTGCTCGTAACTACGAAGCCTTATACAGGGAGGGTTACACCCCATCAGTATAACTACTCAATTGATAAATTGAACTTCCATTGATGGGCAATTAATTTCTTGTGAAAATCGAAAAAGAGTATATAAAAACTTTGATTTGTAGGCCTATAGATAGGGGATTAGCCTATCAATTAGCTTGCCAATTTAAATATAAAGAATTGCGTCTTTTAGAAACGCATTATTTGTTTAATTAAGTATATGTATTGACTGTACGTAAGCTTTTACACTGGGCCGTACGCAGAGAAAAAGACCCATTTCCCTGTCCTATTTATAAGATTTAAGAGACATCTTCCATTATTAATTCAGTATGGGTAATTTTGATTTATTGCCAATATTAGACGTCCTATTTAACGACATCTTTTTCGAGGCATCTTTAACAGAGTTACAAGCCATCGATTGACCTGATTAATAAATGGAATATGACTGTTCCCTGATATGGCTGTTCCTTAATATCAGTTAATCTGCAAGATGTAGGCAAATAAAGACGGCCATAGATAGGTGCATCCCCTAAAGCGGCAAAGGCATACATTGAAGGTTTTATAGGAATCGAAATTAATACTGGAGAGGCATTCCATAGAACGAGCACCAGCCTAAAGCAGGACGTTTTCCCAAAGATAGAATTCAGAATATAGGAACTAGAAGTCATGAACCTTCTACATTCTGTCTCCTATCTTCTAGATTCATACCTAACCAAAATTTCCCAGTTTAGGTAGATACCCCATGGGATACCTCTCCAATAGAGAAAGGACCCAGTTAAATCCCTTTAGGTCGGGGATAGGCCGATATTGGCTCAGAGTGACCAGGGTTAGAGAATCGAATCACTGCATCCATAGCCTGGGGTAAAAATCGATGGAACCATACAGCCATGTGACTTTGCCAACCAATAGTAATCTCTGACCTCCGAGACTTTAAGCCCGTGAGCAGTCCTTGAGCTACCTGCTGAGTGCTGAGAGGCATTACCCCACGGAACCAGTTAAACTCTCGCACCATGTCAGTATCTGTGAGAGATGGCAGCAGGGTCACCACCCGTACCTGATGGGGGGCTAGCTCATGACGTAGAGCTTGAGTAAAGCCCACAATGGCAAACTTAGTAGCAGAGTAGGTGGCCATGGTTGGTGCAGCCACTTTACCCATGAGACTAGAAACATTGACAATGGTGCCGTGGCGTCTCGCCGCCATCCGACGTCCCACCAACCAGGTAACAGTGTACAGACCCATCAAGTTGGTGGATAGCTCAGCATGGGCCTGCCCCAAAGGAGTTTTGAGAAAGTTAGATTGGTAGGCGATGCCAGCACAGTTTACCAACAGGTCAAAGGGACCATAATCTTTCCAGGCCTGGGCGACAACAACATTGACAGCCGCTGCCTCCGTCAGGTCCACGGAGAAGGGAACAGCCTGGGCTCCATAGCTACGAATCTCCGCTGCCACCTCGCGAAGTTTTTCAAGATTACGGGCGATCAACAGAATATAGCTGGCACCTTGTTTTGCCAGTTCGATAGCAATGGCACGGCCAATGCCGCGTGAGGCTCCGGTGACCAGAGCCGTCTTTCCTTTCATATCCATATTAAAAAATCTCCAAAAATGCCTGGTTTGCCCCTTACAAAAGAGCAAACGAAACCAGGGTTGATTGTCGAAATAGTATGCGGGCGGGTTGTTAGAGCGGGCACCAAAAGGAAGTCGCTACACTTGCTGAAATCCTTCAGGTATAAACGTTGCTGATTATTGGTATAAACCAATCGTTAGGCTATTGTTCGGGCTATTTAATTTGCTGTCACAACAGTCAAAAATCACTCTCCAATCAGCGACGGAACGAATGAATTGTGGACTTATCCATGTCCAGAACGGTTGTTTTACCGTAGAAGAAGCCACAAGATTGGGCATGGCTGGGACATGTGATACCTGGGTGATCATTTCAAACGGCATCACAAACAATTCATGGGTCACACCTTAGCAATTTGAAACAATAGCTGCAACATTTTTTTGGAAATAGCATGACATTCCAGGGAAACCACTGAGATGACATTAGTTGAGCCCATTACTACACAGGAGCTTGAAAGATTTCCAGATGCCTTAGGGAGACGGCATTATTGATCACACCAATTCGGTATTTTACGATACCGTAGAATGAGAGGTAGCTGCTGAAAGCCAATATATTCAGTAATTTTAGCCTTTATCAAAAATCTCTCACATCAATAGGTGAGTGGACAGTTTCTTGAGGGGTGACCCCCCTTAGTATTATGAAAACAAATAACAGTGTGCAGATAGTTTTTAGCCGTTAATGGTTCTCTAATGAGAGACAACAATTTGCAATCGGACTAAAGGCGCATATTCAAATTCACTATGTAGTGATGGAGATCACTGATGACTGATAGCGCAGACATCAAAGCGTTGCGGATGGTCGCCGTGGTAATTATGGGGGAGGAGCTTTGTCGCTTGGGCAGATAGCGCAAATCTAGGCCAGGTGAAAAACCTGGCCTAGATTTGTTCCTCACAACTGACTTAAGTAGGTCAGTATAGTCTTTGATAAAATGTGAGTAGGCTGTTTAACTTCTTAGAGTCTGCACCCAAACCCCGAATTTTGAAGGCTTTGACTCTAGTCTCTCCCAAGATTGGGAAAAGAGGGCCTTGATATCTGATAGCTAACTGGGACCACCTACTTAGTGCAAAATCAAAGACAGATGTAGTATTGCCCTGGGGCTACTTTACAAACATTTGAGGGCGGGCAGTTCTAACCTCCTCAATCGGTTGTTCAGTAACTTTAACGTACCGTTGAGGCTCGGCAGTTGTCTCAGGCTTAGGAGCAGCAATTGCTGCTGATGCCATAGCTAGGGATGTCAGGACACCCAAACTGATAATAGAAAAGGCTTTCATTACACACACTCCGTTCAGTGAATTAGCTTACTCATTCCAATTGAAGCTACAAGTCCAATTCAAATATTTCCGAGAATTTTCAGTACATTTACTAGGCCAACTTTTGAAGCGTCATTTTAGTATATGAATGCTACAGGCCTTGCTTGATAAGGCTTTTAAGGGCATGACGGGCTGAAGATTAGCCATGGAAAAGTCATTATTTTCCCTGATTATGGTAAAAAATCTTGACAAAGATGGCGGAAGGGCCTGTTTCTAAGCCTAATGGCGTAGTGTGCCAGTTACACGGTTGTAATACAGGATGTAGGGACGTAGGGGCGTTCCATGGAACGCCCCTACGGCAGGTGGTCAATTAAGAAGAGAATCTCTATAGAAAGATTTAGCAGCGGTGGGAATATTACGTTAACGAGAAAAGCCTATTAGCTCAAGATGCCAATGGTTAAAGCAACCTAGCCTATGGGTCGAAAACAACGTATTCTCAGGCCTAACTGCTGCCACCACATTAAACGGACCAGCCCTGGACAGCAGACCCTATGGGAAAAGGCTGCGCCAGACCAGAGTGAGGTGGAAAAGGTCGCCAAGAAGTTCGTTGAAGCGAATAGGCGACCAGGGGGAGGAACGGTGGTGCCAGGTAACGCTGCTGAGGAGTAACGGTAAATCAGGGGTTTCAGCCCTGAAAAAATTAGGTTGGGAACTTTTTAAAATCCTTGCTGCTCACATGTTGCAAGCCTGGATGCGAGAAAAGGCACCCACCAACTAACCCAACCACCCCCCCCAAACCACTCGGGAGATGGGCTAACGGACCGTCCGTAATATCAAATAATAAATCCCTGTAATTGATCCACTTGCCATGACTATCACGCCAGCCTACAGCCGAAGCCAGCTTTTTATAGGACTCAAAATCATAACTACCGTCTAGCTTACCGCCACACTGGACCCAGATCTCTTTTTGTACACTAAAGCCAAACTTGCCATCACTATGCTTCACCCATAGCCCATCAATACGCAGTAAATCCTGGCAAGGAAAGGTGAGGAGTTCCTCGGCAGTAAAGACTTGGCCATAGGACTTCCCCAATACTTGAATCATCAGGCGATAGGTGTACTGATCTGCTGCTTTCCAAGCATCTTCGACCATGTATTGCTCTAGCTGGCTGTAGCACTGCTCCTGTAGCGCTGAAAATACCTCCGGTGGCACACGATTAGGGTTTTCTAGCCAGCAGTCATAGGCTAAGTCCAGAGACGTACGATCTCCCTTAGCCAGCAAAGCATTAATCAGGGCTGTCGGGTTTGCCTGGGCTGCATAAAACAGCACGGCCCCTTGCCATTCTTCTTTGAGTGTCACTAAAGCCTGATCACATCCCTGCTTTTTGACCTCGACTGCTGCCAAATACTCTTGGAAGCTACGATGGGCAAACTCTATCTCATCTGCCGACTCGCGCTTAACAAACAGTTCACTGACGTCTTCAACATCTTGAATAAACTGTTTGGGATCTGCCTTGGCATCTGTCTCACGAGCCATAAAGCTTTGTACCAAAGTCATGAGTTCTGTTTTCGGTATGGCAATGGTGTCTTTTTGGACCATTGCCCAGGCCACTCCTTGCAATACGGCCTGGGCCTCTTCCGCTGGCAGCGTCATAAGCTGTCCTTTTGACTCGGGTCGGTCTGCCAACAACATTTGACAAAATCCCTGGTACAGTTTTGTCCGCTGTCGCGGTAGCTCACTGCTGGGGCGAAACCGATGGAAGGTGGCGATCATGCATAGCAATAGGGGATTGTCTGCCATTTTTGCTAGCTCAGATCGCTGCTCGATCTGATTGTTCAAACCATCTGCCGCTTTGTCCGCTACGGTTTTGATATGGGCCAGATCCCGCCCCGGTCGGGATAGCTTGGCCTGGCATAGATACCATCGCCGCAAGAAATCGTCTCGCTGTTCATCATCAAAGGCTTTGACCTCTACTGGCATCCAGGGTTGAGTATTTTTATAGCGCTCATAGCCCACGGGGCGCGATGTGAGGATGAAAAAAGCACTGTTGCCATAGGTGGCCACCGCTTTATCAATCCAGCTACTGACAGCGTCACATTGATCCGTGGCAACCTCGTCAAACCCATCGATCATCACCAGGGCATTACCCTGACGTAAGAGCTTATCTGCCCAGGTTTTATCCAGGTCAAGTTTCTGACCAGCTT
This sequence comes from Cyanobacteria bacterium P01_F01_bin.13, assembly GCA_039191365.1. Taxonomy (GTDB): domain Bacteria; phylum Cyanobacteriota; class Cyanobacteriia; order Phormidesmidales; family Phormidesmidaceae; genus Leptothoe. The sequence continues at coordinate 6,366 of JBCCXQ010000028.1, read as the reverse complement.
TGATGTTTGGAAGATGATGGTCTGCAATCAATGTTGGCAGGTCAGGAGCCTCAGCTTGAGCCATTTCCTGTCGCCAATCTCGCAGATATAACAAGATCGGAATCAGGCGAGGCACTTTTTTCTGACGGCATAGTTGACCAGGGTTGGTGCCATAGCGATAGGCAATATGACGCAACAGGGTGGTTTTGCCATATCCACCCTTGGCAATTACCACCAGACGTTTGTAGGCTGGGGTACGCTTTGCTTCTCTCAAAAGATCCCAAATGTAGAGGGTTTCATCAATGGTCTCTTTCGGAGATTTACCGGACAAGCTGGCTGTAAATTGAGTAAACTCTCCTTTGCATAAGCTGCCCCGCAGTCCCAACGGCACATAAACTTCTTCAAGGGTGGGTACGGCCTGCCATTTGGCCTCGGCAATTCCCTCTGCCTTGTAATCTTGACAGGCCATCGCCTGACAACGGGCAAACTTATCATCGGCTTTTGAGAAAAACCATTGCAGTTTTTGATTTAACTGTCCTAACCAGTTAGAAAAGGATTGGCTATGGCGTTTGCCTAAAGCTCCGGCACTTTCATTCGATGTGCTAATAAAGTTGCCAGTGTAGGCTGCCCAGGCTCCGGTGATTAACATGACCGGAAACATTAGGACTGCATTTATCCACTCTTGCTTGAGTAAAAAATGGATTAATATCCAGCCACTACCACCGACTGGTGTGATGCGAATGACTGCATTGACGATTTGGGTGACAAACTTACTTTCGGGGCTAGGGGGAGGGCTACCAGAAGCAGTCATAGGCAAACAGGAGCATATTAGCTATTACCATAGCCCCATTTATAGTTTAGTTCCCGTGTTACGGGGTTGGCACAAGGCACAACCCCTACGGGATGATCCAGGAGCATTCAGAGAGCCCCCAGATAGATTCGGTTGATGTAACAGGAAACACACAACCAGCCATCGCATTCGCAGATATAGGAAATTCCCAACAGCCATTCTGGAGAATAAATCCAGTAGCCTATCTGCTGAAATTGACGTCTGATGTTTAACTAATCAGTTCTTCAGTCTATACACCCCGAATCCGTGAGATCCCTGATAAATGATTAGCAGATTTCCCAAATCTGGAAAATTGTAGTACCTGATGCTTGTACAAATACTTACGGGTGACGCGGTTTGAACATGCAGTAAAGATGTCTTAAAAGACAATTTATCGTCTCGTTGAGCGTTCTTTGTCTGTGAGACCCTGATAGGACTGTAAAATCATTCATTGCCCTTTGATATGGCGCGTTAATGAATATACTTTTTCTGCATCAGAACTTTCCGGCTCAGTTTCGTCATCTGGCAATGGCCTTACGCAAAGACCCCAAAAATAAGATCGTCTTTGGCACCAACCGTAAGGATGGGGCTATGGCGGGTGTTCATAAGCTTCTCTATCAGCCTGCTCGCAAGCCCCATCCTGATACCCATTATTATGTTCGGCCCTTAGAAAGTGCGGTTCTGGAAGGGCAGGCAGTATATCGAGTCGCCTCCCAGCTCAAAGAGCGGCTCAAGTTTGAGCCAGATATTGTCTATGCTCATTCTGGCTGGGGACCGGGACTCTTTATGAAAGACTTGTTCCCAAATGCCAAATATCTTGGCTTTTTTGAATGGTTTTACCATGCTCGCGGTTCGGATGCGGACTTTGACCCGGCCTACCCAATGAATGAGGAGATAGAGGCAAAACTGCGGATTCGAAATGCGTCGATTTTAATTGATTTGTACAGTTGCGATCGCGGCCTTACCCCCACTCGCTGGCAGCAACAACAATTTCCACCCGAATTTCATAACAAACTAACGGTTTGTCATGATGGTATCGACACTGACTTTTTCCAGCCAGACCCCAACAGCAAGCTAGTTATTGAACCCTCCGAACCGATTGATTGTCCCTCTCCGTTGGACCTATCAGACGTAGATGAAATTGTTACCTATGTTGCCAGGGGGATGGAACCCTACCGAGGATTTCCTCAATTTATGGAAGTTGTGGCACAGGTACAAAAACATCGTCCCCAGTGTCATGTTGTGATTGTCGGCAACGACCGAGTAGCCTATGGTCAACCCCGCCAAGATGGTAAAACGTTTCGGCAGCATATGCTAGAGCAGCTGGATTTGGACCTGACCCGTATTCACTTTACCGGGTATCTGTCCTACAACCAGTATTTAAAGGTATTGCAAGCCTCATCTGTCCATGTTTATTTGACGTATCCATTTGTGTTGTCGTGGTCAATGCTGGAGGCATTATCCACAGGGTGTCTGGTGGTCGGCTCTAAAACACCGCCTGTGGAGGAAGTGATTCAAGACGGCGTCAATGGTTTGCTAGTTGATTTCTTTAATGTTGAGGCGATTGTTGAGCGAGTTATGGAAGCGCTGGATCACCCCGATCGGATGCAAGATATTAGGACCCAGGCAAGACAAACAATTTTAGATAAATACGATCTAGACAAACTGCTGAAAACACATTTGAGTTGGATGCAGAGAGAGTAGTTAGAGACAACAGATGTTAAAACAAGTGATAACAACTTTTCTACGACGTGTATACCTTGCTTAATCCCAGGTCTGCTAATCCTTTGCGGTAAGCGATGGACGTTTTGTCCGCTGGAATATGGCATTCGGTGCGTAAATCCAGGGGCAGATCCTCTGGGTATTGAGCTTCGACGATTTCTTGATCCTCAGTAAAAATTTGTCGATTAAATTCGTAGACTGGCTCCAGGGGCTGGTCTTGATCAAAATTTCGACACAGTGGCGAAAAAAGCCGGGTCTTACGGGCCGATATAGGAGACGGCGCATTTAAAATGCACAGCCGTCCTCCCTCAGGGAAATGGACCCGCAGAATGGCGGCAAAAGGTAAAAACACATCAAATACCCTGAGCCATTGAAAATCAGCCGGGGCTCGATGCTGTAATGCTTTAGGAAAATTGCTAACGTTGCTGGTGTATTCAGCCCGCAGACCATGGGGAGTGGGGCTGACCGTATAAGGCGGCACCACTGGATTATTGCGATCGGCAAAGGCTTTATGGTGCACCCAGGCAAAGTGGGCCACATCTAAAAAGCCTTCCATCTGACGACCAGCGGCGGCATTAATCTCAAGGCTGTCGGGCAAAATGGGCTGGTAGTCTGGACTAGTCCACTCGGGTAGCTGGGGCAGGTTGGCATCGCTGCCATCGCCGGTCAGGGTGGTCCACACAAGGCCATAGGCTTCACGGACAGGATAGGTTTTAAGGCAGATCCGAGCGGAGATATGGGCCTTAGGGTTAGCCGGAATAAGCGTGCAGACGCCGTTGGCATCGTAGTGAAAGCCGTGGTACTTGCAGATAATCTGGTCGTCTTCAATGTGGCCCATGCTCATGGGCACACCGCGATGGAGACAGATATCGTTGGCCACCGAGACGCCCTGACTGGTGCGCCAGAGCACGAGACGCTGGTCTAGCAAGGTGGCCGCGACAGGGTGATCGGTAATATCATGACTAAAGGCAACGGGAAACCAAAAGGGTGCGATCGCATCCCAATCTTCCCGAGAAAATGTACAATCACGCGGATAGCGATTTAACGATTTACTCAACTTTACTGAAACCATAGATATCTCAACGGGCTAAACTTTATCCGTAAAAAATCCCATGGCTGCCATGGTGTCTAACCGAAACCGCTTTGTCTGTCATCGTTTTAACGGTTTCCCTGGGTCGCTTTAAGGTTTCTTTCCCAGGCCACCCCCCGATTCGATCAGATTATCAGAAGCTTCGCGTAAGAACCTGCATTACAATCCTTTTAGACTTTCAATTGAATGCATAAGGTAAAAATATCGTTACCCCTGGTTACATATCTTAAAAAAAGTACATAATAGTGCTGGCCACATAAGTTTGGTTTCGGCTGTCGCGGCCATTGAAATCGCTCACTGAACAGGAATGACATCCTTCGTGCTAGGTAACTTACCATTTCCAGGACAGGGCGGTGACCAGGTGGTCAGTAAGGCAGTAAGTACTGCCATTGCCGCTCTGTTTAAGCGTACGGGCAAATTAGAAGCCAATGTGCGAGCTGAACCTGTGGCTAAGCTGCTGCAGGGAAGCGTGGATGGCTTTGACTTTGTCGGCCATAGCATGCTCATGTACAACGGCCTTCGCATTAAGGCGATGGAGTTGTTTGTGCAGGCTGTATCGATTGATTTTGGAGCGGTATTCAGGGGGCAGGTTCGTATCAAGCAGCCTACCCAGGCGTCCATGCGGGTTGTATTGACCGAAGAGGACCTAACCACCTCCTTCAACACGCCTTTTGTGATTGAAAAGCTTCAACGAATGGAGTTTGAGGGCCAGTCCCTCCATTTCAGTGATACTGAAATGCTTCTAAACGACGATAGGACCATTAGCCTTACTAGCCAGGTGCGAGTGGGTAGTAGTTCGGCTCCACCGCAATTTATATTTCTTACGGCCAATGTTGAGGTGTTTGAGCGTACCAAACTGGCCTTTGTAGACGTCACCTATGGTGGTACAGATAAGGACGTTGCCCTGGGTAAAGCGATTGTTGAACACGTTAATGCGCTGCTGGACTTAGACTCATTTGCTCTGGATGGCACCCAGCTGCGGATAGATAAAATTCGCATGCGTAATAAAGAACTCGTATTTTACGGGGTTGCCAAAATCAATCAGTTTCCAACGAAGAAGTAGAACGCCCTATGGGTCATCTTTCGTATTGACCTGAACATCATGGGAGCTTGAGATTCCGTGTTTAGTGGTAGTGGGAATGCGCAATCATGAGATTGCTAACCAGCTATCAACCCCCATGACCCTGAAATGCGATCTACCCATGACGAAACGCCCCACTAACATTTACGACCGATACCACGCCCATGTTTATTTTGATGGCAACTCTGTAGAAAGAGCATCTGCCCTATGTCAGAAGGCTGGAGAACTGTTTGGGGTAAAAGTGGGGCGGGTACATCTGAGACCAATTGGTCCACACCCTTGCCGGAGCTGTCAGCTGGCATTTGATAAAACTCAATTTGCTCAGCTGATTCCATGGTTGGAGAAAAATCGAGGGGACTTTACAGTGTTTGTCCATGGGCTGACAGGAAACGATCTCGCAGACCATACTGACCATGCCTCCTGGCTTGGCAATCCGGTACCGTTAAATCTGTTGATTTTTAGAGACTAAGGGCTTGTTAAAAATTAAAGTCATGGCGTTGTTCCTTCAAATCATGTCTTAACAAGCCTTTCAGGCTTAAACTGTGAAGTAGTTTCTTAACAGCTCCTAACTGTTTCGATAGGCTTTGGGCGTCATATCCGTGAGCTGCCGAAATTTTCTACCTAAATGACTTTGGCTGTTAAATCCGCAATCAAAGGCAATTTCTATAATGGGTTTGTCAGTTTGTTGCAATAGTGTTTTAGCCTGTTCCACCCGTTGTTGTAACAGATATTGATAAGGTGACAGCCCAAGAGATTGTTTGAAAAGACGACCAAAATGAAACTGGCTAATGTCCACTAGCTCAGCTAAGTCAGCTAGTGTGATTTCATTTCCTAAATGGGCATCAATATAGTCTAGAACCTGTAACAGTTGCCGTTGGGGCAACCCGCCAGTGTAGGTGGGTAACTCAGGTCTGGTGGTGGCATGGTGTCGCAGTAAATGTACCGATAATACATTTGCTAGCGAATCGACATATAGTTGATTGCCAACGGATCCTTGGTGGAGTTCTGATAATAGCAGCGTTGCGATCACATCAATTTGAGGATCCTGCGTTTGAAACGCCTGCACGAGTTCAATGCGATCCCCATCTTGACCTAACGTTTCCCCAGCCACCTGACGCAAAAATGAGTCTTGAAGCCGAATTTGCACAATTTCCACATTGCCACCCGCCTGGGTAAATAGCCTTGTATTAGCTGGGGTAATCAGCAAGTCACCTTTGCTGTAAAGGCCCGTATGGGTACGAGTATCGTGCCGGTGGGAAAATTGGAAGGGGCGCGGCGATAAGAATAATCCCAGGGTATGTTCTGCTTCATAGGTCCAGGGATCTTCACCCGTCGCATAATCACAGATATGACGGCAATGGCGAATTGCCATGGGTCCCCATTGCTGAGTCACATGCCATTCCGACTGTAGGGACTGCTGTGCAAACTGAGGTTGAGACATGGGGATCAGCGGTGACACAGCATATGTAGAGCAAGCATCGTGGACTATGGCGCTCCTAATCGAGGGGGAACTGATCTCAGTCTAGCTTCACTACATAACTGAGGGAAGCCACTGGTTTGACCAGTGAGACTAAAAAAGCTTTGAGCGTTCCAGGAGTAAAGTAACTCCCACGGTGGCTTGAATCAGCCAAACCGTAGGAGGAAAAGATAATGACGGAATTGTAT
>JBCCXQ010000027.1:0-39250 GCA_039191365.1 Cyanobacteria bacterium P01_F01_bin.13 | reverse complement strand
GTAATCCGGGTACGAATGGGATAGACATCGTAGGGCACATTCACCCCATCGGCCACGGCCCGTTCATGGCCATACTCCATCACCAGATTCTGATTAAAAAAGCCAAAGGTTTGTTTTGAGGGCGTTGCCGTCAGGCCAATCAAAAACGCATCGTAATAGTCCAGCACCTGCCGCCACAGGTTATAAATCGAGCGATGGCACTCATCGGTAATGATGAAGTCAAAGTCCTCAATGGGAAAGTGGGGATTGTAGCTAACCTCCCTGGGTGGTTCCAGGTCCGTCCCCGTCTCAAACAACGATTGTTCTTCTAAAGATTCATCCAGTTCTGCCTCACCCCGCAGCATGGAATACAATCGCTGAATCGTCGTAATACACACCTTACTCACCCGATCCAGGCTGTTGGTAGTCATCCGCTGCACGTTGTACAGGTCCGTAAACTTGCGCCCATCATCCGGCGGCACATACTGCTGAAATTCCTTAAACGCCTGCCGGGACAGGTTCCCCCGATCCACCAGAAACAATATGCGCTTCGCCCCGGCAAACTTAATCAGCCGATAGACAAAGCTCACCGCCGTGTAGGTCTTACCGCTCCCCGTCGCCATCTGGATTAAGGCCCTGGGCCGAGACCGGGCAAAGGACTGCTCCAGGTTGGTAATGGCCTCAATCTGACAGTCCCGCAGACCATCGGTGATTAAGGGGGGTAGCTGGCGCAGTCTAGAGCGCAAAGTATCTGCTTGGGCCAGCCATTCCCCCAGGGTTTCGGGTTTATGAAAGGCAAACACCCGCCGCGAACGATAGTCCGGGTCCCGCGCATCCCGAAAAAACGTTTCAGTGCCCGTACTTTCGTAGGCAAAGGGAGATAGCTGGCGGTCATACCGCAGTCGTTCGGGAATGCCTTCCAAATAGTCTGCCGACTGCTCCGCTACACCACCTAGGGTGGTGCCTTCACTTTTGGCCTCAATTACCCCAACGGCCTTGCGGTTCACAAACAGCAGGTAATCGGCAAAGCCCCCTGTCGCCAGCGGATATTCCCGAACGGCCACACCCACACCCGCCCCCAGATTCAGACTGAGGTAGTCCTGCACTTGCCAGCCTGCCGCTATCAGCAGGGCGTCAATGGTTTGTCGGGCCTTTTGCTCTGGTTGCATGATGCCGTTTTGGCCAGGTTTTGCTTTTGCTCAAATAGAGACTATTCCCACAGTCAGTCTGTAACTATGAGGCTATGCACAAAATTCAACTAAAGTTGATATTTTCCGAAAGCTTACCCCTAAATCCGCCACAAAGCTGATGGAATCTGCCCCAATGTGCATTTATTTGCAGCAGGGCTAATTTGCATCACAGACTTTTTAGGTTTTGACTCGTTAAGCGTGGGAATAAGAGAAAAGTGAAGGAATCGGGCAAAATTGCCACTAGTTAATGATTTTGCCAGCTAAGGCCAACTTGATTCTCCATCACTCCGGCTCCAAATATTCTCACAGGTATTTCGTGCCCTATTTGAAATCTCAAGAAATTCTTGATCAAGTCCTGTGGCATCGGGATCAGCGTAAGTATTTAGGAGAGCATGATATCGAACACGATTACAGGCCATTTCCAACCAAACTGTCCAGGAGCCAGGCCATAGCCGCATGGTTTTGTCAACACTGCCACTGACAATGGTGTTGCCATCGGCACTAATCGCCACGGAAGAGACAGAAGACCTATGTCCTTCAAACGGCTCGCCGATGAGATGTGTTTTGAGTGGGTCCCACAGCCGCACCGTGTTGTCACTACTCCCACTGACAATGGTGTTACCATCGGCACTAATCGCCACGGAAGAGACAGAAGACCTACTTTGGGCGTCACCAAAAGCTGGGAAGAGCCCCAATGGCCTGACTCATACCAATAACGGTATCAATATGCTGAGCAATTGCTTTAGCCTGAACATCGGAATAACAGGCATTTAGGAGAACGCACTCAACCTGATCGCTCAATCGACTAAACAGACGCGTTAAAGCCTTTGCTGTTACTGACTTAGGTCGCCCGGCCTTATCCTCAAAGACTAGCCCTTTTTCGCCTGCTCCGTGACCACAGAAATGAACGATATTAGGACGCTCATCCAAAATGGCCCGCTGCATATCCAAGGGAGTCGTTGCCCATCGCTGCTTAATGACAAATTCATCTCGTTTTTGGGCTCGTCGTAGACCTGCTTCGATTTCACGAACTTCATCACCTAACCTGAGTTGACTCGTCCCTTTGGGATTAGCCGCCAGAATCAAAATCGTTTTGGCAGAAACATTCATGAAACACGGAACAGCGAAATACTACAGCTTATACAAGCGATACTTTGTAAACTCTATATCTTGGATAAGCTTATCCGACTTTTATTAGCCTTTTCTTAGGCTAGAGCGTTCTGTATGTCATTTTTGCTTCACACATAATATGCAGGGTGCGATCGCAATGTTCCGACTATATCCAGCACTTAAGACCTAATTTTGAATAGCTGCAACTCTAAGCCTCTAGAGCCATTTGCCAACAATAGCCCTAATCGCTATTTCCTAAATCTCTGTCCACAGCAGCTTTAACCTACGCTCAAACGCCCCACGCTCCAAACATCTTTGCATCTGACAAGCCAGCACCTGATGGCGCTGAATACCATGGACAGCTGCGATCGCACCACCTACATCGCATTTCCCAATTCTGACAAAACTTCATCCTCTTACATAAGACTTATGTGTCCTTATCTAGCCGGTCAAGCATGGTTTGAATAGTAGGCTTAAAGGTCTGTAAATCTTGCAGAGCAGCATTCCAGAGAATATCTAAGTCAATACTGAAGTATGCATGGGCTAATCTATCTCGCATACCAATGATCTGTTTCCAAGCAATTTCAGAATATTGTTCTCGTAGCGATAGCGGAATCTGTTTAGCTGCTTCACCTACAACTTCAACCGCGCGAGTGAGGGCCAAAATTATCTTTTCATCCCCTTCAAATTCTTCAAATGTTATGCCATCAATCAAACGCTCTACGATGGCAATATATTGGAGGATGTCTTGGAGATAGTCTCGGACATCTCGCTGGACCATAGATAAATAACCTCCTTGAGGATATTTTTGCCGATATTAGGCTTTAAGGCACGCTTCATAACCAGATCAACCTTTTTTTCCAGTGCATCGCTGATCTCGTCTTCAATCTTGCCAAACGTGATCAGACCGAACTTAAAGGCAGGCTCAAAATCAACCAAAATATCCACATCGCTATAGACAGTCTGCTCCCCTCGAACGTAGGAACCAAAAATACCCAGCTCAGTAATGTGATAGGTCCGCTGGAGGGTGGGCCGTAGATCTAAAAGCTGTTGCTTGATCTGCTCGAGTTCTTCTGCAGGCGACAGGCCAGAAATAGTCTCTTCCATAATAGTGACAATCACCCGTGCCTTTTTTACATCCGGTGGGTCACTCAGCCAGGTTACTTGACCGTTTTCATAGATAGCTTCGTAGGTTTTGGACATAGCTACGATAGAAAATGGACGTACGCCGACTCGAACGGCGGACCTCATCGATGTCAACGATGCGCTCTAACCAACTGAGCTATACGTCCTTAATGGTTTATAAGCCTAACATAGCCGCTTTCGCTGGGGCAACGGATTTTAGAAATATTACTGCACGCCTGTGGATACCCCAGGGCAGAATACCGCACCACCAGGCCAGCTAAATTCATCTAGGATAAATCAGGATATAGAAGGGCAACTGGTTTATGGACTGGCAAGAGGTGGCGGGTAACTGGCTATTGGTACCGCCAAATCCGGTGGCAATTATTCACTTTTTAGGGGGAGCGTTTGTGGCAGCAGCTCCCAGTGTCACCTACGGCTGGCTGCTAGAAAATCTTTATCAGCATGGCTACGCCATTGTGGCGACACCGTTTATTAATACGTTTGACCATGGCGCGATCGCAACCGAAGTCCTTACCACCTTTGACCAGGCCATGATCTACTTGCGCCGCCAGGTGATTGGCGACCGCTACTTACCCATCTACGGCATGGGCCACAGCATGGGTTGCAAAGTTCATTTATTAATCGCCAGTCTCCACCGTGTTGAGCGGGCAGGCAACATTCTTATCTCCTTTAACAATTATCCTGCCCGCAAGTCTATTCCGCTGCTAGAACAGTTTGTCCAGTTTGCCCCTGACTTTGAGATTGAATTTACCCCCAGTCCCAGTCAAACCCTGAGTCTAGTTCGCGATCGCTACACCGTAGGTCGTAACCTACTGATCAAATTTCGTAAAGACACCATCGACCAAACCTACGACCTCAGCGACGTCCTCTACCAGCGCTTTCCCCAGTACACCGCAATTCAAATCCTGAAAGGTACCCATACCACCCCCATTGCCCAGGACGTCCGTTGGCAAACAGGTTCCTCCTTTACCCCTATGGATGCCATCGGTCAATTTGTAAAGCAAGAATTCTACCGCGATTTGGGACAGCTAAAAGAAACGCTGCTGCAGTGGCTAGGGTAACGAGAAAGCAACGCTCTAGATTTTTTACTTGGTCATCGTAAGTGAAACCGAAGCGGCTTTTCTCCGCCTGGAAATTCGGTCTACTTCATGAGGACGTTGTGAGTATTTACTGTTAGGGTGTGTAAATCTTGCCATATTTGATGACACACTATGCGCCTGCTGACTTTAGGAACGGCTGCTCTGCTGCTTACACTACCAGTACAGCCAGTCTGGGCTAATCCATCTAGCTTGATTGTTCAGGCAGAGGACAACACTACACCTGATTCTGTAGATGCTGAAGACATTAGCACTGACGAATCGCCAGATTCTGTAGATGCTCCTCAGCAGCCACTAGATGAAGTGGATCAGCTCATTCTTGAAGGTCTGAACCAGTATGACGGCAGCAATCTGGCTGAAGCGAAAACTATCCTAGAACAGGCACTTGAAACTGCCCAGGCTAACGACAATCTACCTCAGCAGTCCTTTATTTTGACCATGTTGGGGTTGGTAACGGTAAACCAGGGAGATTATCAGGTCGCTGCTGATTTTGGTCAACAGGCCCTTACCGCCTTAGAAGATGTGGACGATCCTCAGTCCACGGTGGTAGCTCTGAACGTTATAGCCCGCTCCAACCAGGCTCGAGGCAACCTATCCGATGGCATTACCTATGCCCAGGAGGCCCTCAAGTTAGCAGACAGTATTGAGTTTAATTCTGGCCGATTGAATTCGTTAAATATTCTGGCTACAAGCTATGGAGCCATTGGGGAACATTCCCTGGCATTGGAGGCTACTCAACTGGCGATTCCATTAGCTCAGGCGGAACAGGATGGGCAGATCCTACTGAATGTTCTTAATGTGGCCAGTTCCTCACTGTTGGATCTGGGGGAGTATGAAACGGCCCTCATCGCTGCCCAGGATGCATTGACTGTGGCGACTGAGCTGGAAAGTCAAGCGGGTAAAGCATTGGCTCTGAGCAATATGGGTGTGGCCCATTACCGGTTGGAGGATTTAGAAACCGCCATTGAAGTCCAAACGGAGGCGCTGGAACTGGCTGAGGAGCTGGGGGCTTTAGATATCCAGTTCACGTCTTTGTATGTGCTGGCCTTGGCCCATTACGACCAGGACGATGTTGATCAAGCAATTGACTTTTATCAGCGTCGACTGGCCTTAAGCCGTGAGTCCAATGCCGTGGGTGCTGAGTTACAATCGCTGCTGTGGTTGGGATCGGCATATCTTGATAGTGATCGGTATGAGGATGCGATCGCATCTTTTGATGAGCTTTTAAACCTGGCCGAAGAACGCAACCAGCCTGTATTTAAGAGCTGGAGTCTGTCCGGGTTAGGCTTTGCTAATGCCCAGCTCGAAAACTACCCCGCAGCCCAAGGCCACTTCGAGCAGGCCTTAGCCATTGCTAAAAACACCGGTAACCGCCAAGCCGAGTTTGGATTTTTGTCGTTGTTGGCTGAGGTCCACCAAGCTCAAGACAATACCGAGCAGGCTGAAAACTATGCCGCCCAGGCCGCAGCTCTACAAGCCGAAGCCGAAGCTGAGACTGAGACTGAATCCGCCCCAACCGCCCCAGACGAAGAGTAATCTCTTATGTGCACAACAAGCTGCTGAATGCATTCAGCAGCTTGTTATTTTTCGCAGGCTTGCATATCCGTGCGCCAGGCTGAGCGCCTGAGCAACTGCCCACAGAATTATGTCGGTTGCTTTACCAATGTGAATTTGCAGCAGCAGTTGAAATATATTAATACTCAAGGCTGTTTGGAATATTGTCTTCGAACAATTTTTTGATGTTATGAGATCTTGAACATTGTGTAGGGCAGTTGGTTAGAGGGGGTAAGGTCCTTGCCAATTGGGAACACAGTGCCTTGGGCTGAACTAATCCTAGAAACCTTCTGACTATCCATGTGATCGTGCTTTATCCCGGTTGAAAAACAACCGGGATAAAGCACGCTTGCTGAAGAAATGCCTGTCGTTGACGGACGTTTGGCAATCGGCTGAGCTTTCAGCCGGTTGCGCTGCCTATAGCCGCTGTTATCTCAAGGTTCCAGCGATCGCTTGAGCTATGGGCGCAAAGCTATATTTCTCTAAAACGCTTAAATCTAGTGATGAATCAAGGAGTGTTAGGTCAGATGGCCCAGGTCATTGTTGGTGAAAATGAAGGGATTGAGTCAGCATTACGTCGCTTTAAGCGTCAGGTATCGAGGGCTGATATCTTTTCAGATATAAAAAAGAAACGTTATTTTGAAACTCCTATTGAAAAAGCCAAACGTAAGGCCATTGCCCGTCGTCGCAAGCGCCGCTTCAAATCCAATACCTAACTAACCCAGCAATAGTCGCATAACAGCAACGGGGCGATGAGGATAATCCTCATCGCCCCGTTGCCATAGTTAAAGCTCTAGCCTTTAAGCGGCTCTGCCTAGAATAATGCCAAGCCCTTTGAGGTCAGGCGGTTTAGAAATAGTGTTTTTTCATATGTCCTAACTCTACTCCTGTGCAGAATCGATCACCGTGCGTGAAATCACATATTTTTAAGTTTCATGTCACAGTGCTGCTGAAAAACCCAGGCAAACTACTGAAGCTATGTACATGGAAAATTACTAGTGATGGCAAATAAATATGGCAACTAAACCACGTCCAAGTTGAAACCTGTAGCTTTCCCCACCGGAAAAACTCCAGTTCTGGACGTGGCCAAGGTTTAAATACGGTTAGCAGTTATGCCTCATAGAGCTCTAGTGGTAACCCATCAGGGTCCTGGAAAAAGGCAAAGCGTTTACCGGTCAGTTCATCTAATCGAATGGGCTCAACCGGGATGTTATGGCTTTTTAGGTGGGCGATATTAGGCTCTAATTTGTCCACAACCATGGCCAAATGTCGTAACCCACACGCTTCTGGTCGTGTCAGTCGGGGTGGGGGTTCTGGGAATGAAAACATCTCGATCTGGGCACTGCCTAACCGTAAATCGAGCTTGTAGGACTGGCGTTGCTCACGCCAGGTTTCACAAATGATATTGGCACCGAGGAGATCGACGTAAAACTGTTTTGAACGCTCGTAATTTGAGCAAATAATGGCGATGTGATGGATAGCTTTGATATGCATAGGATGGAATGTCCGTATTATCAGAGAGGCTGTCAACCCCATTTCAGCGATTGTTGGCAAAAGCTGACTTTAAAGACGTCTACGGTCGACGATTCGTTTTAGATATTTTTTCGACTGGTTTTGACCATGTTTTTTGAAAGCATCCCCTGGTAAGTTAGATATGGCTAACAAATGCCCGGTGCATTAATTAATCACAACTAACTTGGCAATTACCCCGGTCTATATTTGGCCGGGGTTTCACTTTGGGACCTATACCTTTAGGGCTACTTTAAAGAGGAGATTTGCTTAGCAATGTTCCAGATGTACGCAGCCAAAGGGTGGCCTCATTATCGATGCAGTGGGGCTGTCCATCGGCTGTAGTGGCGCTAAATGTATGGATATAGCGCTGTAGTTTGGGGGGCAGCTCCGGGAAATCAAATAGGGCATCGCCAGCAGCAATTGCAGACCAGAAATGCTGTAGGACAGGAGCGTACTCTTCCGCTTCGGTTGGCGGCAGGCAGAGGGGTTTACTGGTAAGCAACTTCATCATAAAGGGAAAGGATCGGTCCGCCATCCATTGATGGGATGTTACCTGCAGCGTGGGCCAATCGGGAACAGCTTTGATGCGATAAGAGGTAACATCTAGACGGTGAGCATCGTCAGCTGTGGTTAACTCACAGATGCGGTAAGGGTGAGGATAGCTCACCAAGGAACCTGTGGTCACTTCATAGAGCTGGTCTGCCTGGGCAATATCCTGTACATGCAAATGTCCAGTCAGCATCAGCGGTACTCCGGCCGCCTGCAACCGTTCCGTAAGGTCAGTGGCATTTTTAACCATATAGCGCTGTCCCATCCGACTGTGGGATTGGCGTGGCAGATGCTCTAATGCATTGTGATGCAGCATTACCAGGGTTAACTGGTCCGTCAGCTGGGTCAATTGCTGATCTAGCCAATCTAGTTGCTCAGGAGCCAGCCAGCCGGTGTAAAAGGGGTCGCCATCAGGCTCAAAGCCGTTGGAATTGAGGCCAATCAGATGGAGTCCATCTAAAAGCTTGTGATGATAATAGGGACGCCTTGGATCGCTGTAGCCAAAAGCTCGGTAAATGTGGATAAACTCATCCAGAGAAACGGTGCGATCGCATCCCTCATACCTCACCACATCGTGATTACCCGGGACCACATAAGTAGGGAACGGCAGCTGTTCCAAACGATTGACCAACCATTGATGATTTTCCCGCTCACCATGCTGCACCAGATCACCAGGCAGTAGCAAAAAATCAATCCCCACCTGCTCCAGGTGCTCCAGAATCTGCTCAAATGCAGGAATGCTGACTTCTACTAGATGGAATCGATTGGGCGAATCCCATACTGTATGGGGTAAAGCAATATGGAGATCGCTAACCACCGCAAAACGAGCCAAAAGTGTCATAGGAGTTGATAGGGTAGATAAGCTTAGTACCATCATCGCCTTTTTCGACCATGTCCCGTGTGCGCCAGCACGTTAATCCCCTAAACAACCGCTATAGCATCCCGGTTACGCCCCCTAATTGGGCCGACGTATTTGCCCGACCGGCACAACCGCTACACATTGATATCGGTTGTGCCAAGGGATATTTCATTACCGATATGGCCCAGCGTTGCCCAGACTGGAATTTTTTGGGTCTAGAAATCCGGGAACCATTGGTAGAGCAGTGTCTGCGGCAGCGCGATCAGCTAGGTTTGAACAATCTGCATGTGCTGTTTTGCAATGCCAACAACTCCCTGAGCCCCTTATTGGCAAGTTTGCCCCAGTCTCCCCAGCGGGTAAGTATTCAATTTCCTGACCCCTGGTTCAAAAAGCGTCATCAAAAACGGCGAGTAGTTCAGCCACAGCTGGTGACCATTTTAGCCGACTATATGCTCACCGATGCCTGGGTGTGGCTCCAGTCCGATGTAGAAGCTGTCGCGCAAGATATGGTTGAAGTGTTCTCTGCAAATCCCCAGTTCCAGCGCTCATTTGAACCTCCCTATCCCGCCCCTTTAGAAACCACAGGACCATGGCTAGCCCATAATCTCCTGGCAGCCCAAACCGATCGCGAACGGGTCACTCTAGAACAGGGTAAACCAGTCTATCGGGCATTGTTTATCAGAAAGTAGATAGTATTTGCAGGGGCGTTCTATGTAACGCCCCTACCTGGCGGCAATTATTCCGTAACCCTCAAGCTGTAGCGATGACGGCCTTCCTGCTGAAATGAGCCTACCCAAACTTTGTAAGTCCCCTCAGAGAACTGACCTGTAATTTGAGCGTCACGGCTTTGGCGACTAGCATTGTCATTGCAGCGGATAGTACTGTTATTGGGGCCTTGAACCAGTAGCGTCGTGTCGGCACCACCACTGTCAACAGCAATGGTCAGGTCAGCAAAGTTTTGCTCTAAGGTCAAAACATGGTCTGGGGTACGATCGGCATAGCCCAGGCAAAACTCACCACTGCTATCACGACTGGCAATATTCGCTAAACCATAGGAACCTACAGTTTCGCCACTGACTTGGGTAGAGGTAAAGCCCAGGGCCAATTTCATCTCACTCGCAGCTTGTGCAGCAGTAGCCAATACTAACGGCAGGGCAATACTGGTTAATTTGAATGCTGTTGACTTAAACATGGTCACACCTATCAGATCACACACGGGGGAAAGCCTGATCAAGGCTTTTAGCGTAAACGTCTCGATTCGATAAAGCATTTTACGCTAGTTGTTCAGGGTTGTAAGGGTTTATGCATCCCTGGTAACGAAACATCATACTTAGCTGTTTCTAGCGTCCCTTAGTTATACGATAGCTAGTTTTCCAAGACCGGATACGGTTGAGATGACGCTTTTAAACACTGGTACAGACTGGGTTTACCGTCATCCTGAAGATTAAAAATCTGGCAGTACTGCTGCCCTTGAAGTCCATAACCCATAGCCGATTTCCGGGTTAATCCCGCAGAGACTTCGATTGAAAATGAGGCCCGTATCCGGCAATGTCTTTAAGTTCTGGTGGACGATAGGTCAACTGTTTGCTGGTGGTCTTTCCTAAACTCACGAGAGACTCTGCCATTTTTACGGCGGCTGCAACTGCATTAATCACAGGTACTCCCAGGCAGTCTTCTAACTGCTGTTCTAGGCCACTCATGCCAGCACAGCCCAGACAAATGGCTTCAGCTCCATCGTCTTGAATGGCCCGTTGGCTAGCTTCAATCAGGGTATTTAGGGTGGCTACGCGATCGTGTTCTGTGTCCAGCACTGACAGCTTTGTTGTGCGAACGGAAGCGCAGCGGGCGCTCAGGCCTGTTTTGATAATTGTTTTTTCTACCATATCCCGCACTCGATGGAGGGTGGTGACGACACTCCACTTAGCGGCTAGCATATTAGCGACGTAAAGACTGGCTTCGGCGATGCCGACTACGGGTTTTGAGGTAATCTCCCGGGCTGCTTCGATACCAGGGTCTCCCCAACAGGCCAAAATAAATGCATCAGAGTCGGTGTCGAGAATAATCTGTTCTAAAATGCCGGGAATGGCTAAATACTCATCATAGAAACTCTCGATGGACTCAGGCCCTGTTTGCGGCTGCACCGTAATTATCTCAGTATTAGGAAACTTAATACTCTGGGCCGAGGTATTGATATTTGCCGTCATCGGTTGGCAAGTGTTGCCATTGATGATTTTGAGACGATAGGTACGCAGAGACATATATAAAAAATGTAACATCTTCAATATTTTGCCTCATATCTGTAGGTATGCTGGATACCGTCTGGGAGCTTTTACTTATCAACTTTTTTATAGCCTTTGCTCTAACTTCATCACTTAAGAAAATTTAATTAAATTCCTCAATGTTTCTACTGATCGGTAACAGCACTGGGATATTTTTCAATTATGTGGGTAGCTTAGTAACAGCTAGTAACTGCTTCACGTAATAAGGAATAACTGATTTGCGCCTGTTGTTAGAAGCTCGTTAATTTTTGGGATAAACCAATGGCTGATTTGACTAACAGCGATTTTGAAAAAGTGATTGCGAATATCACTCGTAACACGAATGGTGCATGTAAGGTCTACACTGGCGGGTCTGCCTTATTTGCCGCACTATTTACCTGGCTATTTGGGAAAAAAGAGGAGACTTTCTAAGTTCTAGACGCTCGTGATAAGAACTTGGAAAATAGAATGCAAGGATAAGTGCATGCGTTGTACTTTGATTCAAAAATTTTCTTGCTTTTTCCAACAATGTCTCAATCTACAATTCATGTTGTTGCCTATGCTGTTGTTGTTAATCAACAGCTGCTTACTGTTAGGAAAAAAAATACTGAAAAATTTATGTTTCCAGGCGGTAAATTTGAGCTTGGAGAAAATGCTGAGGCGGCTATTCAGCGGGAAGTGAGGGAAGAACTCAGCTGTGAGATTGACCTGAGCACGTTTAAGACACTAGGAAAATTTGTTACCATTGCTGCCAATGAAGCGAATACTCAGTTAGTGGCAACTGTATTTCAGGGTAGCTTGCTAGGTACCCCTATAGCTTCGAATGAAATCGCTGAACTACGGTGGATACCGATTATGGCAAAGGGGTATGAGATAGAGCTGGCTCCTTTGCTTACCGAATGGGTGTTGCCTTATTTGAGAAGGCTATGAGTAATTTACAGTAGGCATAGAATACATTGAGTACATATGGAGTACTTAATGTTATAAACTGCACCCCATAGGATCTGTATTTGATTATTTCAAGACCGAAAGAGCGTAGCCCTTTTGGCCCGCCATATGGATTATAGCTGTAGTTTAGGTAGAACTATCGACCTCGGAATAAATGTCGTGCCATCCGCCGTGCCATCCTCTTAACCAGTTGATAGCTTGATGCCTTTCCATGGTTTCTCACTCTCCAGTCTAAATCATGGCGATAGATTGAGATGCAGAGACGTGGGAGTCATGCAACACACTGCCGTCCCGAAAGGTAATTCGACGTCGACAACGCTGGGCAACTTCCGGATCGTGGGTGACCATCACTAAAGTCATTCCCTGCTGGTTTAGCTCCGCAAAGATATCCATAATTTCCTGACTCATCTGGGTATCCAGAGCACCCGTCGGTTCATCGGCCAGAAGTAGTTTAGGCTGATTGACGATGGCGCGAGCAATGGCCACCCGTTGTTGCTGTCCCCCAGAAAGTTGATTAGGACGATTAGCTAGCCTATCTCCCAGACCCACTCGTTGTAGCGCCGTAATTGCCCGAGACTCTCGTTCACCAGCAGGCACTCCGGCATAGATCATGGGCAAAACAACATTTTCCACCGCCGTCAGTTGGTGGAGCAAATGAAACTGTTGAAAAATAAACCCAATTTTGCGATTGCGAATGCCAGCTAGTTGTTTAGCGCTTAGGTGTGCGATCTCCACACCGTCCAACCAATAGTTCCCTTGGGTGGGTCGATCAAGACAACCAATCATATTCATCATCGTTGACTTTCCCGAGCCGGAAGGTCCCATAATGGCACAATAGTCCCCTGCATTAATGGTCAGATCAACAGATTTTAGAGCATAGACCTGGAGGTCACCGACACCATAGGTTTTGGATATGTTTTGCAGTTGAATAAGATGGTTCATATTTAACTCCGCAATGCCACAATCGGATCCAGGTTCGCCGCTCTTTGGGCGGGCGCAATGCCAAAAATCAAACCAATACTGCCTGACACGGTGAACGAAACCATAACAGCGCTCAGGCTAAACACCGCTTCTAAGGGACTAAATATGGCTAGACACACCACACCCACCAAGCCTACACCAATACCAATCATGCCGCCCGTTGCCGCTAAAATAACGGCTTCAATGGTGAACTGGGCTAAAATATCTCCCCCAGTCGCCCCGATTGCCTTACGGAGACCAATCTCCCCCGTACGTTCCGTCACCGAAACCAACATGATATTCATAATGCCAATTCCACCCACCAACAGGGAGATTCCAGCAGTAAATCCCAACACCAGCACCAGAATGTCCGTAATGCTGCTAGACCTTTCCAGCAATTCTTGCTGACTTTGTACCGAGAAGTCATCGTCTCCTTGCAAAATGTTGTGGCGCAGACGCAACAGATTTCTGATTTGATAAACGGCTGCATTTGTTGCATCCGGGCTTTCCAGAGAAACTGAGATTACCTGAACTGTTGGGCTGGTCTTGCCAGTTTCCTGACCCGTTAACTGACTTGCCATCACATTGATGGGTATGTAGACTAGCTCATCCTGGTTTTGGCCAAATGAGGAGCCACGCTCTTCCACAACGCCGCTAACCGTAAAGCTCAGATTACTAATACGAATCTTGCGCCCCACCGGATCTTGTCTGCCAAATAGGTTGTGAGCGGTTTCACTACCCAGAACAGCCACCCGTGAACTAGTTTGAAGATCAATCGGATTAAAGAATTGTCCTTGTGCCATCTGGATATCTCGTACAACCAGGTAGTCTGATGTGGTTCCTGTAATATTGGCCTGAGTCTCTGCTGCACCCTGGGTGATGCGTAAACGCTTATTCTTCTGGGGTGCGATCGCACTAACTGCCGACACTTCTTGGATAATCGCTTCAGCATCCGCCAGGGTGAGCGTATCCGCCTGTGCTGCACCAGCCAGTGGTCCCCGTTGAGCATCACCGGGGGCAATAAACAACAGGTTGGTACCCAACGATTCAAACTGTGCCGTCACAAACCCTTGGGCCGCTTCCCCGGCTGCCACCATGGCAATGACAGACGCGTTGCCAATAATAATCCCTAGCATCGTCAGACCGCTTTGCAGTTTGTTTGCCGCCAGGGTTTTAAAGGCCATCTTGGCATTTTCAAAAACGTTAAATCCCATTGGTAATATTCCTGGAGAGGCGTTCCATGGAACGCCTGTACGGTAAGTTTTTATAGGATGTTGAGCATCGCGTAACCCATGCGGAATTTGTTTTTTAAGGCAGAGGAAAACCAGCCCCACCGGAACGTTGTCGTTCTGGTGGAAGCTCCAGAAAGATCCGATCCCCTGCGTCCAAACCCTGCAAAATTTGAGTTCTCCCCGCTTGGGTAATGCCAACGGTAACTGGCTGAAACTCCGCATCGCCCTCGCTGTCTGGCATCTGTACGCCAATCTGTCCGTCTTGGGTTGCGATCGCAACAGTCGGTACCATCAGGGTATCGGTTAATGTTTCACCGACAAAGGTGGCATCCACCGTCATCCCCGAGCGCAATTGGTTAGCCCCCGTCAACAGCTCAACCACAACCTGAAATGTGGTGACATTGTTCTCAATGATGGCCTCTGGAGCAATTCGCTGTACCTGGCCTGTATACACCTGGTTAGGGAATGCTTCTGCCACAATCTCAACTGACTGACCCACCTGAATCTGGCCAATATTGGCTTCTAAAATATCCACTTCGACTTCCAGCCCGGCGGACAATGCCAAAATAGAACTGGAGGTGGCAGATGCGGTAGCGGATGCGGTGGTGGTAGGTGTCACAATCGCCCCAATAGTGGCATAGGTCTGTGTGACATATCCCGTAAAGGGAGCCCGGATATTCGCGTCCGCCAGTTCTGTTTCAATCACTTGAATTTGTGCCTGTGCCGCTGCTACATTTGCAACAGCAGCAGCAATCTCTTCGGGACGCGAGCCGCTAGTAGTTGCCTTGAGCTGTTGTTGTACTTCATTAAAATTAGCTGCAGCACTTTGGGCTTCATTCACATACTGATCTAGATCATTTTGGGAAATCGCACCTTGACGGGCTAAATCCTCAAACCGCTCCAGACGAGTTGTTGTCAAATCAACCTGAGATTGAGCAGAAACTAAACGAGCTTCAACTTGGCGGATATCCTCCTCTCGGTTGCCCGCCAGAATCCTGGCATAATCAGCCTCAGCCTGGTCTAGCTGTGCTTTTCGTTGCTGCAGCTCAGCGGCCAAACTTCCCACTTCCATGCGAGCCACCATCTGGCCTGCTTCAACGCGATCGCCTTGCTGAACATAGAGGTCTGCTAACCGACCCGTTGTTTTTGGGCTCAGGTTCACGGTGTCCTTCGACACCACAGTGCCATTGCCCTCAACCCTTATTGCCAGGGGCTCACGAGTTACGGGTACCGTCAACTCCTCTAGCACCTCAGCCCGGTTATCATCGCGAGGCACAGAAGAGAAATATGAGAATGCCCCACTTCCCAGACGTAAGAGTAAGCTGAGCATCAATAGCCTTCTCAGCCAAATAAACCAACGATGGTTTGGTTTCTCGGATGTTTTGGGTGTTTGAGCACTCGATTTTTCAGGTGCGATCGCTAGTGTGCTATTAGCGTCAGTGTGATCATCCATAGCAAGACTGAACAGTTGGTTCAGGTCGAACGCAGATTAATAATGAGAGAAGACACCTCTTAGCCTCTTAAATTAGCCTAAGAGGTGTCTTATTTTAGAGAATATGAGTTTAGTAGTGGATTATGAGCTAGGATGGCATTTTAGAGCTGCTTGAAGGCAGTTCTTTCCATAATCCCTTCAAGTTGTTCAGGTGTTAGAATCGCTTGAAGCTCAGCAACTGTCTCTTCACGTGCTACAGCAAACTGGGCTGACTGAGTATCTGTTAAGTTTAATGCTTCCTGCAGTTCCTGAGGGTCCTGAGACTGCTGCTGGTCCCGTGCCGATTGTAATGTCTCGATCTGCTCAGCAGTGAGAATTTCTTCGAGTTCAGAATTTAAGTCTCGTATAATACTGCCAACTTCTCGCATTTGAGATCGACTTAGGTTAAGTTCTTTCGCGACTTCACGAAAGGTACTCCGGTCAAGTTGGGCTGCAGCAGGCTGAATATGAAAACTCCCCAGACCCAGAGCGCCAATTAACGATGCGTTGACGATTCCTTTTCGAGTGAGTTGAAATTTCATGAGGAGGCTCCAATTAGTAACTAATCTGTTTCTTTGTCTGGAACATGTTTATCCTATGCAATTTCACTTGATCAGCGCTTGTACCGAAGTTCCTAAATCGAATAGGACATATATCCCAATTGTGTTTAGGAGAATTGACCTAAAAACCAAAAACAGTTCTTGAGCTGAATTCGGGCACCAACTCAAAACGGAACGTTTTCCAAAGAATTGAATTTAGAATGTAGGAAATAGGAGTCTAGCCGTTCTAGGTTCTAATGAAAACTGGGAAAGCCGTGAGCTTTGGCAGCAGCATATGAACAATACTCACCTGACAGAGTATATGAAGACAACAGAAGGGTCTATTGTGTCATTTACATTGATCGAACGCGGCTCAGCTCGCGGCAAGATTGTCCTTGAAGGATTCTGAAAAATTTATAACACTAATGGAGCCACATCTGACAATTTCCATTGGTGTTGATTTTTCTCCACCACAATCGGTTGCACAACAAATTGGGGTGGATCGCCTCCTTTAACGTTAACCCGAAGGCAAGAATACGGACTTCGTTGCTGAGTTCCTTGTCCCTCGCGGCCAATAAATAAATGAGATGTGGCCACCCGTTGAGGTTTATCATTAATTACCTCAAGAATATCTGGCCCGTTATCTCGCTGGCGACGGAGACTATAGCCGCTGCCCCCACAAACTAAACAAGGAATATTTCCATCCGCCAACCCACTATCAGCCGTACGCAGATATTCTAAACAGTGGGCATGCCCATTAATAATCAAGTCCACTGAGGGTCTCCCGTTCACCCTCTTACCTATGGCTGCCTTAACCTCAGCCAGCACTTGACGTAGGTTTTGACGCACGGCTAGAGTTTGAGCCTGGGGCCATTTTGTTATCTCGGTCACATAGGGAGGATGATGAAAATACAAAATTCTCCCCTGCGATGTGGGATCTTGCCAGGATGCAATCAGTCGATCCCGTAACCAGTAAAGTTGTTCCACATCATTTTTGTTATGAAACACTGCAGGCTTTAATTGTTTTGAAATATCTCGGATTTCCTCTTCTAACTGCTCCGCATCCCCTGAAAAATCATCAATTTGTTCTGTCTGGTTGGGATCATCCGGGTCTAATTTGGCCACTTTTTCCAGTAGAGCCAGCCTTGTTTTTTCTAGCTCACTTCGCTCTAGGATTAATCGGTGCCGTTGTTCTAAACCTTCCTGACCATGAGATAGCGGCTGAGGTTCATTAAACGTGTTGGAATCTAGAGCAAAAAAGTCAATACCCCCATAGCGAAATGTATAGTAACGGTTGGGCACCCGGGTAAACTCACCGGGTACATAGCGCAGACAGGTGCCATCTACAGCTGTATAGTATTGCTCTAGGTGATCACTAAGCTGCCCTGGCTCTAATTCTTCCAAACAATCCATAAACGCCTTTGCGTAGGCCTTTCCCGTATAGGAACCATGCCGACCTAAATCAATATCGATGTAAGACTGCAACAGCTTACGAAACGGTTTACTCAGGATTGACAATCCCCCCAACAGCCGTGGCAAATTGTAATAGTCATGATTTCCGAGAGTAGGCAAAAATGGACGCCGAAAGACCATTTGGTCATAGGCAATCTTTTTAGGCATATCCCCACCCACAAGCCATTCCCGATAGGGGTTAATAAAATTATCAAAGTATTGTTCGCTGGAACCCACCAGATACACCACATCTCCCGTGTGGAGACAAAACCGAGCATCTTGTCCCTGGGACAGCATCGCCTCGGCAACTCGTCGCTGGGGACTATCTCCCCGGTAGCGCCCCGTGCCGCTGTCGCCAATCACCATAAATGAAAACTCAGTGTCTTCTGCACGACCGTCGTCAATAAAGAGACGGGTTTGGTCAATATTCCGCTCTACGAGCAGAGGGTGTTGCCAGCGGACCCGCCCATGCATTTTACGAATTTTGGTGGCAATAGAGGTATCAGTAGGTAGAAGCATAGGCAGAAGCACTCCGAACGGGCATCCACTCAAGCCGGGAAATTTTGGTTAAGTTAGGAATGTAGAAGATAGGAGTTAGAATCTAAGGGGTCCAGACTCCTAGCTCCTACATTCTAAATTCTAGTCTTAGGAAAACTTCCTGCTTTGAGTTGGTACCCTTCCGAACTAGTAATTGCTAGATAGTATCCGTATAGAATGTATGTAGCTTGAATATCTTGCAAGGTGCTTGTCGTTGATGAGCTGCTTAGTGCCTTAAATCACCAGGCTTATTACATACTGAAAAGACTATGGGATACATTAATTGCTCACGTCTAATCCGTTTTGCTGTGCTTATAGGGATGTTCTCTCTATGGCCTCTTCAGGTATTGGCGCAGGTCGATTCGGGATCTGGTGCTGAGCAGGGCGAAATTATCCCTGATACTGGACAGGCAGCCTCTACAGCAAATGATGATTTGCTGAATGAAAGCGATTTACCTTCCACAGAATTGCTGGCCGATCCCAACCCGCTCAATGTGCCGACATTGGAATCAGAAGTACGTCTGCCAACTGGAGACGAACGCACCATTTCCCTAGATGAAGCGATTGAGCTAGCCTATTTTAACAACCAAGATCTTCAGACTGCTCTGTTAGCCCTTGAACAAGCAGAAGCTGCCCTGACAGAAGCCCGAGCTGCTTTTTTGCCGACGGTGACCGGCTCCGCTAATGTAACCGCCCAAGAATCGGACAGCACGTCAACGGCCTTTGGAACGTTGGGTGAAGACGATATTGACACTAGCGTCAATGCATCTGTGCAGGCAAACTATGACCTGTTTACATCGGGTCAGCGCACGGCTACGGTGCGGGCCGCTAAAGAACAGGTCCGTCTAAATGAGTTAGAGGTGGAGCGCCGCCGCGAACAACTGAGGTTAGATACCACCGGTCTTTATTATGATTTGCAGGATAGTGGCGAACAAATCCTGATCAACCAAGCCTTTGTCGAGGAAGCTGCTCGCAACCGACGGGATAATGCCCTGCGTCAAGAAGCGGGAGTGGGGACTACGTTTGATGTGTTGCGCGCCGATGTGCAGCTGGCAGATGCTCAGCAAGCGCTAGTACAGTCTAAGGCCAATCAGCGCATTGCTCGACGGAATCTGGCCCGTTTGCTCAATTTGCCATCCACTGTGAATATTAATGCGACTTCTGTCACTGCTCCAGATGATTGGGAAGCTACTTATGAACGCTGGGAACTAACCCTGGAAAATAGCATTTTGCTGGCATTCCAGGGACGCGTGGAGTTAGAACAGCAGTTGGCCCAACGGGAAATTGGCAACCAACAGGCCCGAGCAGCCCTGGCGGCTAATAATCCCCAGGTTGATTTATTTGCCAACTACAGCTGGAGTGATCTGTTAGACGATTCTTCGGATATTTATAACTTTGGTGCTCGGGTGAATGCGGTACTGCTGGATGGTGGTGCTGCCCGAGCCCGAGCCCGTCAGCAGGAGGCCAATGCTGATATTGCTGAAGAGCGCTTTTCTGAAGTATTAGACCAGGTACGGTTTGAGGTGGAGCAGTCCTACTTTACTCTGCGCTCTAATGAAGAAAATGTCAGAACAGCGAGGACGGCCATTACCCAGGCCGACAGGGCTTTGGAACTCGCCAATTTACGATTGGATGCTGGCGTAGGAACGGAGTTGGATGTGCTAGAGGCTCAGTCAGAGCTGACTGAAGCGAGGGGTAACTGGGTTAGTGCGGCCCTGGGCTATAATCGGGCGCTGGCGTCTTTGGAGCGAGCCATAAGCAATTTGCGGTCTACGCTATAGTTTTGAGCGTCTTTCTGTCTTTGATTATTTTCCTTGCAGGCAGTGCCAACAGTCTTGGGCAATGGCCCAATCTTCTTGGGTGTGAATTACTAATACTCGAACTGCGGAGTCGGCAGTGGCGATGTCTTGGTCAACAAGGTTATTTTTGTTTTTATCGTTATCTAATTTGAGGCCCAAAAAGCTCATGGCCTCGCAAGCGCTAGCGCGAATTGCTGGGGCATGTTCACCAATCCCAGCGGTAAAGACAATGGCATCCACTCCTCCCAGGCTCATCAGCATGGACCCAAAACAAGCTTTGAGACGATGGAGATAGAGATCCTGGGCGAGTTTGGCTCGTGAGTTTCCAGCGGCAATGGCCTGATCGATCTGGCGTAAATCGTGGGAAATGCCAGAAATACCTTTTAGACCCGATTCTTTATTGAGCATTTGGTCTATTTGGTCGGCGCTGTAGCCCTGCCGCATCAGATAAATCAAAATCCCTGGATCCACAGATCCGGATCGGGTGCCCATCATCAGGCCATCCAGGGGGGTAAATCCCATGGTGGTGTCGATGCTCTGGCCGTGGCGCACAGCAGTGAGGGAGCCCCCATTGCCCAGATGGCAAATGATCAGCCGTAGATCGTCACGGGCCAAAATCTGAGCCGCTCGCTGGCTGCAATACCGGTGGCTAATGCCGTGGAACCCATAGCGGCGAATGCCCTGGTCCAGCCAGTCGTAGGGACCGGGATAAATGGCTGCCACATCGGGCATTTGGCTATGAAAGGCGGTATCAAATACAGCTATCTGGGGGATGTCTCTTAGCAACTCCTCCATCAAGTCAATGCCCTCAAGGTTAGCGGGATTGTGATTGGGGGCTAGCTGTCGGAGGCGATCAATTTCTGTTTTGACAGCTGGTGTGATCAGGGTGCTGGCTTGATAGATCTGACCGCCATGGACAACACGATGCCCAACTGCTGTGATTTCATTTAGGCTTTGTAGCACCTGGGTGGTCCCCTGCCACAGAGTACTGAGAACCCCAGAGAGAATATCTCGCCGGGAAGTGATGGTCAGTTTCTGTTCCAGGGACTGGCCAGTTTCTGTTTTGATATCTATGACGGCCTGTTGTGGATACCAGTCGATCTGGGCTTCCCAGACAGGTTGGGGAGCCTGCTCTGGCAGCAGCATATGCAACGCGTATAAACAGAGCTTGTGGCTGCTGGAACCGGCGTTGAGGACAAGGATTTTCATAGTCAGTGTTAGTCCCAGAAATTATGTCCTAGGTCGATGACAAAGGGCTGGGGGGAGATAACCACCCGTCTGAGCTATGGGTGGTTATGCCATGACGCAAAAAGTAGAGACACAGGCTCATGGCGTAACCCACAACCCGGCATCGGCTTGTACATAGTCTTTGAGCGGCACCGGCGGCACCGGCCAGATCCTCTCTGTATAGTGCTGAGTTAAGTCTTACCCCATTAGCAGTCTGTTACGTAGGGCCACTTCCAATGAACAATCTCATCCTGGTCTTTACCATGTTCATGGGCATAGGCCAGACATGCGATGATCTTGTTTTTCATCCGTTCCTTTACATGGGCTGCTGCCGAACCCAGCTTGGGTACCCGATTGATCACATCGATCACTAGGTTAAAGCGATCCACCTGGTTGTTGATGGCTAGCTCTAAGGGGGTATTAATATTCCCCTCTTCTTTGTAACCGCGCACATGGATACGTTCCTGGTTAGAGCGGCGATACACCAGCTTATGAATCAGCCAGGGATAGCCATGGAAGTTAAAGATCACCGGCTTATCTGGTGTGAATAGAGAGTTAAAATCCCAGTCCGATAGACCGTGGGGATGCTCCCCTGCAGACACCAGCTTAAATAGATCCACCACATTGACAAAGCGCACCTTCAGTTCAGGAAACTCCTCCCGCAGAATGGCCGTTGCGGCCAATGATTCCATGGTGGGAATATCTCCGCAGCAGGCCATGACCACATCGGGTTCATCGGGCTCGGCACCACAGTCGTCGTTGCTGGCCCAGTCCCATATGCCAATACCCTTGGTACAGTGGGCGATGGCCTCATCCATGGGCAAATACTGCAAGTGCTTTTGCTTGTCCGAGATAATCACATTGATGTAATCGGTACTGCGAAAACAGTGGTCTGCCACTGACAACAAACAGTTAGCATCCGGTGGGAAATAAACTCGAACGACTTCAGGACTCTTATTAGTCACCAAATCCACATAGCCCGGATCCTGGTGGCTAAAGCCATTGTGGTCCTGCCGCCACACCAGGGATGATAGCAGAATATTGAGTGACGACACCGACCGTCGCCAGGGGACATGGTGCCGACAGATGTCTAACCACTTGGCATGTTGGTTAAACATGGAGTCCACCACGTGGGCAAAGGCCTCGTAGGTATGGAACAGACCGTGGCGTCCGGTCAGTAAGTAGGCTTCCAACCATCCCTGTAGGGTGTGCTCGCTGAGCATTTCCATAACGCGACCATCGCGGGACAGCTCAGTGCCGCCCTCATCTTCTGGATAGATATCCGCCATCCAGACCTTTTTGGTCACCTGGTAAACATCCTGCAGCCGGTTCGATGCGGTTTCATCTGGCCCCATCAGCCTGAAGTTGTTGGGATTATCTCGCATAATGTCGCGCATCAAAAAGCCCAGTACTTTAGTATTCTCAAACTCTTCGGTGCCATGCTGCTTCATCTGAATAGCATAGTTGCGAAAATCAGGCATCTTGAGCGCCTTACGCAGCAACCCCCCATTGGCGTGGGGGTTAGAGCCCATGCGACGGTGGCCTGTCGGAGCCAGAGCCTTCAGTTCAGGGAGCAGAGTGCCTGCCTCGTCAAACAGCTCCTCAGGTTTGTAGCTACGCATCCAGTCTTCTAACCTGCGCAGGTGGTCAGGATTGTCGTGCATGCCCCCCATGGGCACCTGGTGAGACCGCCAGAAGTCCTCAACCTTTTTGCCATCAACCTCCGCAGGACCGGTCCACCCCTTAGGCGTACGCAGTACAATCATGGGCCAGCGGGGGCGCTCAATCTTGCCCGATATGCGTGCCTCTCGCTGAATCTCTTTTATTTTCAGCACACATTCTTCCATCACCGCAGCCATCTTCTGATGCATCTCGGCGGGGTCTTTGCCTTCTACAAAGTAGGGAGTATACCCGTAGCCTCGGAACAGATATTCCAGCTCTTCGTGGGAAATCCGCGCCAGTATAGTCGGGTTTGCAATCTTATACCCATTGAGGTTCAAAATCGGCAGCACAGCCCCATCCCGAGCGGGGTTGATAAACTTGTTAGAATGCCAGGCCGTGGCCAGGGGACCTGTTTC
Source organism: Cyanobacteria bacterium P01_F01_bin.13 (assembly GCA_039191365.1). Lineage (GTDB taxonomy): Bacteria > Cyanobacteriota > Cyanobacteriia > Phormidesmidales > Phormidesmidaceae > Leptothoe. The sequence continues at coordinate 15,753 of JBCCXQ010000027.1, read as the reverse complement.
TGCTTCACCATCTCCGACCACACAGGTGACAATCAAGTCTGGATTATCTAGTACGGCACCATAGGCGTGGGAGACGCTGTAGCCTAGTTCTCCTCCTTCATGGATCGATCCCGGTGTTTCTGGGGTAACGTGGCTGCCAATAAAACCGGGAAAGGAGAACTGCTTAAAGAAGCGTTGCAGGCCTTCAGCGTCTTCACTCTTATCAGGATAGATTTCAGAGTAGGTTCCCTCTAGATAAACTGGACCCAAGACACCGGGCGCGCCGTGACCGGGACCGGCCACAAAGATCATATCGAGATCATATTTTTTAATCAGCCGGTTGCAGTGGATATAGGTAAAGCTCAATGCGGGTGAAGCTCCCCAGTGACCCAGCAGACGATACTTGACATGCTCAGACTTAAGCGGTTCTTTGAGTAGGGGATTATCTCGCAGATAAATCATGCCAACTGCAAGATAATTGCAGGCTCGCCAGTAGGCATCGAGTAAACTCAGCTCGTCTTCTGTTAATGCAGAAGATCGGGAAACAGTGGGTTGATTCGGGGCTTGAACCATAATTAATTTTCCCTTAAATAAAATTAAGTTACTGATTCCAGACTTGGATACGCAAACACGCCTGTAGACCTTCTATTGTTGTTTTCTAGAATCTTGTGTCGGACCTGATTGAAAAACTCCTGGCAATAGAAGCTATGGTTGGAGACGTATAGACCATGCCATATTGCTTTTGTATAAGTTAACAACATAAAAGGTAGTCACAGCACGCATATATCTCCTAACCGTTTGCTTTTATTTTTATACCTACCATCTGGGATATACCAATATGCTAACTCCTCAGATAGAAAGTGAAGATTAGGAACTCATAACCTTGGGTTTTACAAAATTTATTGAAGCTAAATTTCATTTTTGTCAGGTGTGGAGGCATACTCTGTTGCTTGGATGTCAGACAGCAGCAAGTGGGTATTCAAAAACTGAAGTTTTTACATGTGGGCTTAGCAATGACCCAGCAACTTCTAGCAAACCATTGCTTACTGTGTAGCCCTAGCAACATTAAATTTATTTAACTGCGATCGCACTTCACTAATGCCTCATCCGCCCCACGTAACGACCAAACGTGACAAATAGCACCGGGTTTTCACGACGGTACTCAGTAGCTGTTAAAACCTGGCTCCAGGAATCGGGCCTGCTCGGGTCGGTCAGTGTTGAAACTCCAATAGATTCAGGGATTACTAGTGTCCTGACTAACCTGACAGATGCAATACGAGCCAAAATTTGGAGCTTATTCGCCAGATTAGGCGTCCACTATGGTGAATAGATAGCTGGTCAGGCACTGGGGCATAGTCTGAGGTGCACTAACCACCCATCTAACAGTATGAGGAGAAATAAGGACAGTGAATGTGATTAAAGCTCTGTTTCAGGAAACAATCATTCTTCTATTTCGACCCTTGATTGTTAGAGAGGTACCCTCATGGGGGAAAATTTACCAGACTTTTGTGGGTGATCGCACCAGAAACTGGTTCTGGCAAGATGCGAAAAAGAAAGTGATTAAGGGCAAACTGCACCCGTTTCTGATGGAATTAGATCTCTCTAAAGCCTCTGAACGATCAACATTCTTTCTAAGTCGCTGGTATGACATTCCCGTTCAACAACTGATTGAGCAGACCCTTAATAAAGGGGATGAGGTTTTAGATATCGGTGCCAATATTGGTATGTTTTCTCTTATGGCTAGCCATGTTGTTGGCAGTGAGGGTATCATTCATGCCGTTGAACCCAACCCTGAAGCCCGTCAGGGACTCAACCACAACATTGGCCTCAATCACATTGACAATATTAAAGTATATCCGTTTGGTCTGGGCGAGTCTGAAAAAAAAGCTAACCTCTATGTGCCAGATAACAACTCTGAAGAGGGTAGTCTCGCTCGCGTTGATAATACCTCAAATGGTGGCGATGTGATTCCAGTGGATATTAAAGTGGGGGATGAGGTGCTCCAAAAGATAGCGCCCAGGCTGATAAAAATCGATGTGGAGGGTAGTGAAGTTGAGGTGATGAGAGGACTCTCCCAACTGATTGACAGCCATTTACCCCTGATTATCGCTGAATATTCTCCAACCTATTTGCATAGCCTAGGACACTCCTTTGACGATTTTCTAGCGATCGCCAAGGAGCATTCATATCGGCTCTTCAAGGTGGGATTAACCAAAGGAGCCGATGAGTATAACCTTGTGCTCACTCCCATTGAGGATGCGGACATCAATGGCCCCTGTGACATTCTGCTTGGCCATGGGGACGATCCCTATATTCAAAAAATCCAGTAGGAGTTTGCGCTGAGGCCATAGATTCCGCACCAAAATTTCTCGGTTTATATGGATACCCCTATATTATCCTGTTGATGGCACCAATAATATTAAAGGATAATGGTGAACCGGACACAGGGAAAATGGGTTAAATGGCTACGGCTTGTGGGGATTGCGATCGCAACCATCGTCGTCATTTGGGTCCTGCAGCGTTACGGCATCAGTCGGTTACGGGCCAACGTTGAAGACCTGGGTATTTGGGCACCGTTAGCCCTATTCTTTCTACGTTTTACTAGCGTTGTCATCCCAGCCCTACCCGGGACTGCCTATTCCATCCTAGCGGGGGGGCTGCTGGGTTTTTCCCAGGGACTATTGGTGATTTGCTGTGCCGATATATGCTCCTGCAGCCTTAGTTTTTTCCTATCAAGACAGTTTGGTCGCAGTTTTGTACAACGCGTAGTGGGCGAGCGATTTATTACCCGCATTGACACCCTGACTCAAAAACACCTGGAACGCAATTTCTTTTTGATGACGGCCTTTCTCATGACCGGATTCTTTGATTTTGTTGCCTATGGCGTGGGCTTAACTAAAGCATCCTGGTTACGGTTTATCCCAGCTCTAGTGGTCAGTATTGGCATCTCGAATCCCCCCATTGTTGCCTTAGGAGCAGGTCTACTCGAAGGCGGTAAACTGTTGTTAGGATTTGCCATTCTCGGAGCGTTTGGACTAGCACTTTTAACTGGGTTTCTACAACGTAAGGGGATTGCATGAACATTAAAGTCCCAGATAAGGTCGGATATTAAGTAATGGTTCCACCTTAAACCAATGCCTCGGCCTCCATCTGCCTTAAAGACTTCTATCCTAACTGGATGCACCCTGATAGCCTTTGCCGCTAATTCCTTACTGACCCGTCTGGCCTTAGGTCCAGGCTCCATTGACGCGGCCAGTTTTATAATTCTGAGATTAGCCTCTGGTGCCATTATGCTATCGACCATTATGGTCTTTACTAGGGGAACCCCGGTGGCAAAGCTCCAAGGGAAATGGACAGCGGCATTGATGCTATTTGTCTATGCCGTTACCTTTTCATTTTCTTATTTGCAGTTGGCTGCAGGTACAGGGGCCTTGATTCTCTTTGCCACGGTACAGGTAACAATGATTTTAGTTGCCTTAAAACAGGGTGAAAAACCCTATTTTTTGGAATGGGTAGGATTACTCCTGGCACTAATGGGGTTGATATATCTAGTATCGCCTGGGTTAGCTGCGCCCCCGGTCGTAGGCTCTGTCCTCATGGTAATTGCTGGAATTGCTTGGGGATTTTATTCCTTGTTAGGGCGCGGTGCTCAGGACCCAGTGGCTTACACGACCGCGAATTTTGTGCGGGCCGTGCCCTTTGCTGTCGGCGTGAGTCTGGTAAGTTTGTCGGAGTTGCATTGGACCCTGCCAGGGGTGATTTTAGCCTTGTTATCAGGGGCATTAGCTTCTGGGGTAGGTTATGCCATCTGGTATGCAGCGTTGCGGGGGCTAACGGCGACCAGGGCAGCAACAGTACAGCTAGCTGTGCCAGTGATTGCGGCTACAGGGGGCATTTTCTTTTTGCAAGAAGCTCTAACTGTACGACTGGTTCTGGCATCTTTGCTGATTTTAGGCGGCATTGGACTGGCGATGATGGGTCGCCGTTAGAATTGCCATGGTTACAATTTCATCAACATGGTAAAGGCCAGACGCATCCCAGGCTTCAGCAATCAGTTTTGTTCCCGCTAAAATCGGGTCAGACTCAATGGCCCATAAAATATTTGTGGTAGTAATTTCACTCGTCGGGGGTTGGCCAACATTATCGCGGGTGAGTACAGAGGCCAAATCAAAGCGAAACCCGTCCACATGCATTTCTGCAACCCAGTAACGTAAACAATCTAAAATTAGTCTGCCGCTAATGGGATGGTTGCCTTTAAAGGTGTTACCACAACCACTGTAATTACGATAGTATTCTGGAGACTCTTCTAGAATATAGTAGACAGAATTTTCTAAGCCCCGAAATGATAGGGTGGGACCAGTGTGATTTCCCTCTGCCATATGGTTAAAAACAACATCTAAGATGACTTCAATACCGGCTCGATGCAGCACTTTGACCATATCGTGAAACTTATCCAATGGCTCCAACGGATCGCAACAAGAACTATAGCCACGATGGAGGGCGAAGAATCCTAAGGAGCTATAGCCCCAGTAGTTGGTCAGACCTGGCTTAGCATCCTCAGTATCAAAATAATGAATAGGTAACAGCTCGACCGCCGTAATGCCCAAAGACTTTAAATAAGGAATTTTTTCTATTAGCCCCGCATAGGTACCCCGTTTCTCTGGAGATACACCAGAATTAGGATGACGGGTAAAGCCTCCCACATGAAGTTCGTAGATAACCGTAATCGCATAGGGTGTCCGGGGAGAGATGTCATTTTCCCAATCATAGGTGGTGGGATCAGCCACCACTCCCTTTAGAGCCTGGGCACAGTTGTCACCCGGGTAATGGCAGCTGTGCGGCTGTAATTATTTTCACCAACAATGGCCAGTACATAGGGATCAAGAAGAACCTTACTGCTGTCAAAACGCAGTCCTTTTTCCGGCTCAAAGGGACCATGGACCCGATAGGCATAGATCTGTCCAGAACCAATATCTGCAACAAAAACATGCCAGTAGAAAAAGGTTTTATGGTGTTGTGGGTTAAGGTGAATGGTGACAGCGGGTTCGGAAGCGTCGGGGTGATCAAATAGCAACAGTTCGACGGCATCAGCACTTTTGGAAAAAAGACTAAAGTTCACACCGTTGGAATATACAGTCGCACCCAGGGGATAGCTCTGCCCTGGTGAAATCTGAGGTGTCATACCGTCCAAGCTGACAGGAATGGAATAATACAGGAGGTTTTAAGGACAAAAAGGGGGTATGGAACTGTTTGAAGGCAGTCTAGCAGTAGTTGTTGAGGTCCTCAAGTTGAGTTTTGAGGCGATTTCTGTACTGTGTATTTTATTAGGCCTGGTTGCCTGTTTGCAGATGGTGCTGGTGCAGCCTCAGCGGTTATACACCCCTCCGTTTATTAATCTTCGCCTCACATTGGGGTCCTGGTTAGCACTGGGGTTAGAGTTTCAGCTGGGAGCCGACATTCTCGGCACCACTCTTGCGCCGTCTTTTGACTCGCTGGTACGTCTGGCTGCAATTGCACTGATTCGCACGTTTCTCAACTACTTCCTCAGCAAGGAAATTGAGACCGAAACCAAATTAAAAAACGGCTCGATTAATGTCACGAAAGAACTGTAGCATCAACTTTTTTACACGCCTTGATTTCTGCGTAGAATGTCATGAAAACATGATCAAACAACAATAAACTTAACTATGATTGTTGCCGAAGACTAAGTTTAGACGAGCTAAGTCAAGGACAAATTTTACGATTCGAAACTAAACGGTCTTCCATCAGTAGCCTTTTGAGCGCTCGGCTGTACCGCCCCATCGCTTGCCCTGTAAACCATAGAATCTTCTGTCGCTTTTCGGCGATAAGTTGCTAATTCATCCCGGAGTACTACAATGTCGACTATTGCCGATATAAGCAGTGCTAGAGTTACCAGGAAACATACAAACCATATATAAGCCATTGATTTAATTCCCGTTCAGCCTGGACATATTGAACAACGATTTTACCCTTGGAGCAATAATAATCAATAATATATTACGACTACAGCAAAGTAGATATTTTATTTTGGTAGTATGCTTAACAGAACTTCTAATAAAGCTACAACAAAAGCGTAGTACATAGTCGAGATTAGTACTTTACGAATTAACACCCCCTCAAGGCCCACCAATCCTACTGTGGCCTCGGCAGCCACAATGTTAGACACGCAGATATATTGCCTGCAACGGTGGCACTACCGACAACAAAGGACCCAATGGTGCCCACCAAAGGGCAAACAGGGGCCAGGTTTTCCTGTCATGGCAGCAGCTATTCCGTCGGCCGAGGTGAGGGGCATGCTGGCCAGCTCCGAGGCATTTACTCCGGAGTTCATAAACACTCTTGCCATCAGTACTGCTGAACCTAAGGCCAGGATTGTTTTTTGTAGTATAGGTAACACTTTAACCATGGCCTGCTGCATGACGACAGGTTTCATATTAAAGATGCCGGCCCAGCGACCAATAGCAACTAGATAGTCGGGCTGACTCAGACCCAGTTCCATGAGATGTTGTTCTACTGACCCAATTGCGGAAAATACTTCTCGCTATCGATACCATTGATATAACAATTCCATTTTTTGCTAACCCTGAGTCCGGTCTTGAGCAGGATGATAGTTTTTATGCCTTGGAAATGTCAGTAGTCTTTATATTCTGCTCATGAATTGAGGAAGAAGTCGTAGAAAATTAAGACTAACCTGACGAGGGGATGGGGGCTTAGTCAAGATAGCTACTAGCGATCCATAGCATCACATCCTATGAGTACTGCTACCTCGCCCGTCGCTGATCAGCCCCTGCGCAGTGTCCATACCCAAAACTTTCCAGAGTTGCTAACCCGGATTGGCGGCAGTCTGTTGGTCTCCACCTATCAAGCTGGCAAACTGATTGTGGTGCGTGCCGATGGCGATACTTTAAATACCCACTTCCGGATCTTTAATAAGCCCATGGGCATGGCCGTTGATCAACGGCGATTGGCCATCGGCACCAGCAGCCAAATTTGGATCACCCATAATGTGCCAGCCGCCGCCCCAAACCTGGAACCGGCAGGTAAGCATGATGCTTGCTACATTCCCAGACGTATCCATACAACGGGGGATATTGACATTCATGAAATGGCTTTGAGTCAGGACGAACTGTGGTTTGTCAATACGCGATTCTCGTGTCTGTGCACGTTAGATTTAGAGCACAGCTTTGTGCCCCGTTGGCGACCACCGTTTGTCAGCGCCTACGCCCCGGAAGATCGATGTCACTTAAATGGGTTGGCCATGGTTGGCGGGCAGCCCAAATACGTCACCGCCCTGGGTGAGACTGACACCCCCGACGGTTGGCGACCAAACAAGACCAATGGCGGTCTGCTGATGGATATGACCGACAATCGTATGATTGCCACCGGTCTATCGATGCCCCATTCTCCCCGGTGGTACCGCGATCAGCTATGGATGCTGGAGTCGGGACGGGGCAGTCTGGCTACGGTGGATATCAACACTGGTGAGCTGACCACCATAGCTACTTTGCCAGGGTTTACCCGTGGTCTGACCTTTTATGGACCGCTGGCCTTTATCGGTCTGTCCCAGGTGCGTGAAGCGGCGGCTTTTGGCAGCATTCCCATTACTGAGCAGTTTACCGAGCGCAGCTGCGGCATCTGGGTTGTCAATATTGAAACTGGCAAAACCGTTGCTTTTCTTAAATTTGAGGATGCAGTCCAGGAAATTTTTGCAGTAGAGTTCCTGGCAGGAGCAAGGTTTCCCGAAGTCATCAACGAAGAAAATGACCTGTTTAAGACCTCCTATGTACTGCCCGAGGCAGCCCTGGCGGAAGTGGCGTTTTCTACAGCACTGATCCCCACCATGGGGGATGTTGACTGTGCCAGCAGCGAGGGCACGTGATCGGGTTAGAAGTCATTGTGCAAATGCTCCTGGATTTTTTTAGCATTCATGTAAACATGGCTAAAGGTGCTGCTCTTCCCTATGAATGCTCTGTCCCCTAATCCTGATGATTGCTCCTTTGATGACCTGGTCGCAGAGAACAAGCGACTGCAGGAATCTTTGGCGTTGGCCCAGAGCGAGCGCGACAACCTGGAGACTATCGTCAATATTGTGACAGAACATTCCACCGTGCTGGAAAATTCTCTCAATCAGCAAAAACGGGAAATGGCCGGTTACATTGAACAGGTAAAAATTGTCACCTCAGCAGCAGCGGCGGTACAGAGCAATGTGTTTACCTCTGAGCATTTAGCATCTGTTGCCGATCGCAGTGATGAATTGGGTAACCTGGCCCAGGTGTTTACAGAAACTGTATTGGCGGTCAAAGCCCACGAAGAGACATTAGTAAAAACCAATCAACATTTAGAACAACTGCTGCAGGCCTACAGTCGCTTTGTACCCCAGGAGCTGCTCCATTTTTTGCAAAAGGAGAGTGTGATCGATCTGCGACTTGGGGATCACGTCAGTAAGGAAATGGCCATCTTGTTTTCTGATATTCGCGGCTTTACCACCCTGGCAGAAAGCATGACGCCCCAGGAAAACTTTAACTTTATCAATACCTATTTGGGATATGTCAGCCCAGAAATTGCCAACCACAATGGGCTGATTATGAAATATATGGGAGATGGGATTATGGCCATCTTTCCCGATGGGGTGGATGATGCCCTGCGGGCCAGTATCGCCCAGGCTAAACGGCTGCGAGACTACAACCGGAACCGTCGGGCTAACGGATGTACCCCCCTGAATGTGGGTATGGGCATCCATGTGGGACGGATGATGGTCGGCATTGTCGGTGAGAGTCATCGGATGCAGGGGGATGCCCTGTCTGACAATGTAAATCTCACCGCCCGATTGGAAGGATTAACCAAATACTATGGGGTGCAGCTACTGATTTCAGAGGATGTACTCCATAAGCTGACCGATTGTGATCGCTACCCCACCCGGCTAATTGACCGGGCCATTGTCAAAGGACGGCACACTCCCATCACCGTCTATGAAGTACTCGATGCCGAAGACGATACGATTCGAGCCAACAAGCTTAAAACCTTACCGGAGTATTTAGAAGCCCTGGATTTTTATCAGCAGGGCCAGCTGATAAAAGCCCAGATTTGTTTTGAACGGGTATCGCGAGCAAACCCCACCGATAAAACTGTGCAGCTATACCTAGAACGGCTACAACAGCTGCAACGAGAGGGTTTACCCAGCAATTGGCAAGGAATTTGGGAATTCACCCAAAAATAATGCCAAGTTCGTATTCAACGAACCAGGCTTAAAGCAGACAATAGTGGCAGTAGGCAAAAGAGAACGGCGATCAATCAAATAATTGTTTTTCCGCCATCGGCAACAATAGCAGCCCCATGCATAAAGTCGGCATCGCTGGTGGCTAAAAACAATGCCACACGGGCAATGTCCTCTGGTTTTCCCAACCGCCCTGCCGGAATGGTTTCCACCACTGCTTTCTCCTCAGCCACCGGGTCGCTACCGATATGAAACTCCGCATGAATCATGGGTGTATCAATGGGGCCAGGGCAAATCGCATTGATGCGAATATTTTTAGCCGCCCATTCAGTAGCGAGGGCTCGGGTGAGGGCCAGAACACCGCCCTTGGTGGCACAGTAGCCGCTATAGAGGGGCTGCCCCACCAAACCCAGCTCTGACGCTGTATTAATAATGATGCCGCTGCCCTGGGTCAGCATCTGAATAATGGCGTGTTTGCAGCCAAAGAAGACGCCCTTCAGATTCACACCCAGGAGCTTGTCCAGGTCTTCCTCGGTGGTTTCTGTGATCGGTTTTAGGATGGAAATCCCCGCATTGTTAAAAAGAATATCGAGACCACCAAAGGTCTGAACGGTGGTTGCGATCGCATCCTTCACCTGTTCCTCTTCGGTCACATCCACCCCCAGCCCCAAGCATTTACCCCCCGTTGCCTCGATGGCTTCCTGGGTCGCTTGGGCCGCATCGGCATTCACATCTACTGCGACCACAGTGGCTCCCTCCTGCGCAAAACATGCCGCCGTGGCCCGCCCAATGCCTGACCCTGCGCCGGTAATCAAACTCACCTTTCCATCTAGCCGCATCTGATTGCCCCTCATTTTCCCGATAGCTTTACCATTGCCCACTGTATTTGTAGCAAATACAACACTCTAGCACTGATGTTTTGACTACGGTTGAGGCTGAACGAATATGGGGGTGTTCCATGTCCTATCCCTGGCCTGCAGGCAAAAAATGCGCCGCTGCCCTGAGCTTTGATGTTGATAGTGAAGCCGGTATCCTGGCAGTCGATCCGAAGTATGCCGAGCGGCTATCTTCCCTATCCTGGGCACGGTATGGCCCAAAAGTGGGCGTTCCCCGTATTTTAGACCTGCTGGCGGCAAAGAACGTGAAGGCCAGTTTCTTTGTACCGGGCTACACGGCAGAGCTGTACCCTGCCCTGGTAAAACGCATTCACGACGAGGGCCACGAGTTGGGTGCGCATGGATATATCCATAAGAAGCCTTCAGAATTGGATGATTTAGAGGAGGAAGCTGCCCTGGTGAAAACCTGTCAGATTCTCAAAGAGATTACGGGGGAAAAACCAGTGGGGTATCGGGCTCCCTGGTGGGATCTAAAACGAAGTAGTCCAGCACTTCTGGTGCGCCATGGCATGCAGTATGATTCGTCTCTGATGGATGATGATGCGCCCTATACGCTACCGACTGACAGTGGTGACCTGGTGGAGATTCCGGTGCACTGGACCAATGACGATTGGGAACAGTTTGCTTTTACAGTCGATCCGCCGACGGGGGGCGGAGTGATTGAGACCTGTGAGAAGGCATTTCAACTATGGAAAGAAGAGTTTGAGGGGCTGTATCACTATGGCAGTGCGTTTATTCTCACCATGCATCCGGAGATTATTGGCCGTCCGGCCCGATTGCTGATGCTGGGGCAACTGATTGACCATATGCGCTCTTTTGAAGGGGTGTGGTTGACGACGTGTGGTGAGATCGCAAGTTACCACATTACTAATCAAGCAGCTGTGGCTCAGAAGGTAGGCTAGTAGTAATAGCAAATTCGAATTCAGTAAACCCAGTTAAAAATGAACCATTCTGTAGGGGCATTCCCTTGTGGATACCCTGGGATACTCGGATGCAGGCAACTAGGATTTCGTATAAGGTTTAGATTTGAATAAGAGCCTAATCAGATAGCCTGAAATAGAGGCTAAAACTGTTGCGTGGGGTCCTTCTGATAAAGAAAACTGTTAGTCTCCAGGTCAAACTGCCCCAGGAAAAATCTTAGCTGTTGCTGGGTTTGCCAAACATAATCGGTCGGATTCCACAGGTCTCGAAAACCGTAGTCAATCAGCTGGGCGGGCACTAGCCGTTCTTTTCTCTCCACCAGCATCATTTGTTCTAAAATCCAGGGATCGCGAGAGTATTCTGGATGGCCTGAAAAGACTAGAATATGACTGCCTAAAATCCAACCTAAGTGTTCTGTAACGCCGCTAGTGCCAAGGGAAACGGCGTTGGTTGGGAGCTGGGTGACACCGTCATTGTGGTGGACGTGGATGACGTAATCGGTGCGTTCTGTACTAAAGTAACGCTGGGCAGATTCTGTTAACTGAATGGTTACAGCAGAGAGTTCGGTGCCGGGAGGATTCTTCTCGACGGTGCCGCCGAGGGCCTGGGCAACAATTTGAGGGGCAAAGGAAAATCCTGACAGGCGTGTTTGTTGCTGGTGATAGTCTTGAATAACCTGACGTAGTTTCACGACCCAGTCGTCCTGATCGTAGGCGGCATTGGCAGACCCGGAGATGACAATACCGTCCAGAGTAGCCAGTTCTTCTGGGCTGGGGTAATGAAACTTGCGAGGTTCAAATTTGATTAGCTCAACATCGTCCAGGTCTACCCCCCCAAAATCCTCTGGCAGGCTATTCTCACAGACATCAGTAAATAACTTCTGATGCATGTCATAAAAACCATCGGGATAGCGATCTAAAATCTCAGGAGCCCACCAGCGAAGATCATCGGTACCGACATCAAAGCTGGCAAGACGCAGGGTATGGGATGGCATGGTTTAAGTTGGTTCCCCTTCAGGCTAGTGCATCTGAGCAATAGTCAGTTAAAAATGGGGTACGATACCCATCCTGGGACCACAATACGGGATAGTAACTTTCGTCGATGTCTAAACTACCCATACGGCGATAGCGCTCAAAAATATAGCCGTTGCCAATGCCGGGGAGCTGAAACCTGGCGTGGCCTGCCAGGGAACTAATGGCAAGACTGCGGCGAGTTTTGGTCTGGCTGGGGTTATGACCAGACCCACGCCAGAGATTACCATGGAGAAAAACTGCACTGCCGGGGGGCAAGACGATGGGAACAATTTGCGGGGATTCTATGCCGACTTCTTTAGCGGCTTGCCAAAGGGGTGTTCGGTAGTCGTCCTGGGGGGCATGGAGAAAACGCACGTGATCTGTACTATCCCAAAAATGAGAGCCGGGAACAATTTCCAAAGAACCGGTCTTAAGGGCCACATCACTAAGGGCAATCCAGCAGGTAACGGTGGATGGTGGGGCCAGACTTGATGTGTAGGTATTGTTGCGATGGAAGTAAACTTCAGGAGCGTCGGGCGGCTTAATCCAGCAGGTGTCGAGGCCGTAACGGGCTGAATTCCAGCCCATCAGGGTGGCGTTAAGGCGGGCGATTTTGGCGGATAGGGTATAGCTGGCAAGGGTGCGATCGCAGCGCCACAATCCCGTCATTTGCTGGGTGGCATTGGGCTGGCTTAGCCCTGGGCGACCGTACCATTCGTCTGGATAAACCCCGGTTTCAAACTGGGTATTAAATAGGGGTTCAAAACGCTCAACAATATGATTAACCTGTTCAGCGCTCAAGAGATTATCAAAAATAAGATATCCCTGCTGGTGAAAGAGTTCTATCTGAGTAGAACTAATTTCTGACGAGGAGACGTGCTCTAGGGCAGCTGACTGCAAAGACGCGGAGTTCATAGCAAATAGTTCTCCAAAAATGAAGTACGGTAGCCGTCATGGTGCCAAACAATGGGAAAAAAGCTTTCATCCATTGTGTCGTCATGATGACGGCGATACTTGCCAGCAATATAGCCACCGGGGACATAGGCACCGAAGGGTTTAAACTGGGCAGCAGCAGGTATATAGGCTAGCACCATACTGCGGCGAACGACATCCAGGGTGTTCTTGCCGGAGCCATGCCAGGTGTTGCCATGGTGAAAAACACCGCTACCCGGGGAAATGCTCAGCTGGACCACTTCAGGGGTATCGACTCCGGCTAGTTTGGCGGCCTGCTCCATTTCGGAACGATAGCTTTTATGTTGGTTGTGAAATTCGGGTACAGCCTCAGATAGCGGCCAATGGTGGGACCCACGGGCATATTCAATGGTGCTGGCTCCGGCGATGGCATGGCTCAGAGCAATCCAACAGGTAACAACACCGGGTGGAGTGTGGTAGTTGATGTACATAGAGTCCTGATGCAGGGTGGTTTCCTTGGCACCACCGGGCTTTTGCCAAATGCCGTCGGCTAGTAATCGGGCACCGCTCCAGCCTTCCAGGGTGGCGGCCATCCGGCCAATTTTGGCAGACATCATAGCAGCAGCGACAGCGCGATCGCACTTCCACACACCGGTCATTTGGCCTGCAGCCCCTGGCTTACCCAGGTACGGATTCCAATGCCACTCATCAGGATACACCCCCGTTTCAAACTCTCCAGCAAACAGAGGGTCAAATCTCTCCACCAAGCGATCCACCCAATCCGAATCCAGCAGATTCTCCACCACCAGAAACCCATCGCAGTGAAACTGTTCGATTTGTTCAGCACTTAGTGGCGCTTCTATTGTTGTCTGCATAAAAAACCTCCCTTCAGGAGCAGCAATTTAATACTGAAGACCTAGACCGATACCTCATCCCCTCCTGGAAGGGGCAACGGGGTGGATTAAACGCTGCTGCTTGTTGGCCCACTCTACTAATAAACCTCTAAATACTCAGCCACCTCCCAATCGGTAATATGTTCATGAAATCTCTCCAATTCAAACGCTTTTACCGTAGAAAATAACTGACAGAACTCTGTCCCTAACAAATCCTGCATTGCTCCATCTCCTGCTAAAGCCTCTAAGGCTGCATCCAACGTTTTTGGAAACGGCTTAAGACTAGCATCGTCTTCACTGGGGCCATCTACCATAGGCTGCAGTGACAGATTCTCCTTAATTCCTAACAAACCTGCTGCCAATGTTGCAGCTGCACTCAAATAAGGATTACTTAACCCTGATGCCGCTCGCATTTCCAGATGAGTTTGTTCATCTTTGGTGGCTTTGACTCGCACCATGGCCGTCCGATCTTCAATGCCCCAACTGATGTTGGATGGGGCAAACGTGTGGGGTTTAAGCCTGCGATAACAGTTGGGTGTGGGACCAATCAAAGGCAGCATGGCTGGGGCATGGGCGAGAATACCCTGGATAAAATGCTTAGCTACTGAAGAAAGGCCATCGGGAGCAGCAGTATCGAGAAAAGCATTCGTTCCGTCACTGTTCCACAGACTAATGTGAAAATGACAGCAGCAGCCCGCCATACCGGCAAAGGGTTTGGACATAAAGCTGGCCCGGTAGCCCAAGTGATGGACAATCTCTTTGACGGCGTTTTTAAAGGTAAAGGCCTTGTCCGCGCCTTTGATACCGATGCCGGGTCCAAAATTAATTTCAAACTGGGATGGGGCATATTCACAATTATGGGTAATCACATCCACACCGGCTGCCTGGAGATAATCAAGCAGCTGGTTGATTTCTGGCACATACTGATTGCGGATATGATTAAAAATATGAAGCCCGTCAAATAGAGGCTTATGGGTTTCGGCATCAAGGAGATAAAACTCAAACTCATGGCCCATCATGACGTCAAAGCCCATTTGTTGAGCCAGGTCTAACAAGGATTGCAATACATAGCGGGGGGCTCCCTTGAGGGGAGTATCCGGACTCCAGTAAGCGTCGCACACCACCTTAACCGTACTGTCTACCCAGGGGACAGAGGTACAGCTGTCGATGTCTGGGAAGAGCACCATGTCACGGTACTTTCGCTCTTCGTGATAGCCGGAACCAGGAACAACAGAGGAGGCTGTATCCAGGGCCAGGGTGCCGCCATAAAAGTTAAGGCCTTTGCGGGCGTAGCCTTCGACTTTGGAGATGGGGATAACCTTTAGGCGAGAAACACCATGGAGGTCAGGCAGTTCAAAACGAACATATTTTACGCCTTGCTCTTGTAAGGTGTTGACCCAGGTGGAGATTGCTTCAGAACTTGGAATAACTGTGCTCACGAAGAGGACTCCAAATATTTTTCATTCTTTTAATGTGGCGAAGATATGTTTGGAGTGCTGTATATGTGGGGACAGAATTGGATTTGGGAAAGAAAATTATTGTAGTAAGCCACTTTACAGTAGCTCTCCCCTCCTATGAGACCTCCTGGGAGGGTCTGCAGGGTGGGTCCCTCAGGGAATTTTCCCTGGAGATCCATTATCCCAAGCAGAAATTTTCAATCCCTTTTGAGTAACCATCTGTTCTATCTCAGAACGCCATTCTTCACTCACAAATAAAGCTACCCCTCCCTGAGTATTTTGCTGAGGACGATGCAGCGATTGGCTTATAGCCGTTAGAGGCTGCAAATGTAGCCCCTGCCAACCAAACTGTGGATAAGTGTCGAGCAGTGCATAGAGACGATTGGTATCCTGCTGAACTGCTCCGATAAGCAGATTAAAATGGCCGACACTCCAGTCAGTGGGTGG
>JBCCXQ010000026.1:0-39620 GCA_039191365.1 Cyanobacteria bacterium P01_F01_bin.13 | reverse complement strand
ATTTTAGTACGTAATGTAGTAGCTTATCATATCGATTTTACTGTGAGGTTGGCATTATGCCAATTCGTGAAAATTTGGCGGCAGATGGTATGCAGGGTAGTTCTCGAAGATTGCGAACCTGCTTTTGTTCGGCTACTCCGTGCCCCTAGTGGATTTCCCAGGCATTGGGCAATTGCGTATTTCAGTAGAGAGTGGTTTAGCTCATATCTAACCAATCAACTAAAGCCTGTAGCGATCGCACCCCATAATCTGCATACTCTGACCACATAAACTCTCCAGCATTGTCAATGTAGACTGTTGCTGTCCCGGCCCGTTGCCCTGCCATCAGGTCAAACTTATAATCTCCCATCATTACCGCATCAGTGGGTGGGGCTTCCCAAGTGTCTAGCAGTGCTAAAATCCCGTCTGGCTCTGGCTTTGGCGCATGGCAGTCACGGCTGAGCACCAGTGTGGGCTCAAAAAAATCCATCAAACCGCAAGCGTTGAGTGTTTCATGGGCAATATCCTTGCCGTTGCGAGTAAGAATGGCAATTTGTTTACCTTGGGTAAGGAGCAGTTCTAATAGTTCAGGGGCTCCTGGCTGGGCAATGGCCTGACTTGCGATTTCTAGCTCTATTTCTCGAAGCTGTTTGTGTTTAACGGCAGCAATATCTGGGGGCAGCTGACGCAACGATTCTAAAATGGGTGTGCCGATCGGTAACTCTAATGTTTCTCGAATTGCTTCAAAATCATGGATGCCTAGTGTGAGTGTGCCATCCATATCAAACACCCAACAGGTGCGATTGGCCAGGTTTTTATTGCCAGTGAGCTGCATGCAAATTCTCCTATCTAGCTATTTACTGAACGCCGTTGTTGAGATATTCGGTGAGGACGGTGAGGCAGTTTGAGATCGCACCCAAATCTGCAATCTCATACCCGTGAGTATTCTGCGTTGGAAAACTCAAACAGGCTCCCCGGGGCACATGGCCAAACTTCATGGCAATTGAGGCATCGCTCCCAAATTGTGAAACCACTGTCTGCTGGAGGTTAATCCTGACGGCAGACGCTGCTGCAAGCAGCTCTTGATTTAAACTCTCGTCATAAAGCCCATAGCTATCTTGAGCAAACAGCACTGGTCTGGGACCGTCGGCAATTGGATATTCCTTGGAAAGCGGACAAATTTCCAGGGCGATCAGCCGACTCAACTGCTGTCGCTGACTAAAAAACAAAGCTCCAACGGCACCCACCTCTTCTTTGGCTGACGCTACCAGATAAACATCCACTGAGGGAGTTTTCACCTGCTCTGCTAGAGCTAGCAAAATAGCTACTGAGGCTTTGTTGTCCAGGGTATAACTAGCAATATGGTCTCCCAGGCGAAATGGGCGTTTGCGATGTTTGCCCACCACCATGCGGGTGCCAGCTCGCACCCCGGCTCGTACTAATTCTGGAGTCGAGAGTTTAGTTTCTACCCAGGCGGTTTCCCAAAAGACGGCTTTGCCTTCCTGTTGAGATTTATGGGGAGACTCATGGGACACATGGCGAGAGCCAAAACTAAGAATCCCTGAGATGGTTTCTTTGTCCCCTAGCAGGTCCACAACACCTTCACCATAGACCCAGGGATAGGCTCCCCCCAACCGACGTACCTGTAGTCTGCCACCAGATTCAATCCCTTTGACTAAAGCACCAATCTCATCTTTATGAGCTGTGACTGCAATAGCCCCATCACTGCTACGACCTGGGATTTTGATAATAATGTTGTCGGCTTCATCCCGCCAATGCTCGACACCAAGGCTGTCTAACCATTGCTGGATATAGTGATTTACTTCCCCCTCGACACCGCTAGGCGAATGACAAAGCACCAGCTCCTCGATAACGGTAAAGAATCGGTCAGCATTCCAGGTGCTCATACTACGCCTCCGCTTGGGAGCGGACCAGACTCTGAACCAAATTCTCTAGCTTTTCTTCAGAACAGCACTCGATTAGCGCCTCAAATACATCTAACAGTTTAGCCGCTTCGTCACCGTGCATTGGGCTCAGTCCCCACACATCCTGTACCCAATCTTGGGGGGCTGTTTCTTCAAAAATCATTCGTTCCAACAGCTGTTTAGATTCGGCTTTAGACAGGGCCATGGTCTGTGCTCACTAATGCAACTGTTCTATCCTGCCATATCCTGAATTTTCAAACCCACGCTAAAATAGTTCAGGATTTTCGTACAAAGCAATCATGATCGACCTTTACTATTGGACGACGCCCAACGGCCACAAGATTACGATTTTCCTTGAAGAAGCTAATGTCCCTTACACTATCCATCCCATCAATATCGGTAAGGGGGAGCAGTTCCAGCCTGAGTTTCTAAAAATTGCTCCCAATAATCGGATTCCTGCCATCGTAGACCAGGCTCCCACGGATGGTGGAGCGCCCATTAGCATTTTTGAATCAGGGGCTATTTTGCAGTATTTGGCCGAAAAAACAGGGCTGTTTTTGCCCACAGATATACGGGCAAAAACTGAGGTAATGCAGTGGCTGTACTGGCAGATGGGTGGTCTGGGTCCCATGCTGGGACAAAACCATCATTTTTCTGGCTACGCTCCTGAGAAAATTCCCTATGCTATTAACCGCTATGTAAAAGAAACAGCGCGGTTATACGGCGTACTCAATCAGCGTCTGGCCGATCGTGAGTATGTTGCTGGCGACTACTCTATTGCTGATATGGCGATGTATCCCTGGATTGTGCCCTATGCCAAACAGGGACAAGATCTCAACGATTTTCCCCATCTCAAGCGCTGGTTTGAAGCGATTGCTGCTCGTCCGGCCGTGCAGAAAGCCTATGACCAGGCTAAGACGGTTAATCCAGCGCCTAAGCCATTCACTGACGAAGAAAAGAAATTGCTATTTAACCTGGAGAAATAGGGATTATCCGTAGGGGCATTCCCTTGTGTCACCCTCGCCAATAAACTTTCCCATAAAACCATCCCATGGATGCCATCAGCGGATTCCATGGGTGAATCGCTGATAAGTTGCCACAATGGAATGAGCCTAGTATCTTCACATACACCATGGGACAGGATCGTCTAGGGCAACTTAAACCCTCACAGCTACGAGTACTGATTGCTGTGGCGGATGGGGGTAGTTTTAGTGAGGCGGCCCTGCAGCTACAGCTCTCCCAGTCGGCGGTGA
Source organism: Cyanobacteria bacterium P01_F01_bin.13 (assembly GCA_039191365.1). Classification (GTDB taxonomy): domain Bacteria; phylum Cyanobacteriota; class Cyanobacteriia; order Phormidesmidales; family Phormidesmidaceae; genus Leptothoe. The sequence continues at coordinate 36,463 of JBCCXQ010000026.1, read as the reverse complement.
GCTATGCTATTGCCACCTTAGAAGACGATTTAGGCGTGGTATTGTTTTCCCGTGGACGATACGGTGCGGTGCCCACTCCAGTAGGGCAACAGATTGTTGAACGGGCCCGCCATGTGCTCCACCTAATTGCGGATATTTATCAGCAGGCAAATCTGGCTAAAGGTTTTGAAGGAGGCCAGTTGCGTATTGCAGCATTTCGCAGTGCGGCAACCCACATACTGCCTGAGGTGATAGCCCAGTACTGTCAGCGGTACCCTGCGATCGCAATCACCATTGCGGAATACGATGACCGACCCGATGTGGAAGCCGATTTGCGTAAAGGAAAGGCAGATGTCGGCATTACCTATTTACCCCATGCCCCAGACATAGAAGCTTCAAAACTGACTCGGGACGAATTTGTAGTTCTGTTTCCGCCGGATACTGTGGTGCCAGATCCGCTCACCTGGGAAGCACTAGAATCCTACCCATTGATTATGGCCCCCGATGGCGATAGCTGTGATGCTATGGTTATTCACCATGGCCGCCAGTACGGTGTAGAACTTAAACCCACCTACCAAATTCGCTCTGATGCCACCATCGTCAATATGGTAGCCAAAGGTCTAGGGGCAGCTATCTCACCCCGCCTGGCCGCTGAGCCAATTCCTGCTGGAGTAAGGGTGTGCAGTTTGCCAGAGCCCTTCTACCGCATCATTTGTGTGGCAACGCTGGCCGATGCCCTGCTACCTCCACCAGTCTTTGCATTTATAGAGATGATAAAAGAAGCAATTGTGCAAGAATCATTGCTAGTGAACAGGTAAAAAAGAGATTTTTGCTCCTTAATCTGAAACATTCTGCTGTAGGGCATCGTTGCAAATCGCCTTATTTTTCAAATTAGCATCGGCCAAAAAAAATCTCCCTCGCCGATGCTCAGGAGATTATTAACAGGATATTTTGGAGAATTGAAAGTTTAAATAACTCTCTAGCAATTAGCTTATCTCTCTCGACAAAGACTAACTGCTAAAGGAGCTCAGAAACTCCTATGGAAGCTATTATTACGATTCTAATACTCCAAGTTTAGCGTTGTAGACAATATAACTTGATTTGTTATTACCTCCCTGGAGTTTAATATAAATTGCATTTTTTAATCCTTTTAATCACTCTTTTGATTAGCATCAATAAAAATACGCTCTTTGAACGGTTCTAAACACCAAGTATTATTGATTTTTTGGGTATTAATACGAATGTGAAATGTGTTGACATGACAATTCTCTTTCGAGACCCCCCGTAAGAAGAGAGTCTGTTGTCATAAAGATAGTGAGCTATGGGCGCTAACTCACCAGCGTAGCGAACTGCCTAATAACCCCTTCCAGGTAGGTCTTTGCTCCGCTTCGAGCATGCCTTGGGCAGTGACAATGGAGATGTTTAATTGAGATGCAAACGCCTTAGTTACTAAAAATAACAGTGTGTAATATACAGATACTTAGCAATCAAAAGTAATGAGGCTTAGCAGCACAAAAACTAATCAGGTTCAGCTTTTAGTAAAAAAAATCTCCCTTGCGAAGCGCTTGGGAGATTCCATTTGACAGGATATTTGGAGACGCCGGAAACCGAAACCATCCAATTGGAACAGCACAACCTACTCCACGGAAATAGCAAGATATTCCAGAAAGAAACGATAGCCCAGCATGACTCCAGGGTTTAGTTTCATGTACCAACATATCTAAATGTATTAATATTCAACACTAACCAAAGGTGGAGTATTGCCATGGAGCGAGTGCCCTAAGACGCTCGTGTGCTAAGACCAACCCAGGGTAGACAAAAAAATCGATACGATTAATTCAGCAGAGAGGGGAGCTAATTTTCAGATGAAACGTGTCATCTGGATGTTTAAAGCTCTTGAAAATATAGGCATCGCTCAAGGGTGTAAGTCTGTTAAAAAATTGGGGATGTCCAGTATTTGGAAATAAACTAAAGCAGCCACAATGATGCTATAGAGTGTTGAGCTACAAAAGCCTATCAAGGTATCTTGTGTAATGTTCCGTTTATTATCGGGTAGTAGGACTTTATAGGAATGGTAGTACTTAAAATATCTATTTCTGTTTCTGTTTATATTGTTCTTCGACTGATTGGCGTACTTCTGTTTGTAGTCTTTCCAATGCCGAATCTCCCTTGGCATTGTCAACGATTATTCTCATGAGAGTTTTAATCCCCTGGGGCCCCCAGGAACAACCTTGCTCTAAATATACACGGGCTGCATGCCCCACTGCATAGGTCCCATAGCCAGCAGCTGCTGCCTGGGCTCCCATGGCTCCGGCATAGGCAGTAAATCCAGCAGAGCCATCTACTATACTCCACAGGGCAGCTCCACTTTTGCCAATCCCTAAAAGTAGGCCGCTACCCAGCTCACTCAACAGCAGTGTGCCCGAACTGCGGACAATGGCCTGCCATAGTTTGCTGGCTTCAAAGTTTGTCATGGGGAAGCCATATAGTTTAGCCAGGTTTCGGATCATGACCAGATCAGACGTAACACCGCCCAACAAGTCGAGGACTGCAACAGGATTTAGGGCAACAGCAGCAGCTTTATACTTAGCGAACTGCAGAATGATTTCATCCGCAGCGGCTTGATTTAGCTCTGCAGTAGCCTTAGCCAGGTTTGTATCAACCTGATTTGCCTGGTGCAGGGTATTAAGCGCAACTAATGTTGGGCCTTCAGTCTTAATTAACTCAATTAGAGCTGTTTTGAGAGGAGTAATCTCGGGCGGTGGCGTTTCCCATTCTTGAGTGATCCGACCGTCAGGCCATTCTATCCGTACCTGCAGCGGTGAGGGTTCTGCTGCTACTAAAATAATGTCGTCTACGATAGGAATATCTGAGGTTTTTGTCGTACTGTTGTCGTTATCTTCGCTAACCGTCTCATTTAGCTGGCTTTGAAGATGTTGTAGGTTGTCATAAACAGCTTGTCGATCGGTGTCTGGATACAAGTCTGTTTTGTTGAAAACTAACAGCAGCGGTTTACGAGTCTCATAAAGAGTTTGCAGCGCCGTGTACTCAGTGCGTGTAATATCCCCAGCCACCACAAACAAGATTAAATCTGCCTGCTGGGCAACGTCTTGAGCCACTTGCCCTCGTTCAGCTCCTTCAATCTCATCTAGGCCAGGGGTGTCAATCAGCTCGATTTTTAGGGGAGGTTCTCCCTCGGGAACAGGTGGTGTCCAATATATGGAGCGGGGCCACTGGGTCACACCGTTGAGGGGACCGGTCTCAAGAATCTTTTCGCCCACCAGGGCATTGAGCACAGCAGACTTGCCCCGGCTCACCAGACCGAAGACCGCTACCCGCAGTAGCGTGCTATCTAGCTTGTTGAGGAGGGCTGTTAATTGGTCAATACCTGATTTAACGGCTGCCTGCCGCTTCAGTTCATCGGCATCTGAATGGATTAGTTCCAGTTGAGGAATATAGCGATCAATGGCTTGTTTGAGGCTATCACGGGCCTGATCAACCAGGGGATAGACCTGAGCCACCCCCTGGTTATCTGTTTTGTGAGCAGTGATTACCTCGGTGGAAGCATCTTGAGTTGACTGAGTCATGGTAAAGGTGGAGTTACTTAGCTTGCCACGGTGCTAGCTGTGGGCAAGTGAGGCAGTGCCTGGGTCACAAAATCTTTGAGTGCTAACCCCTGGCGAGCCTGTTGGAAAAGTGTTTGCAGACGACTGCCTAGTCCTTCAAAGTTAAGGTCGGTGGAGTTTAGCAGGCTTTGTTCCTCAAAGTAGTCGATCAGCGTTAACCCGGCTAGACGCGTGAGGTATGCAGCGCTGATGCCCTGTAGGGCTCCTCCAGCCAGATATGTTGTGACATGAATTTTGAGAATGGTTCCAAGCGCTTGACTGGCGAGTTCGACGAGTCCCAATTTGACCGTAAGTCCGGCTATGGTGCCTGCTGATGCTTTAGCCTGGTCTAGGGAGAAAGTCTGGCCGTAGATAGCACCAAGGTCCAGGACGAGCTGACCATTGATAGCAGCAGCAGCTAACAGGTCAACGGTGACGATAGGGTTGGCAAAGGCAGTACCGGCAGCAATCCATTGCATTTTTTCGATTACCGCCATCGCTTTTTGACGACGATATTCGTTTAGTGTTTGAGTAATATGCTGTTGCAATGTCTGGGTCTGGCGCAGGGTGGTGGCCATGACTAGCGGTGCGGGGGCGGTTACAAAGCTATCCAGCTGTTGGGTCAGGGCGGTTAAATCGGCGGCAGGTTGCTCAAAATGTTCTGTGACGTCCCCTGACTCACTATGGCGGCGAACTTTAATGGGGTTAGGGTTGGCTGCGATCGCAACGACCTCCACACCCCGCTCTGCCATACGGTTCTGAATCCGGTCCAGCACCACCACTTTGTCCATGGGGGTGTACTGATCTTGCTTATTGAGCACTACTAGTACCTGATGGCCTTTGGTCACCAATGTTTCTAGCTGATTTAGCTCTGAAGCGGTCATATCTCCTGCAACCACTAGCAGGACCAGGTCTGAGTCCTCCCCATCCTCTGAAAGTTCAGTAAAGCTTAGCGAGGGGGACTCCCATGTCTGTAAGCATTGTAGAAGTGTGGTTTTTCCGGTGGCTTTAGCGCCTGCGATCGCAACGTTGAGATGGGTGCGCTCCAGGCTATCGAGTAGCAACTCACGCTCCGTGCGATAGATGTCTGCTTGGGCTGCTGCCATACTGTCTTCGGTCAACAGCAGGTCAATCAGCTGGTCCGCGCGATCCAGGGCCTGATCAATCGCATCACGTTTTACAGTCACTTGCTGAGGGACAGAGGCAACTAAAACCTGCTGGCTTTGCTGTTGCAGCAGCCACCACAAACCTGAGCCTAGGGCAATTGCACCGACAACTAACGACCCATTCGGCATGTGATGTACCACGTCCAATAGCCAAAGACTGGCGCTTAACCCCAAACCACCGATTAGAATAGGACGCTTGATTGCGATATCCATAAGGCTCGATACCCATGAGTTGCTTCTACTACATTTTATAAAGCCACGGTTCAGCAACTAGGTGGAAAACCCAACAGAATTAACACAAGCCTTAAAGATCGGCCAATTGGCGGTGTTGTTTACACTACATAGCCTGGCCAAAAAAAGCACACTAACCGTCAGTAATAAATAGGAGTTGGAGTGCTATAACTCAAGTACAGGTGTTTTATAGGGTTGCGCCCATGGCTGATGAGTCTGTTTTACGGCAAGGTTGGCTGCTTGGCCGTTTGATGCTGGATTACGACACCACCGATGAGCTGGGACTGGTGGGTGATCTCCTCGTCGATGTACCTCAGGGGCAAGTCGTGGGCTTAGTGTGTAAAGGTCCTGTGTGGCAGCGCCAGCGCCCGGCCTATTGCTGGAGTCAGATTACCAATATTGGAGCCGATAGTATCGTCCTCCATAGCCAAAGTGCAGAAATGCCTAACGCTGCGGCTCAGCCCATGGTAGGTCTAGAAGTCTGGACGGACACGGGTAACTGTGTCGGCCAAATTGTGGATTTTCGGTTTGAACGCCAGGGCACGGTTGTGCAGTATCTGTTTGCTCAGCCAGAACGGCCCGGTCTCTATGGCCTGGTGCCTGACGCGATTATTAGTGCTGGTCGTAAACGAATGATGGTATCGGGTCAGGCCGTTGAGCAGGCGGAATACTTTGCGGATGAGACCGTGCCTGTAGAGGTGCAGAACTGGCAAACCACTGCTCAAACTACTGCTCAGTCCTTAGCCGACCAGGTGCAACAGCGGGCTCAAGGGTTGTCTAACTATGCTCAGGAACGTTGGCTAACTGAGGATTTTAACCAGCAAATTCAGTCCTCCACTCGTCAGTTACAAGATAGAACTGAGGGGTTGCGATCTCAGCTCAACGAGCAGGTTTCTAACGCTAAAAAGCGGCTACGACCTTTCAATAAAGCATTCTCCAATACCGTAGAAAATACCCTCGACAAATTTAGCGAGCAGCCAGACCCTCCAGCCATTGATTTAGATTCGTTTGAAGTATGGGAGGATGACGACTAGCAAGGCTAACCCTGTGCGTTTAGCCATCTGCTAAGGCCATCACCCGATCAATATCGTTAAAGGCACCGGCACGATCTCCTCGATCGAACCGAATCAAGCTGCGGTTAATGTAGGCACCTGAAAACTGAGGCTGTAGCTCTAGAGCCCGATTGACATCAGCAAGAGCACCTTCAATATCATTCAGCCGAAACCTCAGCACACTGCGTTCATTTAGAGTATCGGCGGCATTCGGCTGTAGGGCCAAGGCCTGATCAAAATCTGTCATCGCCTGGTGATAATGATGCAGGTCCACCTGAATTCGCCCTCGCTCGGCATAGGCATTGGCTAAATACGGATTTAAATAGATAGCTTCATTGACATCCTGGAGAGCATTATCCAAATCTCTCAGATGATGACGAATGCTGCCTCGATTGCTAAAGGCGTCTGCATATTGGGGATTGAGTTTGATGGCTTGGCTAAAATCGGTAATAGCAAGATCGTAGCGATGAGCATAGAGCTGCACCAACCCTCGATTGTGATAAACAAAGGCCTGATCTGGGGCGAGTCGCAGTGCCTCAGTATAATCATTAAGGGCCCCGTCGCGGTCCCCCAATGAGGCACGAGCATTACCTCGATTGTTTAAGAGGGCAAATTCCCCTGAGGCGGAACAGTTGCGTAGGGTACTACGCAGTTGATCCAATGTGCGAGGATAGATTTCAGGTAGTGCTGGGTTGAGCTTGAGGGCCGCACAGTAGTCCCCCATAGCAGCTTCATAGTTACCGAGTTCCGCCTGTAATCTAGCTCGATTATTATAGGCTTCGGCAAAGTCTCCCTTGAGGGTAATGGCCTGATTAAAGTCTTCTAACGCCCGTTCATACTCAACCCGATAAAAGTGGGCCAGACCACGATTATTATAGGCTTCAGCACAATGGGGGTTGAGTGCTAACGCTCGATTGAGATCCGTCATAGCCAGAGGGAGTTCACCGTACTGCAACCAGGCCACACCTCTCCATAGATAGGCTCGGGGGAAATGAGGCTGCAGCTTCAAGGCATAGTCAAAGTCTCGGACAGCCCCTGCATAGTCTGCTAGGTCTAGTCGCAACAGCCCCCGGTTGCAGTAACCGCGCGTAGAGAGCGGGGCAAGCTGAATGCCTCGTTCGAAATCTTCTAAGGCAGCATCTTGATATCCTAGCTGGCGCTGGGCATTGCCGCGATTTAGGTAAGCTGACGCGTAATGTGGCGTAAGATGAATGGCCCAGCTAAAGTCTTCGATCGCTAAACCATAGTTACCCAGTGCATAGCGGGCACATCCCCGGTTGAAATAGGCTTTTGCATAGTTGGGAAGAGACTCAATGACCGTATTGAAAATTGAGATCGCGCCCAGACAGTCACGTCGTCGTGCCAGATCAACCCCCTGATTCAATAGGTCCTTAGCAGTCATTTAGCCAACACGGTTACCACACCTTTGGATACATTAATCAGTCCCAGAACAATAGGCTCAAATAGACTCATCCAATTGACATGGACATATTGATATGGGCATAAGCGCCTTATCTGCCGTTGCTGATTTAGGGGATGAACCTGTCAATTACAGTCACTATTTGCCCTGTATTTCAAAGCTGAATTCATAGTTCAGGGCAGCAATTCCCGTCATCTAATTCCGCACGATTGCATAGGACTCTTGTCGGCTTCGTCTACCCTCAGCAATGAGAGTAGAATCACCACCAACGCTTCTCTTAGGCAACAACTATTTTATCTTTCGACGGCCTATCAACCGTAACTGTTCCAAGTTTATTAAGAACCCGTTTCCAACTGTTGTGAATATTGTTGGTGTCTCTTTAGTAATTGGGATAAGTCTACAGTGACCAATTGACCAGCCTCTACTACACAACGACCATGGATAAAGCTGTAGCTCACCTGCGGGATTGGGCAAAAGATCAAAGCCGCCACAACATCATAGGTCCCCGCAAATTCAGGTCGATCCAAGTCAAATGCAACAAAATCAGCAGCCATATCAGGTGCTAAATAACCGATATCATCCCGTCCTAGAACCGTTGCTCCACCACGAGTACCAACCTCTAATATCTGCCGAGCGGTAATGACGGATGCATCTTCTGCCCCCACCCGTGCTAATAGGAATGCTGTGCGTGCCTCCTGCAACATATGTGTGCCATCGTTTGAGGCGGCACCATCCACTCCCAAGCCAACAGGCACATGTTGATCAAGCATTTTTCGAATCGGGGCAATACCGCTTGCAAGTCGCATATTGCTGCAGGGGCAGTGGGCTACCCCCGTACCCGTCCGACCAAATTTGGCAATCGACTCATCGCTAAGTTTCACGCAGTGAGCATGCCACACATCGTTACCCAGCCATCCTACGGATTCCGCATATTGACCCGGAGTTAACCCAAATTTTTCCAGACTGTATTCCACATCAGAGCGGTTCTCTGCTAAGTGGGTGTGTAGACGGACGCCACTGTAGCTGCGAGCCATCTCTGCACTTACCCGCATTAAGTCTTGCGATACTGAAAATGGAGAACAGGGAGCCAGTGTGATGCGTAGCTGGGCATAGCGATTAGGATCGTGATACTGCTCAATCAGACGCTGACAGTCATTGAGAATATTAGCCTCATTCTCGATCAGGGTATCCGGTGGCAACCCGCCCTGACTCTGTCCTACACTCATACTGCCGCGGCTCGCATGGAACCTCAGCCCAACTTCCTGCACCGCTGCAATTTCGGTGTCCAAAGAGCAATCATTGACAAACAAGTACATATGGTTACTGGCAGTGGTACAACCACTCAAGACCAGTTCCACAGCTGCCAACTGACTACTCAAATACATCCCCTCTGCGGTTAGATTGGACCAAATTGGAAATAGTGCCTGCAACCAACCAAATAACTCACTATTTTGCGCTGCAGGCACTACCCGTGTCAGATTCTGAAAAAAATGATGGTGGGTATTAATTAAACCTGGCATCACCACATGGCGATCCTGCAAATCCAAGATCTGGTCAGCTGTATCCGGTAACTCGGCGGTAGCACCCACCTGCTCAATGATGTGATCGCGGATCAGCATCGCCCCATGGCGAATTTCACGTCGCTGATCGTCCATTGTTACCAATGTGTGGATGTTCTTAACTAGCAAAGTTGCCATGGTCAGACCGTTCGTGAATATGGCATCTATAGTACAGAAACTCTTTTGCCAAAATTCAATCAATATACTCTTAACCCATGACACCTGCATAAAGGTAAGCAATCACTTGAGCCCATGGTCTACTCCCGTATGCCAACGATTCAACTTGCGACTTTAATATAAGTCTGTTTGTCATCCATAAAAAGCACACTTGACCTCCAGAATGTACGGATAGCCTTTATCTAGGCTTAATGAATAGACAAACTTGTTATTAATTCTTGCACTAATATCTCGGTCACCAATATCAAGGCATGAAAGCGTCAGTAGGCACCTTGAATTGGGCATACTACCTGTGTAAAAGCTGTATCTATCAGGTGTTGATATCTCAGTGATTTTTAGTGTTAGAGGTTTGAGTACAATCAACAAAAAGCCAGTTATTTTTACGAATTCAGCATTACCATAGGCAAATGCTTAAATGGTTTTGTAATCGATCGCAAGTTTATAAATGTGTAGAGGGTTGAATATAACCAAGTATTTCAATATTTTCAATGAACTTACTAAGTATTTTTCTAGAGTATTTACTTATTAGTTTGATTTGACACCATACAAGGTATCTCTATGCCAAAATGGAACATTTCTAAGAGGATTAAGTCTTCTGATTTTGGAATAAGCTAAGTAATTAGATAGCTGTCATTATCTCAATGGGTGTTCTGGTCTATAGTCTGTGTAGCTCCTGATTAAAGATTAGATAGATGCAGCACTACTAAGATCTACAGAAACGAGCTGAAGGTTTGACCCTAACTTCACTCCAAAGGCTAGAAGCTTCAAAGGCTAAAAACAATTAAGGATTATAGCTGACATATAGTTATATAAAATCTATCTATATTCTGAAAAACTGTTGAACCATTACATCAACAGAGTTCTTCTATTTTGATCTAGATATTTTGAGGAGATTGATGACAATCTGCTCAATTTCAGTAAACAAAAGACATAGCGAATCAGGAACTTGTATGTTATTTAACTCTCCTGTTTTTATATTCATATTTTTACCAGTTGTCCTACTAGGTTTTTTGATTGCTGGTCAAATTGCTGCCACTTTTCCCTCATTAAGTCAGAGAAAGGTGCTGATATTCTGGCTAATAATAACCTCTTTAGTGTTCTATGGATTCTTTAAACCATGGAATTTGGTATTGATAATTGCATCAGTTATCATCAATTATCGTTTAGGTCTGATGCTTGGTAACAAAGCTATCAGTCAATTAACACGAAAAATAATTTTGTTTTGTGGGATTGGAGCTAACCTTCTTGCCATAACCTATTTCAAGTATGCGGCTTTCATCGTTGAAAACATTAACGGTATTTTTCACGGTGGTTTCCCAGTACCTGAGATTACTCTACCAATTGCCATCTCATTCTTTACATTCCAGCAGATTGCATACTTAGTAGATGCTTATAAAAAGGGCACCCAAGAGCGTAGCTTCATAAATTACATCTTCTTTATTACGTTTTTCCCTCAGCTGATTGCTGGTCCTATTGTTCACCACAGTGAAGTACTACCCCAAATAGAAAACAAAAAAGCATGGCGCTTTGAATCATCAGAACTTGCCATTGGTTTGACTGTTTTCGTTATGGGGCTATTTAAGAAGGTCATCCTGGCAGATAATGTTGCAAGATTTGCCACACCAGTCTTTGAGGCAGCTGCTCAAAATATAGCACCAACCTTTACAGAGGCATGGATTGGAGCCCTTGCCTATACCCTGCAGCTCTACTTCGATTTTTCTGGCTACTCCGATATGGCCATTGGGCTTGCCTATATGTTTGGTATCCAGCTCCCCATCAACTTCTTCTCTCCTTATCAGGCCATCAGTATCACAGACTTCTGGAGACGTTGGCATATTACCCTATCTAATTTTTTAAGGGATTATCTTTATATTCCTTTGGGTGGCAGTAGAAAGGGCAATCTTCGTCGTCATATGAACCTTATGATGACAATGCTATTGGGAGGATTGTGGCACGGAGCAGGCTGGAACTTTATCTTTTGGGGAGGGTTGCATGGTACAGCCCTTATTATTAATCATCAGTGGCGGGCCTTCCGACTCAAATTAGGTCATAGCATTGAGGATGACTCATGGATCAGCAAGCGGATAGGCTGGGGGTTAACTTTTCTGTTCGTAGTAGTCGCTTGGGTCTATTTCCGTGCAAGCACCTTTTCCGCAGCTAATATTGTTCTCGCTTCTATGGTGGGAGCTAACGGTATTGAGCTACCTAATGTTTTACAGCCTCTTTTGGGATCTTTACAGGTACTTGGAGTTGGTTTTGAAGGGTTTTCTCTCACTCTGGATCTTCATGAAATGAAGGCCTTACTTTGGGTGACCATACTTCTATTGATTGTCTTCTTGATGCCCAATACCAAAGAATGGATGGGAGGTTATAGCCCGGTTCTACACGCCCCTTCCAGGTTAGGAACACTATTCTCAGAGAATCGAATTTTTGCTCTGCTTCAATGGCGACCTGGAAATGCATGGTCTCTAATTATGGCAGTGACTACAGCGGTATCCATACTGGCTCTAAATCAGGTCAGTGAGTTTTTATACTTCCAGTTTTAAGTTGACAATATCGCTCTAGTTTAGGGCTGCTACTACGCTCAGTTTAAGGCTACTACTCTTCTCATACTCAAAAGAATATTTTAATCATCTAGTTATTTGCAAGGGTTTTATAGCAATGGTTGGAAAAAGTAGGATTTTTGGCAGTATAAAACTACTCCTTGATTTGCCAAAATATACATCGTCGATAACGCTAGATGTTGTTAAACAGTTAAAGAAACCTTCATATAATGCACCATCTAAAGGAACATATTCATCCTTTAATTTCTTGCTGTATGGTGGGACTACAGCATTCATCTTGTTAGTAGTTGGCGCTATTAACTGGGCTATCGATCCTTTATGGTACGGTCAGGGTAATCGGATTACCGGCCGAAACTATGATTTCCCTGATGAAAGAACTTTGAAAACAAATCTGTTTTTAAATACCAAGGATAAAGACTATAACTGTCTTATTTTAGGAAGTTCTAGGAGCAATGCATTAAGAGTCTCAGCATTTGAAGGAGAAAATTGCTTCAACTACTCCTTTAAATCTGGTCATATTGAAGAGTTTTCAGATTATGCAGATTTCGTCAAAAAACAAGGAATTCAGCCCCAGAAAGTATACGTAGGGGTTGATGAATTTAACTTTCTTGAAGAATTCAACTATCAGAGGCGGGACGTTTCTCAGTTAGCAACGGGATCTCCATTTGAAGCTTATTTGAGTAGTGGCATTTTACTCTTTTCTATTAAAACGTTACTGGACTCGGCCCCTGATCTCTCAACTTACTATGATAATGCATTTGAGATGCAGGTTCTTGCATCTACTAAAGCTTATGAACCTAGCTTGAATGAATCAGTGCCTGGTCAATTTGTTACTTGTGATTTGTCTAAAATTGAGTTGTATAAGGAACTACGAGAACAGTTTCCAAATGCAGAGGTCATTGCCTATGTTCCTCCTCGATCTGCCTGGAAAGTTGTTTCCGAAACTTATAAGCCTCAATTTTTAGATTGTGTCCTTCAAGGTTTTCACGAAGTTGCTCAGCACTATGATGGGTTTTATGACTTCTCAATCCCATCTGCAATAACGAAAAATCCTGAGCACACCTATGACGGTAGTCATTTTTTCCCAGGCATTACCGATGAAATTGCAGCTATTTTACAAGGAAGCTCTCCTAGCTTTGGGATTGAGGTTTCTGATATGAGCTTTGAGGATTATACGAGCGCATATAAGGAGGCTGTTTATGAATTTCTGAAGTCAGAAAATGCTCTACATATGGTCCAAGAAGATTACAGCGAGAGGCCTAACAATAATGAGTCTTAAAGTAGACTAGGAATCATGGATTTTATCTTGAACGGCTTGTTTGCGATCTCCCTGGGAGATTAGATGTACACTGAGTCCTGCAAACTAAAAATCTCAGAATAAGTCGTAATCGACGCGATCAGCAGTCTCACTGCCATCAATCAGGCGCTGAATGTACTCGAATAGTGTATCGCTACCAGTCTCAGGCGTGGCATCCGCATCGTACAATCCCGTCTCAGAATTGAGCACCAACATCGACTCCGTCGCATAGTAATGTCCGATCCGTGCTAACTCAGCCTTGGTAGCCAACGGCGGAATCACTTTACCCAGGCCATCCAAAACCGCCGCTATCCTGCTCAATAACGAAGCTGGAACACTCTGAAAACGTGGCTTGCGTTCCAATATCTTGAAAAGATATTCTCCCTGCTCTAAAAGTGTAATGGCTGGCCCCGGTCCACCGATGGGCAGAATTTTGTTCTGCAAAGCAACATTTTCAAAACAATCTGCCATATACTCTGCTAAGTCAGCATCGCTAATAGGCTTGCAAGCGGTTAGCTTGCCGTCACCAAAAAGCAAAAAAGACTTCCCCTTCTTCACCCGATCTACCTGTCCAACCAGCGATTTAAAGTAGGCAGTCGGTCGAACAATCGAATAGGTTAACCCAGATTCTATTAGCTCCTTTTCAAACTTGAGCTTGGCATGCTGAAACACGAGTCGAGGCTTTTGAACACAGATCGCGGACAATAGCACCATCTGTGTCACACCGGCTTCCTTCGCCAAGGATAGAACGTCTGCATGGGCCTGATAGTCAATAGCCCAGGCATCTTTGGGTTCGCCTGTCCGTGATGCTAAGCATGACAGTATCGCATCAAACTGTTTTTCACGAAAAACCTTAGCCAGAAACTTAGTGTTTGCCACATCACCGAAAAGCACCTTGGTTCCTGCTAAAAGGCGAGTGGTTTTCTCCTTTGTTAACTTACCGCCGCTACCAGCTTTTGAGCGAGCAAGACAAACAACTGCGTGACCACGCTTTACCAACGCAGCGACTGCGGCGCGCCCAATCGTACCAGTGCCGCCTAACACCAAAATGCGGCGTGCCCCTGAAGTACTGGAGTCAGTCATATGAAATAGACGTTGTTATGAAAGGCAATATCTGAGACGTCCCAATAATACCCTCTAACGGATCCGCACTCAGCACTCACGACGCACCAGCGAACTGGGTAAAAAATTACTACCGTAAATTTTCATTATCTTCAAAGGCTGACTTTTTTTAGATTCAAGCCAGTTTTTGTGAAGAAATAATACGACTAAAGGTGGTAATTTCCTTGCTCCCGGGAAATTACCTGGCCCAGCGTTAAAATCAAACACTCTAAGGATGGGTTGATAGGTAAAGTAGAATAGCGTTCCCATTTACGTCACGTTACGACTTAGTTCTATTTGTCGAGATGATCTGCTGTTTAAATCCTGATTGCTTGGTACCGGTCAACCCAGAGGGGATAACTGTGTGTCAATCCTGTGGCAGGCCTCTAACAGCGTTACTCCGCAATCGCTACCGACCGATCAAACCTTTAGGTCAGGGGGGCTTTGGTAAAACCTATTTGGCTGAAGATGTCGACCGTCTTAATACGCGTTGCGTTATCAAACAGTTTGTACGTCAGTCCAGTAATAAAACCTTTGATAAAGCTCTTACTCTCTTCAATCAGGAAGCAATCCGCTTAAACGAGTTAGGGGAGCATCCGCAAATTCCATCTTTGCTGGCCTATTTTGAGCAACAGGGCAATTTTTATTTGGTACAGCAGGAGATAGAGGGAAATACACTGCTGCAAGAGGTAAAAAAAGATGGTCCCTTTGATGAGGCAAAAATACGTAGCCTGCTGCACTATTTACTACCGGTGTTGCAGTTTATCCACGATCGAAATGTAGTGCATCGGGATATCAACCCAACGAATATTATCTGTCGTCGACAGGACAACAAACCCGTACTAATTGACTTTGGTATTGCCAAGCAGCTAGAAGCGTCGCTAGCTGATAAACAAGAGCAAACAGGTACTCGCATTGGTACTGAGGGATATTCCCCCATTGAGCAACTGCGTAGCGGCGAAGCCTATCCATCTAGCGATCTCTACAGTCTGGGGGCAACTTGCATCTGCTTATTTACAGGTCGCAAACCTGAAAAACTCTATAGTCCCCTTGAAGGGCGATGGCTGTGGCAAGAACATGTAATTGCCGCAGGGCGCTCTGTTACGCCTGAACTAGCCGCGATCTTGGATCGCATGCTCAAGGATTTTATCAACGAGCGCTATCGCTCAGCCGCAGAAGTATTTCAAGAGTTGGAAGCCTTACCGGCCTATCATCGTTCGGTACCAGGCTGGACTCGACAGCGACCTGAAGACGCAGAAAGTTTGATGTCTGAAGCCATCAGCTCGGGGCAAGATGTCAGTCGCAATTTGAGTGAGCAATTAATCAGTCAGGAGCTGAGTTCAGAGTTTAGACAGGAGCATCCGCCTACCGCACCGCCCGCTAGACAATCTAACTCTGGCCCTATTTCCCAGACTAAGTCTGGACCCGTTTCGCGGTCTAGACCTGTTTCACATCCTCGCTCAGGTCAGTTGGGTCCCACAAGAAAGCAATCTGCACCTGTTTCGAGAGGTCAGTCTCGGCCAATATCAGGTAGACAACCTACACCGGTTAACAGAGGCAAGTCTGGGCAAGTTTCTGCTAAACCTTCTGGCCCCACTAGCTTAGGGCGACCTTCAACAGGCTCATCCCTGAGTTCATCTAGTCGCCAGGTTTCTTCTGGAAGAATGAGTCATTCAAGGTCGTCTGGTCCTAGGAGTGGCCCATCGAACTGGGTGTGTACTTATACCCTTGAAGGCCATAGCTCGTGGGTGTCGACGGTAGCCTTTAATCCCAAGTTGATGATGCTCGCTAGCGGTGGTTTGGATGACACCGTCAATCTTTGGGATATACATACCGGTACCCTAACAACTTCGTTAACTGGTCACGTTCGGGGGATTAATGGCTTGGCATTTAGCCCCAGGGGACAGGTACTGGCTAGCTGCAGTGATGACGATACTATTCGGCTATGGAATGCTGGCACAGGTGACCTATTGCATGTGCTCAAGGGCCATCGTCACGATGTCACCTCGGTGGCCATCGGTCGTCGAGGTTCTGTTCTGATTAGCGGTAGTGAGGATCGTACCGTTGGTGTTTGGAACCTGGAGCAAGGCAGACTGATGAAAGCACTCTCGGGCAATGCTGGGATGATTCGCTGCGTGGATATTTCCCCAGATGAAGAACTGATCGTCAGCGGTGGCTTTGATAACAAAATTCGTCTTTGGCAGCTGGGCACTGGGGAAGTATTTCGGGTGCTGCCAGGACACTTGAACTCGGTCAATGATGTGACCATCAGTACCGATGGTCGCTTGATTGCCAGTGCTGGAAAAGACCGCTGTATCAAGCTGTGGAGCCTACGTTCAGGAAATCTGATTCACACGTTGAAAGGCCATACCCGTGAGGTTAATGCAGTTGCGATCGCACCGAATCAACGTACCGTTGTCAGTGCTAGTGGCGACAGCTGCATCAAGGTATGGGATACCAAAACCGGAGAACTGGTGGAGACATTCTCAGAACACGGTAACTCAGTAACTGCGATCGCAATCCACCCCAATGGCCGATATATGGCCAGTGCTAGTTCTGATAAAACTATTAAGCTCTGGCATAAGGAATAGCCAGTCTTTTTACCCTATGCCCGAAGGCCCTGAAATCCGTAAAGCTGCCGATAAAATCGAGCGTGCTATCAAAACCAGAGTCACTAGCGAGGTCTTCTTTGCCTTTGACCATTTAAAACCCTACGAAAGCCAACTAACCGGCCAAACTGTAAGTCAGGTAGAAACCCGCGGCAAAGCGCTACTGATTCACTTTGATAACGAGCTGAGCATTTACAGCCACAACCAGCTCTATGGTGTTTGGATGGTGCGCAATGCCCACAGCTATCCAACCACTAAACGCCAGCTGCGACTCGCCATCCATAACAGCAAAAAATCAGCTCTGCTATACAGTGCCTCGGATATCGAGGTGCTTACCCCTAAGCAAATTCCCATCCATCCTTTTTTAAGCAAACTGGGTCCCGACGTCCTCAGCTCAAAACTACGTCCCGCAAACATCCTCGAATTGCTGACAGCTAAACAGAACCAGCGACGTCAGTTCACCACCCTTTACCTGGACCAACACTTCCTGGCAGGCATTGGTAACTATCTACGCAGTGAAATTCTCTACGTCGCCAAAATCCACCCCCGTCTACGCCCCGTTGACTGTAGCGATATCCAGCTAGAAACCCTCGCCGAAGCGAGCATCGCTATCCCTTACCAGTCCTATCGCTACAACGGCATCACCAATGATCTCGATCTGGCCAACCAGCTGAAAGCTAAAGGTCAAAAGCGCTCCCAGTATCGTCACTGGGTATTCAGTCGAGCCGGTCGTCCCTGCCGTGTGTGCGCAGCACCTATCGTTAAGGAGTTTGCCAGTAGTCGACGGTTTTACTATTGCCCAGTTTGTCAGGCTATTTGACCACATGCCCTCCTCTATACCTCCCCTGCCTTCTTTGCCCCTTTCCCCATAAAATAAAGCCAGAATCTCAAACTGGCTATGGCAACCGCTAACCACTATAAAATCCTGGAGCTGCATGAATCGGCCACACAAGCCGATATCAAGCGGGCTTATCGTCGCCTGGCCAAACAGCATCATCCCGATAGCCATGGCAAAAGCCATGGGGATCATGACCAGATTGCCAAAATTAACGCGGCCTATGAGGTGCTGGGAGATCCTGCTACACGCAAACGCTATGATGCTCAACGCAGCGGGGGTAGAGTGCAACGGGCCAGTGATATTAGCGCCCAGTATCAGCGACAGCGCCAAGCTAATAAAGACGCTGAGGATGCTCTCACCACATGGATTCGTAGTGTTTATAACCCCATTGATCGGTTGATTGGCAAAATCATTAGCCCGCTCAAGTCAGAAGTGCGTAGCCTCTCTGCCGATCCCTTCGATGATGAGCTAATGGAAGTCTTTCAGGAATATTTAGAAGGTTGTCGAGATTATCTGGAAAAGGCCAAACAAAAATTCAAGTCCATGCCCAATCCATCCCAGGCTGCGCCTGTTGCGGCCAATCTCTATTACTGTCTTAATCAGTTGGAAGACGGTATTGAAGAGATTGAACGATTCACATTCACCTACGACGATAGCTATCTACACACTGGACAAGAGCTTTTTCGTATCGCCAAACAGCTTCGCCGCGAAGCCAAAGCTGATATGAAAGCCATTTTGTAGAGACCTTTGGAGGCGGATTGACAATCCCAACCTTCGGGAATCTTTTTAGGAAAGGAAAACTCTCTCCTGCACAAATTGTTACAATGGTCTTCTGCTTTTTCGACATCTAGCATTTCCCATGGCTTTGCCCATCGTTGCAATTATTGGTCGTCCCAATGTGGGCAAGTCCACCCTGGTCAATCGTTTAGCGGGAGCGCGGGAGGCGATTGTCTATGACCAACCTGGGGTGACTCGCGATCGCACCTACCAACCTGCCTTTTGGCGAGACAGAGACTTCATGGTGGTAGATACGGGCGGTCTGGTGTTTGATGACGATACCGAGTTTTTACCCCACATTCGTGAACAAGCTATGTTGGCCTTAGCGGAAGCCAAGGCAGCTGTGTTTGTTGTCGATGGACAAGAAGGCCTCAATGAAAGCGATCGCGAGATCGGTTCCTGGCTCAGACAGCAGTCTGTACCAGTACTGTTGGCCGTCAATAAGTGTGAGTCAGAGGATCAAGGGCTGATCCAGGCCGCTGAATTTTGGGAGCTGGGTTTAGGGGAACCCTATGCCGTGTCAGGAATTCATGGCAACGGTACCGGCGATCTGCTGGACCAGCTGGTTACTCATCTCCCATCCACTGATGAAATCGAAGAGGATGACGAAATTAAAGTCGCCATCGTCGGTCGACCTAATGTGGGTAAATCCAGTTTGCTCAACGCCTTTGTAGGCGAGAATCGGTCCATCGTCAGCGATATCTCGGGTACCACCCGAGACACCATCGACATGGTGGTACGACGTAAGGAAACGGTTTATCGACTAATCGACACTGCCGGGATTCGTAAAAAAAAGAACGTCAACTATGGTCCGGAATTTTTTAGCATTAACCGTTCGTTTAAGGCCATTCGTCGTGCTGATGTCGTGTTACTGGTGATCGATGCCCTGGATGGCATGACAGAGCAAGATCAAAAATTGGCAGGACGAATCGAAGATGAGGGTCGGGCCTGCATCATCGTAGTAAATAAGTGGGATGCCATTGAAAAGGACAGTCACACTATCTACGAGTACGACAAAAAGCTGGGAGGCAAGATCTATTTTTTAGACTGGGCTACACGCATGTATGTCAGCGCCCTGACAGGTCAGCGGGTACCCAAAATCTTAGACGCCGTTGATGAGGCTGTGGTGCAGCACCGCCGTCGGGTGAGTACCGCTGTGGTGAATGAAGTGCTTGAAGATGCGGTTAGCTGGCATTCTCCACCTACTACCCGTCAAGGTAAACAGGGACGTATTTACTACGGCACCCAGGTGAGTGTACGCCCACCCACATTTACTCTATTTGTAAACTCGGCCAAACTCTTTACCGACAACTATCGCCGCTATATCGAACGCCAGTTTCGCGAAAATCTTGGCTACGAAGGCACCCCTATCCGCATTCTATGGCGAGGCAAAAAAATTCGTGACCTTGACCGAGAAAGTGCCAATCGGGCTACAAAAGTTTAACTGCTCTGACAATGGATCTACTCCGCTCACTCCCTATTGGTCTTTACCTCGAACAGCCCGTCACCTGGCTGCATCGGATTGATGCACGGGTCAAGCTGGCATGGTTGTTGAGTTTTTTGCTGACACCGGTTTTAGCCAATATGATCTGGCGAATTGCGCTGGTGGTAGTCCTGTCATTGATCACGCTAACAGCTCGAATTCCCTGGCGGGTGTGGCGACAGCAAATGGGGGGTTTGCTGATTTTGTTTACCCTGGCCTCATTGTTGATTATGGTCATGCCGGACGGCATTGCAGTCGTTACTCAGCCCCGCTGGCCAATACCGGATGCGATCGCAGCTCTCGATACTCCGTTTGAAACCGTCGGTACCCTACCGGACACTAACTACCGCTACATACTGGTCGATTTGCACTGGGTGCAAATCACCCAAAAGTCCCTAAAACTTGCTATTAAGGTGGGGACACTGCTATTTACCCTAATCTACAGTACCAACCTATTTCTGTTGACTACGGCTCCTGAAGAAATCACCGCAGCCATTGAGGAACTGATGTCCCCGCTCCGGTGGTTCAAGCTACCGGTTACTGAAATCGCCCTCACCCTCACCCTTGCCCTCAGGTTTATCCCCCTTGTACTTGAAGAGGTCCAAAATCTCATTCGCTCCGTACGTACCCGTGCCATTAATTGGCGTAAGCTGGGCTGGCGTCATGCCAGCCAAATTTGGCTGATGGTAGCAGAGCGACTACTAGACAACCTTCTGTTGCGAGCACAGCAAATTGCTGGTGCTATGAAGGTGCGGGGCTTTACCAGCCCAGAACGCCACCAAGTACAGTGGCATCAGCTGCAGCTACGCTGGTGGGATTGGTTCTTTTTGATAACACTTATCTTCTTTTGGTGGGGACGGTTTGCCTTAGGTAATCCGGCATAGCGTTTTCCCTGCAGTCACTTTCTCATCTAACTGCCCATTTCCTCATATTCCCGACTTGGTTCTTTCTTCTACACCATCGCTCTCTGAGCAAGGTTTGCTACCCAGATACTGGCACCGCCTCAACCTTGAGAACCGTAGCGGCGCTGATGTATTTGAAGCACTATTTTGTTCATCGGCCATTGCCACTCTGCTAGAAAGTCCCGATCGGGTAGATGGGGCTCCTGGCCATCTCATTCGGTATTCCCTCTGTGCAGGCAAGCCACGCCATCACCAGGGTCAGCCGCAACTGTTTACGCCACCCATCGGTGAGATTTTATCGACACTTAAAACACTGCTGGAGGCCAAATCCCTGGCAAAATGGAGTGCCGCAACATCAACTGAAATACCGCCAGACCATCTCCCTTTTGTCGGTGGCTGGCTAGGCTGGTTAGGGTTTGATACGGCTTGGGAAATTGAAACACTTCCCTATCTAAAAGAAGACACCTTACCCTTTCCAGTTGCCTACTGGTACGAACCGGAGCAGTTTGCCGTCCTCGACCATCAACAACAGTATCTGTGGTTAGCTGCTTTATCTCCAACGGGCATAGACACCATGGTGCAACGGCTGGAGAGTCATAATCGCGAGCCGATTGACCCAAATTTTACGCCAGGGAACCAATCCGTCCACCTCTGCTCTAATCAAACTCAATTTGAGACAGCGGTAAAGCAAGCCAAAAACCATATTCGAGCAGGAGATGTCTTTCAGGTAAATCTTTCCCTGCGGTTTGAAACCGAAACCAGTCGCTCCCCATGGCAGCTGTATCGTCAACTGCATCAGATTAATCCCTCTCCTTTTGCCAGCTATTGGCGGACACCTTGGGGGTATGTGATTAGTTGTTCTCCCGAAAGGCTGGTGCAGCTATCGGGGCAAACTGCCCAGACTCGACCCATTGCCGGAACCCGTCCCCGCGGAACCACTACAGTCGCCGATCGACAATTTGCCCAGACCTTGCAAGCAGACCGAAAGGAACGTGCGGAACACATTATGCTTGTGGATCTAGAACGCAACGATTTGGGTCGAGTATGTACTTGGGGATCGATTCAGGTAGATGAGCTAATGGTGGTTGAGCGCTACAGCCATGTCATGCATTTGGTCAGCAATATCATTGGTACCCTGTGCCCGGATCAAACGGCCGTTGATCTGATCCAGGCAACGTTTCCGGGGGGCACAATCACAGGCTGTCCCAAAGTTCGCTGTATGGAAATCATTGAAGCTTTGGAGCCTCTGCGTCGCAGCTTATTTTACGGTTCCTGCGGGTATTTGGACGTACGAGGGCACCTTGACCTCAACATTTTGATCCGGACTTTGCTGCTAGCCCCTACAGACTCAGGTCAACACACTGTTTGGGGCCAAGTGGGGGCAGGCATTGTTGCTGATAGCAATCCTCATCACGAATGGTTAGAGTCTCTGCAAAAGGCCCAAGCCCAGCTACTGGCGCTTAGAACTTCAATCCAAACAGGTCTCTGACCTCAAGCGACTAAGAAACGTTGGAAAGACTTTAAAGATAGTAAAAAAAACGCTGAAGATTCTACTAGTATCTTTTACGATTCCTGCACTTGTTGAATAATAATTGCTTCATGGCAGATGTTATCTGCCTGACAGGTTCAAAATCTGATCCGATTTTGACATCGTGTTGAGGAACGTCTATGCTCCAGCCATTAGTCTCAGTGAACACCTACTGGATAGTAAGTCACGGTGAACAGCATTTAGTAAAATCAATGCTACTGATTCTCAAGATGCATTAATCTGTGAAGTGCTTACCTAGCAGGTAATAGACTTAATACAAAACCTTATCAAAATTAGCAACGGCGTCAATCTAGTATTAATTTGTCATTTGTTCTCACATTTATCGCACGCACCCCTTGAATGAGCGCTGAAACTTACCTCAACCACCCTGATTTTGGGCTGTTGTTTCGGATTTGTCTGGTGGATGGCGATAAAGAGCTATTTACCACTCTCTACGCCCAGAGATTATTTTTTCTGGCAAAAGTTGATCGTGCCGCAGGTTTACTCTTTGACCCCATTGGCCGTACTGAAGCCCGTATGATGCTTGAGCAGAGACTTCGAATACTGCGTCAAGCGGGTCAATATAGTGACTTTGAACGTCTAAATGAGGTATATAAGCGAACGTTTCAATGATGAATGCGATGGGGTCGTTCCAAGGACCTGCTCAATATCAGACTAACTGGCAGGATGTTACTCAGCGGATTACTCAACGAGTAAAGCAACTGGATTTACCCAATCATGTCCGTCTGGTAGCCGTCAGCAAAACGTTTCCTGCTATTGCTATCCGTGCAGCCTATGCTGCAGGGATCCGCGACTTTGGCGAAAACAAAGTACAAGAGGCCATCGGCAAACAATCAGAACTTGCAGATTTACCGGATATTACCTGGCATTTTATTGGTCATCTCCAAACCAATAAAGCCCGTAAAGCTGTACAGCATTTTGATTGGATTCACTCTGTCGATAGTCTAAAACTGGCTTCTCGCCTGGATCAGATCGCTGCTGAGCTGTCTCGTTCTCCCACCTGTTGTCTGCAGGTCAAACTATTAGCCGATCCAAATAAATATGGCTGGACTGAAGTAGAACTCTGGCAAGCCTTACCCCAATTAGCTCAGCTATCCCATCTCCATTTAGAGGGGATCATGGCGATTCCGCCTTACGAATTATTACTGACTGAAACCCAGTCATTTTTTGAACGGGCCTATGCCCTAGGTGAGGCGATGGCAAATCATCAGGAAACACCCTTGCCAATTCGTTACTTTTCCATGGGAATGTCTCGGGACTTTCCGCTTGCGATCGCAGCAGGAGCTAACGTCATTCGATTAGGAACTACCCTGTTTGGTGCCCGTGACTGAAGGTTTTGGCCCGTTATCCTCGACCGATTCCTAAAAAAGATCAAGATATTTAGACCTATTTTTGAAATTGGTGATTTTTTTTGAACAATTCGTGTATACTGTGGCTCAAAGTTATGCTCGGACGATTGTACGAGGGTATTTTCAAATGTCGACTAAAGAGGTTTAATTCTTTAGGTTGATAAACCATCGCAAACGTACTCACACGTTATGACGTTTGTCCTTCCATTGCCGTTTGAGCATAAGGGATCTAAAGTTATTCCTGGTTTTAGGTAATGGGGTTAGAGCTATCAGTAATACTCCAAAGAGGTTTCTGATATTTCAAACCATCAATGATCCACTTTAGTCTCAACTACTCTCTCAGTTCCTTTTAAGCCAAGGTCTTGGGAGTTGACTTAGCCAAGTTAGTACTAGCCATGACGGAGTTTCAGCCGTGAGCACCATCTTTACTAAATTACGTGACTTTGTTGGCCTTAACGATCCGGCCGACTATGAGTATGAATATGACGAAATGGATGGTGAGGAGTACCAAAACCTCTACGAGCAAGAGAACCATCCTCCTCAGCCCCAGCCTCAGCCTGTTACCGGGGTGACAACGGCCCCATCTGAGCTTCGGGTGCCCCGTCGCCGCATTCGTGACCGAGTAATGTCCACCGATTCTGGTATGGTTTCTATGAATAATTCGATGAGCAGTGTAAGTAATGTGATTGGTATGCCCGGTGCAATTAACGGAGTGTCTGAGGTAATCGTTATGGAGCCCCGCTCCTTTGAGGAAATGCCCCAGGCTATCCAGGCCCTACGTGAGCGGAAGTCTGTAGTATTAAATCTGACTATTATGGACCCTGACCAAGCACAGCGGGCAGTGGACTTTGTCGCAGGCGGTACCTATGCCATGGATGGCCACCAAGAGCGTATTGGTGAGAGCATCTTCCTGTTCACACCCAACTGTGTACAGGTCAGTATGCCTGTAGATGGTGAAGACAATCTACCCATGCAAGAAGAGCCCGCCATAGCATCTGAAGCAGCTCCTACTCCAGCTTGGGCTACCGAACAAGTGGCACGCATGGCCTAGGGATAACGGTGGACATTCAGAGCGATGTTGTAACATCCCTTCACTGTTTAGCATCGTTCTGACTGCTGTTGCCGGTTCGAGGTTATCGGGCCATTTCACGGTATCCTTAGGGGGCTATAAGCTCATGGGGAGGCTTTGGATCGTTGCCTACTAAACTTGGCATTATTGGTGGTGGTGTAATGGGCGAGGCCCTATTATCCTGCCTGCTTTATGAGGGTATGTATGCACCGGCTTCCATTGTGGTGTCTGATCTATCCCATGAACGGCGAGAGTTGCTTACTGAGCAATACGATATTCGAACTACCCATAGTAATCGTGAGGTGATATCCCAGAGCGATACTGTTGTTTTAGCCATCAAGCCCCAGGTATTTGACAGTGTTGCTCGGGATTTTTCGAGTGCTGTAATCAGCGACCCTCCTTTAGTGATTTCTATTTTGGCGGGCATTGCACTTGCTCGTTTAGAAAAGGCTGTCCCTGGTTGGCCAGTGATTCGGGCGATGCCCAATACTCCAGCAACGGTAGGCTGCGGTATGACGGCAATAGCTATTGGCAGCCGAGTTATGGCTGAACACATAGAACTTGCCCATCAACTCTTTAGTGCAGTGGGTGAGGTTGTTCAAGTGGCTGAACCGTTGTTGGATGGGGTCACAGGTTTGTCGGGGTCAGGTCCTGCCTATGTTGCCATTGTGATTGAAGCGTTGGCCGATGGCGGTGTAGCCGCCGGACTATCCCGCACAACAGCTAATAAATTGGCGCTACAAACTGTTCTGGGCACTGCACAGCTCTTGCAAAAAACAGGTATGCATCCCGCCGTGCTTAAAGATCGGGTAACTAGTCCCGGTGGCACGACTATTTCTGGAATTGCATGTCTAGAAGAGTTAGGGTTGCGTTCAGCACTGATTGAGGCGGTTAGGGCGGCTAGTAGTCGGTCGCGAGAGTTAGGTAATAATAAGCAGCAGGGGCAATAAAGGAGCTAGAGAGAACCTTGATCAAGATTCTCCTTAACTATTACCTAGTGTCGGTTCTGTTCCCGCTAATAGCCGAGAAATATTGCTACGGTGGCGGATGATGACATAAACACCCCCCAACAGTGCTAGAAGCGCATAGGGTAAGGGCTGCCCGGTAAAGAACATTAGCACCGGTGCAGCTGTGGCAGCGGAAATTGAACCTAGGGATACGGTGCGCGACAAACCAAAGACCATGCCAAAAATAATGGCAGTCCCCAGTCCCACTGGCCAAGCCAGGGCTAATAACACTCCCAGCCCCGTAGCGGCTGACTTACCACCGGTAAAGTTTAACCATATTGACCGGCTGTGGCCAACAATTGCCAACAGTCCTGCCAACGTTTGAACCCAGCTAGCAAAAGCCAGCCCTCCATCAACCTGCGCCAGCACATACCGAGCTAGTAAAACGGCGATTACTCCCTTGAGTAGATCGATTATGAGCACGGTGATACCAGCTTGTTTTCCTACAACACGAAAAACATTAGTAGCTCCCGTATTGCCAGAGCCATGCTCGCGAATATCAATTCCTTGGACCAGCCTTGCGATCGCAAACCCGGTGGGCAGTGAACCTAGCAAGTAAGCCAACAGCAGTAAACCGCCTGAAATCCACCAAATCATATGGCCATCATATCCTTCACAACCAAGCCCGATTTTAGTTTAGGAGGTTATGGTCCTTTGGCCTAGTAATAATAATCATCCTGCATCGGATTCGCTGGATCTGGAGCAAATACTAGCCATAACGGAAACCGCAAGGCCGCCAGCGGTAGTTTATCTTCCGATTCATCGATAATCAGCATGGGCAAATAGCCATTGTCCATCAACCGTTCGGCCCGCTGTACCATGGCCTCTGGGGATTCAAACAGGGTGATGCCTCGGTTGGTGCCAAAATCATTGCGAGATATGCCCAAACAATCCTGTAGCCAACGTCGCCATTCCCCTAAACGTTCTGGAGTGTTAGCCAGCACCATGTTGCACAGACGGTCACCATAAATAGCATAGAGGGCCGATATGGCAGCCGATGCTACCAATACGTTCTGGAGGCGGCTCCCCAAGCTTTTCACAGCCCCACGGCCCCCCTGGATAAAAAACCAATTGGATACTCGGTCTGCATGAATCGTTTCAAAGGTGCGACGCAGCTGCCAGGGAGGACCATAGTAGTCAGGCCGGGTACGGTACTGGTCAATCAGACTGCGTACCCGTTCCCGTTGTTCTTCAAACCGCTGGATAGAAAATGCAGTGGTTGTCATACCCCCGGCAATCGTCTCAGGCGCTGGAGGCTTTGCAGGTTCAGGCCTTGATACCTGTGTCGGAGCCGGAGGAACTAGATCAAGCTGCTCAGCAGATGTGGCTAAATCCTGAAGGCTGCCCACTAAATAATCTTTAAAGCCTTGTAAACGTACCGCCAGATCTTGGGAGGCTCCGGCAAAGGTGGTACGCATTTCGGCATTGATGCGATCGCGACGCCGTTCTAGCTGCTCAATCTCCTGCTTTAGTGCCTGACGACGATTTTCTAGATCCTGTAAACCAGCCTGTACCAGTCGGGCCACATCAGGGTCGACAGCCCGACTGGCCAGGGGGGGTAAGGGCATATCCTTGGATGTCTGGTTAGATGAATCAGAAAACTCTTCAGACGGCATAGTATTCGATGGGCTCTACAGGCGGACAAATAGGCGGACAAAGCTGAACTTTCCATGGGCCAGGACCATGATTATTGAGTCGGCCCCACGTTGCTGCAGTGCTGATTTAATTGACCAGCCAGCTCCGCTGGGTTAAACAACATGGGCAAAAAATGAATGCTCTTGACTTCACGAAAGTAGAACAAAATTGGGACTGGTGGCCAAAAAATAGTCCAATTCTGCCAATCAGCATAGGGAAACTGTCGCAAAATCGTTGTCCCTCGACACACCTGCAGCTCTGTCTCTGTGAACGTCAGTCGAATGACTATTGTTTGCACCACCAGAAACAGTCCCAATAAAGCAATAATCAGCCCTGCCCATCGTTGAACAGAGGCCACACAGAGGCCAATTACCAAGACTGATAGCGACAAACGGTAGTCGGGACGTAATGAGGAGGTGCTCGATGACTCGGAAGATAGCGTTGCCATAATCAAACAGTAGTTAAAGGCAAATTGGCCTGAGTACTGCCCATCCTACCGCTTCTCACAGGCAGTGGGCACTGCCTCTCCTACAGCTCAGCTCGAATTGTAAATGAATAGTCCCCACCTGGTTCTAGCTGATAATCAAACCGTTCTAAAAATCGACCCAAAGGTTCTTGAATTAAGGCACGACCTAAGGATGGCTCCACCTTCAGATGACCGCCGCGAAATTTCCATTGAAACTCCCAGGCAAACTCATTGGCGCTAACTTCGCCTTCAAGTTTGCCCTGTTGCCAGGATTGGTAGGTGATGCGAACGTGGGCAGTGGTTTCGGGTAAACGTTGAGCAGTCACAAGTAGATAATGCAAAAGGGACTTTAGAGTTAAGATAGCCAGCTCTTAGCCTGAGGGCTACCCTCTGACGCAGAAAAAATCATCTTTAGTAAGGACAGCGGACTGTTCAAGTAAGAGCTAAAGACGGTAGCCTAAAGGATATCGATTAGGTCGGATGTTGAACGTGCCCTCGGTTTCTAAAAACGTTCCCCCCCAACAAAGCCACCCTGAAACGATTGGCAAAAAGGTTGGCATCATATACAACGATGTCAAACCCGTTGCCTATCAAGTTACGCAGGAATTGACACTCAAACTTGAGGCCTGCGGCTGTCAGGTAGCTACGGCAACTGGGTTAGGGGGGCTACTAGGCTATGCCAATGTCGATAAACCGGCTACATTCACCCCAATTGAGTCCTTGGTACCCAAGGGATTTGATGAGTCCATGGATTTTGCCATTGTGCTGGGGGGGGATGGCACGGTGCTGTCAGCCTTTCGGCAGGTCGCTCCCGCAAGTATTCCCCTGTTGGCTGTGAATACGGGGCACATGGGATTTTTGACAGAGACCTATCTTAATCAGTTGCCTCACGTTCTAGAGCTAGTACTTGCCGATAACTATCAAGTGGAAGATCGCACGATGGTGGCGGTGCAGTTAGTGCGAGATAACCAACCTGTTTGGGAGGCCCTGTGTCTCAATGAGGTCGTTCTTAATCGTGAACCTCTCACCAGCATGTGCCATTTTGAAGTCACCATTGGTCGCCATGCCCCGGTTGATATTGCCGCTGATGGCATCATTATTTCGACTCCCACAGGGTCTACGGCCTATTCCCTATCGGCAGGAGGACCAGTCATTACACCAGGTGTACCTGTCCTGCAGCTGATTCCCATTTGCCCCCATTCGTTGGCTGCGCGGGGGTTAGTCTTTCCCAGTGCTGAAATGGTGACGGTATCGTCGGCTAATCCAGACCCGCTGGTTATGGTTGTGGATGGCAATGCAGGCTGTTACGTTGCCCCTGGTGACCAGGTACGTTTGCAAGAAGCGAAGTTTCCGGCCAAATTTATTCGTCTAAAAGACCCAGAATTCTTCAAGGTGTTACGTGAGAAATTAGGTTGGGGATTACCCCACATTGCTAAACCTACATCGGTGGAATTGCCTTAGGCATTAGCCCTCAGTAGTCCCTGCCTACCCTGAAACCCAACTTAATGAGCAATCTTCTGATAGAGACTATTGGTCAGACATTTATACTTGCCTATAAAGAGGAAACAGATCAGCTGACGTCATTTCTGAACTCTGCTGGATGCCAAGTTGAGGTGTTGCGTCAGGTACATCGTTCAGAATACAAAGCATATTCTTCTAGCTATCTGTGTTTGCTTAATCACCGTAAGGCTTGGGAGCGCGCGCTACTGTCAGAAAAGCCTACGTTGATTGTGGAAGCGGACTTTGTGCCTGTAACTAACTTTGCTAAGTTACCAGCCCCCTTTGACCCTGCCGATAAACAGCTTGGTATTGCATGGCTCTACACCTGTGCCGCACAAATCTATACCATTACCGATAAAGGCTATGCCGAGGGATACTCGACTGCTATGGTGGCCTATATGGTGACTAAAGACAGCGCTTGGAAACTGATCGAATTAGCAGCAGCCGTTAAGGCCGATCCAGGTCCCAAAACCTATACCCCATGGGACTCTGGTATTGAGTATTATCTACGCGATCGCAACTTCCACAACTATGTTCCCTGGCGCAACTACGGTGAACATGGCGGTCTCCCTAACCCTGAACACCAGCAAAACAATCTCAGTACTACCCACCGTGCTGACATTCTCTATGGCCCTTTAGCCTTTGAGCCCAATTATGGCCATGTGCTCAAAGAACGCATTTATGGGCGTGCCAAAGGACTAGGACGCCTATTCTTAAATAAGTATCTGCGCGGCCCAGTCCTCCGAGGTTCGAGCCACCCCGTTCGATTGCTAAAATTTACCATCAGCCGACAGCTGACATTACGTCTCTAACAAAAGTCTCTATACCGTGGCATCTTGGCCCCTGAGCTTCTTGATGAGGATTTGAATGCCGAGTAAAAACAGCCCCACTGATGTCAAACCAAAAACACCAGCCCCTAGAGCAACAATGCCTACCACCAGTGTGCGGACAGCGACTGAAATGTTAAGCACAAGGGTGTTGTCAGACATTACCGGTTTGGCCGCAAAG
Organism: Cyanobacteria bacterium P01_F01_bin.13; assembly: GCA_039191365.1. Classification (GTDB taxonomy): domain Bacteria; phylum Cyanobacteriota; class Cyanobacteriia; order Phormidesmidales; family Phormidesmidaceae; genus Leptothoe. The sequence goes on along the minus strand of JBCCXQ010000026.1, from coordinate 6,120 downwards.
GTGGTTGCGATCGCAACCATCATTCGATAACAAAGAACCCCCAAGGTTCCTGCCATAAATGCACCGCTGAAACAGCTCAGAGGAGTTGTCGGTTTTTTGATACTCTTACCGGCCGTATCCTTTTGCCCCGATTCCTTTAGCGACTCAGCCATAGCCTGATCCAAATTCTTACACCCTAGTGTAGTCCTCCCAGGCACCTTTCATTGCCCATTACCTGGCGAGTGCACTGCCTATTCCCTACCAAACTGCTATAAAATACCAATCCACTCACCCCCTGAATATCACCTCACCCCCATGCCCCGTCCCCGTAAACGGTTTGGTCAGCACTGGCTGCGCGATCCCCAGATTTTGAATCAGATTCTGGCGGCAGCAGAACTGTCAAACACTGATCGGGTATTAGAAATCGGTCCCGGTCAGGGGGTGCTCACTAAGGGGTTGGTGCCCTTTACCCAATCAGTGGTAGCGGTGGAAGTTGATCGCGATCTGGTGCGCCAGCTACGGCAACAATTCCAGGCATCAGAGCGGTTTCTTTTAATTGAAGGAGACTTTTTAGATGTCGATTTAACAGCCGCGTTAGCAGGCCATCCAAATTTTCAATCGCCGAATAAAGTAGTTGCCAACATTCCTTACTACATTACGGGACCAATTCTCGAAAAACTGCTAGGTCAGGTTCGCCAGCCCAATCCTCACCCCTACGATTCGATTGTGCTGTTGGTCCAAAAAGAGGTGGCAGAGCGTCTCTACGCAGAGCCTGGGACCAAAGCATTTAATGGTCTATCTGTACGTATACAATATTTGGCCCAGTGTGAACTGATCTGTCCCGTACCCGCTAAGGCATTTAAACCTGCGCCTAAAGTGGAGTCGGCAGTAGTACGTTTGCGTCCTCGACTATTTCCTCAACAGGCCAGCAATCCCAGGCTGCTGGATACTCTGGTAAAACAGGGCTTTTCCCAAAAGCGAAAGATGCTACGCAACAATCTCAAAAGTCTGGTAGACCGCGAGCGGCTCACCGAATTTTTTACAACTATGAGGATTGATCCCCAAGTCCGGGCGGAACAACTTAGTGTTGAACAATGGGTTGATTTAAGCAATCATCTGGAAAAATTCACTCCAGAGCAAGACCAGCACCAGCATGTCTAACGTTAAGCGTGTGTCGCGAATCGATACGTTTAGAGCCTACTAAACCTGACAACGGAATGCGATATTGATGAGGCTACATTCAGTCCTAAGGGTCTATGACGAGTTACACACTGCTGTCGGCAGCCAAGATCAATCTGTACCTAGAAATTATCGGCTATCGGCCTGACGGATTTCATGAGATGGCTATGGTGATGCAAAGTGTAGATTTGTGCGATCGCATCACCCTTACCAGATTGCCCACCCCTATCCGACGGCTGCAGTGCAATCACCCCCAAGTGCCCACCGACAGTTCTAACCTGGCCCTCAAAGCAGTTGACCTACTGACTAACAAATTTCCAGAGCTGGCCAATCGCGGTGTGGAAATAACCATCGATAAAAATATCCCGGTTGGAGCTGGATTAGCCGGTGGCTCTGGCAATGCTGCAGCTACTCTAGTGGGCCTAAATATGCTGTGGAACATGGGCCTCACTCAAATTGAGTTAGAAGAACTCTCTGCCCAGCTGGGTTCAGATATTCCCTTCTGTATTCGCGGTGGTACTGCTATTGCCACTGGTCGTGGCGAATTACTTGATCCTCTCGCCAGCCTTACCGATCTGTATGTTGTTCTAGCGAAGTACGAGAGTATTTCAGTATCCACACCGTGGGCATATAAAACCTACCGTGCCGAGTTTAGCGATCGCTATGCCGATATTGCCAATAGTGCCACCCTGAAGGAGCGGCAACAGCGCGTCCATGCGGGACCTATGGTTACAGCCATTGCCCATGGGGATAGCACCGCTATTGGCTCCCACCTCTACAATGACCTAGAGAGGGTGGTTCTGCCCGCTTACGAAAAAGTGAAGCAGTTACGGTCCACGATGAGCCGCTATGGCGGACTTGGCACCATGATGTCTGGCTCAGGGCCAACTGTATTTACCCTAACGAAGACTCAACAGGCCGCTAATGATATTCTGAACAAAGTTCGGACTGAGTTGCCTGATCCAGACTTAAATCTATGGTCAGCCTGCTGCACAGCCACAGGAATTCGTTTAGAGTCCTAGAATAGTTTTAGTTCAATTTTTAGTTTCAAAGCTTAAACAGCTCTAAGAGCTGATTAAGCAAAGCCGCCATCGGTCATCTCCTATGTTTGTCCTTAGGGCCGCCATCGTCCGATGAACCTTGCATTTCGATCTATTGACCTTGAAGCCCATGCCGAGCTGTGTGTTCACTTTCGGCGTGACGCATTTGCCTGCAGTTTTGACGATGGTGATAAACGATTTATTTTAGAAAGTGGTGAACATGCCCGAGACTACATTAAGTGGCTCAATACCCGCATCGAAGCTTGTCCCGAGAGCTGTGTGCATGTGTTTGATGGGCAAGAAATCATCGGCCAAATCGAGACAGAGTTAAAGGGACAGGAAAAACTGGGGTATGTCTATTTGTTTTATGTGATCCCCAGCCGACGGGGACAGGGGATCAGCGATCAGCTCCACGACTATGTCATCAGGCTATTTCAAGAAGTGGGTGTGATTCGGGCTCAACTATCGGTCAGCCCGACCAACCAAACCGCTCTTAAGTTTTACCAGCGTCACGGCTGGCAAGATTTAGGGCCGAGGCCTGGACACACAGACATTAATCTGATGGAATTAGCCATCGAGGCCCCCCAAAGTGTTGGATAGCCTGCAATGGCCAAGCAGTGTGACAAACACTTACACATCTAAGTTTGAGACCACAATAGGGCTGATAATGGTGGGCGATCTGACAGACTTTTTCGCCATGAAGCCCCGGTTATGGTCTTTTTTCACGGTACTGCTAGGTCTGTGGTTGAGTGGCAGTCGGGTAAATGCCCAAACTCAGCCCCTGTCACAGCAACATGTAGATGCGGTCGTCGAGCACTTGACCCGCCCCATGGATACCACAGCGCAAGCAGAGCGTAATCCCCATTTTGTGGGAGTTCAGCTAACCACGTGTCCAATTCAAGTCAATGGTGAAATATCTGATCAACAGGCTGTCTTCCTGTATCAGGAACAAGCCCTAACAGAAAATATAGAAAGTCCTTATCGACAACGTTTTTTGCAAATTGCCCTTAGCGCAGATGCTACCCGGGTGGAGTCGCGCACCTTTAAACCTGCGACACCCGATACCTGGACTGGACTTTGCCAACAGACAGCTCCTACAGTTGAGACCAATGCCCTGGGAAATTTGGTCTGCATTGTTGGGCTGCGACCTTCATCCCTTGGTTATGTGGGGAGTACGCCAGCCGAAGGCTGTCCTGTAAATTTGCGAGGAGCCGTTCGTCTAACCAACACAATTGTTTTACATCAGCATGGGATGGACACCTGGGATCGCGGCTTTGATGCCAATGGTATTCAAGTATGGGGAGCCCGCACCGAGCCCTACCAATACCGCTGGCAGGATTAGCAACGGCCTTTTGTAAAGGCATCTTGAAGAATTAAGACACTCCCCCCTGTATTTTCGAGGATGCATATAATAAGTTCAGTGCATATGATCTAAGCAGATTAGCATTGCTGATGTGTCAACATTACAGCTTGGCAATGTCAGACTCGATTGTGTTAGCCTGCTATCTGTGTTCATCCTGATTCTCCAAACCCAAAGGGGTGCGGTTTTGCAGGCCATCTAACCAGCCACAGGTATTTTTCAGCTAGTTCTTAGCCAGCTCCTTAGGGCAATTTCATTAGAATCGAATGTTTTTGACCTGAGTCTGAGCTTACCTGGGGATGATGTATCGAAAAGGCAACTCCTTGAATGATTAACCTGAAAAGTCGACTGATCTGGCTTACTGAAACAGTAGCGATAGGAACTGGATTGCTGATTCTACTAGCTTGGGTCCTTGACTGGCTAATCTAAAAATATTTTTAAAATTAAATATAGGCTTAGATACTGGAAGTTTGTCTTCAGAGTTCAATTTCTGCAAGATGTTTTTGCTTAATTGGCTTGTCCGCAGCATCTATGCAAAAAATTGATGCTTCCTATTTTGGCAGGTGCGATAGCCTGACAGTAGTATTGGGCTAGGTGTCAGTTGCTATGAATCTGGGAAAAGTAAAGCTATCACAGTTACGAGCGTTAGTTGCGATCGCAACCACCCAAAACTTTAGTGAGGCTGCTTTAGAGCTCAATCTTAGTCAGTCTACTATCAGCCATAGCATTGCCGCCCTGGAGACTGAGCTGGGCGTGGTTTTAGTTAAGCGTGGGCGTCATGGGGCTACCCTGACCCCTGTAGGCGAGGCCGTCTGTGCTAAAGCTCAGCAAATGCAGCAGAACCTGGATGACATTGGTCAGCTGGCCTCTCAGGCGCGGGGTGTAGAAGGTGGGCAGGTTCGCGTCATTGCCTTTCGCAGTCTGGCCAGTAATGTACTGCCTGGTGCGATCGCTAGACTTCACACCGCCTATCCCAATATCCAGGTCACCATCACGGAACTGGATGAACTGCGTGATTTTGAGCAAGCTTTAAGCGAAGGAAAAGCCGATATTGCCGTAGCTGAGCTACTGCCGGAGGAAACCTTTGACAGTCTAATGGTGATGAAGGATCCCTGCATCGGGCTGTTGCCCCCAGAGTGTCCCATCAACACCCCTAAACTGACCTGGGAACACCTGCATGAGTACCCGATAATTACCTCAGTCCACAGTAGCTGTACCCATCAGCTCGTCCGTAGTCTCAAACGGGCCGTGCCCCCTATAGACGTGGATTACCGCGTCCGTACCGATTCAACGATTGTGGGTATGGTCAGTCAGGGGTTGGGCATTGGTCTTTTGCACCATCTCTCTGCACACCCCATACCCAGTGATGTGCGAGTAGCCCAGCTACCGTTTCAGATTTTTCGAAACCTTGGCGTATCGTGGCCCAAAGATGCACTGCTATCCCCAGCGGTTTATGCGTTTCTAGATGTGTTTAAGTCGCTACAAGCAGAGGAATACCCGGTCGCTGGTTAACCCTATGCCTGGGACCGTCGTTTTGGCAGCCCAAACCACATGAGTAACCCAGTGATTACCAGGGTCAAGAGACCCAGTGCATTCAGGATGGGGTAAACAAACTCCAGGTTAATGCTGCCAAATTTGCCACGATGGAGCTCAAGCAGCCAGATAAAATCTTGGGCACGGTTGGCCACCACTGCAAATTGAAAGGCAGTCCCAGTGGTCAGGGTCAACAATAGCGGCAGCACCATGAATGGCACTAGAGCACGATGTAGCTGGCGAATTCGATAAGCCTTCATGAACGAGGTTGAGTATGGAGTTGCATGCGTAACACAATCAGCAGCCATGGGAAGCCAACCAATATAGTCAATAAGGATTCGCCAAATCCGGCAGGTAATCCGGCTATAGGGGGTGGTTCACTGGTAAAGGCGTCTACTTCGGTGACTTCAACCGTTTCTGGCCCAGTACTAAGTGCTGGCGTTTCTGGCTCTGTCGAGCTATTATCCACCTTCTCATCGACTGGGGCAGGGGTAGCCGGTCGCCCATGGAGTTCTCCTGCGTGGGCTAAGATCGGATAAGTCAGCTGGCTGTCCATAACCGTGGTGTTGATGATGGGCAAGGTATGTTGCATTAGCAAATCGTGTTAATCAGATACGGCCAGCATGGTGCTGCTTAGCATTATTTCATTTATAGCCTAAACTCTATAGTCAACTATAAGATCAAGGAAGTATGGTTAGGATAGTTCTTTAGCAGGACTGGGCCATGGCAGCTTCCTTAAAAATTGGTGCACTATCTAAACAAACTGATGTAGCCGTCGGAGCCTTGCGCTACTACGAGAGTTTAGGATTGTTGCGTTCAGAGCGGGGTACCAATGGCTATCGCCAGTACGCATCTGAAGCCGTGCACCAGGTGCAATTTATTAAAAAAGCTCAGGCTATAGGTTTCTCGTTAGAAGAGATTGGCGAAGTGCTGAATTTGCACGAGAAAGGAGATACTCCCTGCGAATTGGTGCAGTCTCTGTTACAAAAGAAGATTGATCAGTTGGAGAGTCAAATCCTTCAGATGACT